>DASXKD010000131.1:0-21414 GCA_036497045.1 Streptosporangiaceae bacterium | reverse complement strand
ACCGCCGGGCACATCTACACCGTCGCCGGCAACGGCAGCGGATTCTTCAACGGTGACGGCGGGCTGGCCACCAGCGCCGCGGTCGACGACCCCAGCGACACGACCGTCGACAGCGCGGGCAACCTGGTGATCGCCGACCAGATCAACAACCGGATCCGGGTGGTCGCGGCCAGCACCGGCACCTTCTATGGGCAGGCTATGACCGCCGAGCACATCTACACGATCGCCGGTAACGGGACCCAGGGGTTCGCCGGCGACGGCGGCCCCGCCACCAGCGCCGCACTCGACCTTCCCTACACCGTGGCGGTCGACGGCACCGGCAACCTGGTGATCTCCGACCGGAACAACCACCGGATCCGGGTGCTCGCCGCCGCCAGCGGCACGTTCTACGGCAAGCCGATGACCACCGGCGACATCTACACCGTGGCCGGCAACGGCACAGACGGGTTCACCGGCGACGGCGGGCCCGCCACCAGCGCCGCACTGGACTTCCCAAGCGGCCTGGCGGCGGACGGCCACAGCCTGCTGATCAGCGACAACAGGAGGATCCGCATGGTCACCGGCTGACCATGAGATCCGGCTGGCCCGGTGGCCTGAGCGCCGGCCGACGGCGCAGAGTTAGACCTAGTCCACGGTGAAGTAGTCGGGGCCGGCATAGGCGCCGGTGAGCTGCTTGCTGCGCTGCATCAGCAGGTCGTTGAGCAGGCTGGAGGCGCCGATGCGGAAGTAGTCGGGGGACAGCCAGTCCGGCCCGGCTGTCTCCCGGACCAGCACCAGGTAGCGGATGGCGTCCTTGGCGGTGCGCACCCCGCCCGCGACCTTGACGCCGACCCGCCGGCCGGTGGCCGCCGAGAAGTCCCGCACCGCCGACAGCATCACCAGGGCCACCGGCGGCGTCGCGGCCGGCTGCACCTTTCCCGTCGAGGTCTTGATGAAATCGGCACCGGCCAGCATCACCAGCCAGGACGCGCGGGACACGTTGTCGAGCGTGACCAGTTCGCCGGTCTCCAGTATCACCTTCAGGTGCGCGTTACCGCAGGCCTCGCGCACCGCGCGGACCTCCTCGTAGACCTGGGCGTACCGGCCGGCCAGGAAGGCCCCGCGGTCGATGACCATGTCCACCTCGTCGGCGCCGGCGTCCACCGCCTCCGCCACGTCGGCGAGCTTGACCGCGAGCGAGGCGCGCCCGGACGGGAACGCCGTGGCCACCGAGGCCACCGCGACCGGGCTGCCGGTTAGTGCGGCCCGCGCCGTCGCCACCAGGTCCGGGTACACGCACACCGCGGCGACCGGCGGCACGGCCGGGTCGGCCGGGTCCGGCTGGCGCGCCTTGACGCACAGGCCGCGGACCTTGCCCGGGGTGTCCGCCCCCTCCAGCGTGGTGAGGTCCACCATCCGGACCGCCATCTCCAGCGCCCAGAGCTTGGCTTCCCGCTTGATCGACCGGGTCGCCAGTGCCGCCGCGCGCGCCTGCGCGCCGGTCTGGTCCACACCGGGCAGCCCGTGCAGGGCGCGGCGCAGCGCGGCGTCGGAGAGCACGGCGCCGCTGCCCGGCGCCGGGGGCACCGGCACACCCGCCAGGGCGGTGTCGGTCATGGCACCCGGTGCCGGGACTGTGGTTCCTGACACGACATCGACGCCAGGACGGGCGCTGCGGTCATCAGCGGGCATACCTGGCTACTTACCCAGCCCTGGGATCCGCACCACCGAGTCGCTGGCCGCGCGGGCGGTGGCGAAGCCCGGCTTGATGATCGTGTTGATGATCCGGATCCGCTCATCGAAATGCCCGAACGCGCTCTTCATCGCGTTGATCGTCAGCCACTCGATGTCCGACCAGCCGTAGCCGAACGTCTCCACGAGACGGTGGAACTCCGAGGACAGCGTCACCCCGCTCATCAGCCGGTTGTCGGTGTTCACCGTGACCCGGAAGGAAAGCTGGCGGAGCAGCCGGATGGGGTGCTCCGCGATCGAGGCAGCGGCCCCGGTCTGCACGTTGGAGGTAGGGCACATCTCCAGCGGGATCCGGCGGTCCCGCACGTAGCTGGCCAGCCGCCCGAGTTCCACCGCGCCCTCCGGGCTGACCCGGATGTCGTCCACGATGCGCACCCCGTGCCCGAGGCGCTCCGCGCCGCACCACTGCAGCGCCTCCCAGATCGACGGGAGCCCGAACCCCTCGCCGGCGTGGATCGTGATGTGGAAGTTCTCCCGCGCCACGTACTGGAACGCGTCGAGGTGGCGGCTGGGCGGCCAGCCTGCCTCCGCGCCGGCGATGTCGAACCCGGCCACGCCCCGGTCGCGATACCGGACCGCGAGCTCGGCGATCTCCAGCGAGCGGGCCGCGGTGCGCATGGCGGTGAGCAGCGCGTACATCGTGATGCCCCGGCCATCGCTGCCGAGCCGGAACCCCTCGAGCACCGACTCGACGACCTCGTTCAGGCTCAGCCCACCGGCCACGTGCAGTTCCGGCGCGAACCTGACCTCCGCGTAGACCACGCCGTCGGCGGCCAGGTCCTCCGCGCACTCGGCGGCCACCCGGATCAGGGCCTCCCGGGTCTGCATGACCGCCAGCGTGTGCTGGAACGCGTCCAGGTACAGGTTGAGGTGGCCCCGGTTGGCGCCGCGCTGCAGCCAGACCGCGACCTCGCCGGTGTCGTAGCTGGGCAGGCGGTCGTAGCCGATGCTGCGGGCCAGGTCCACCACCGTGGCTGCGCGCAGCCCGCCATCCAGGTGGTCGTGCAGCAATACCTTGGGCGCGGAGCGAATCTCTGCCAAGCTGGGCATTCGTTTATTCTCACACCTCGAGGCGGCTGTCGTTACCCGCCTATCTGGTCGATGACCGGGGCGGGCAGCACAGGGCTCTCGGCGCCGATCTCGAAGGCGTCACCCAGGGCGGCCAGCCCGGCGGGGAACCGGGACTCGTCGTCGGCGCGCAACTCGAGCAGCGGCTCCCCCTCCTGCACCCAGTCGCCCGGCTTGGCCAGGCACAGCACGCCCGCGGCCGCGCTGACCGGGTCCTCCTTGCGGGCCCGGCCCGCACCCAGCCGCCAGGCGGCGTTGCCCACGGCGCGGGCGTCCAGGCGCCGCAGCCAGCCTTCGGCGGGCGCCGGCACCGTCCGGATGTGCCTGGCCACCGCCAGCGGGGCATCCGGGTCCCCGCCCTGCGCGGTGATCATGTCGCGGTAGCGGGCGAGCGCCTGCCCGCTGGCCAGCGCCGCCTGCGGGTCGGCGTCTACGCCTACGAGCCGCAGCATCTCCCTGGCCAGCGCGAGGACCACCTCGACCAGGTCGGACGGCCCGTACCCGGCCAGGGTGGCCACGGCCTCCTCGACCTCGATGGCATTGCCGACGGCCCGGCCGAGCGGCGTGTCCATCCGGGTCAGCAGCGCCGTGGTGCGCACCCCGGACTCGGTGCCCAGCGCCACCATGGTCTGCGCCAGCAGCCGCGCGTCCTCCTCCCGGCGCATGAAGGCACCGCTGCCCACCTTGACGTCGAGCACCAGGGCACCGGTGCCCTCGGCGATCTTCTTCGACATGATCGAGCTGGCGATGAGCGGGATCGACTCGACGGTGCCGGTCACGTCCCGCAGCGCGTAGAGCCGGCGGTCGGCCGGGGCCAGGCCCGCGCCCGCGGCACAGATGACGCAGCCGGCCTGCCGGAGCACGGCGAGCATCTCCTCGTTGGACAGGGCGGCCCGCCACCCGGGGATGGCCTCCAGCTTGTCCAGGGTGCCGCCGGTGTGCCCGAGGCCGCGGCCGGACAGTTGCGGCACCGCGGCGCCGCAGGCCGCCACCAGGGGGGCGAGGATCAGCGAGACCTTGTCGCCGACTCCCCCGGTCGAATGCTTGTCCACGGTCGGCAGGCCGACCCCGGACAGATCGAGCCGCTCCCCGGAATCGATCATCGCTCCGGTCCAGGCGCGCAGTTCGGCCGGCTCAAGGCCACGGAAGTAGATGGCCATGAGCAGGGCGGACATCTGCTCCTCCGCCACCTCGCCGCGCAGGTAAGCCCCGATCACCCAGTCGATCTCGTGGCCGGACAGTGGCACGCCATCTCGTTTGGCTCTAATCAAATCGACCGCTGCGGGGACCTGCCGGTCGCTGGCCGCCGGCGGGACGGTGCGCCCTGCCTCAGCCATCGGTCCTCCCGCGGCCGGCCAGGTCAGCGCTGGTGAACGGGGACGGCAGGAGCAGGGCCAGCTCGGTCGGCCCGGCGTCGGTGTCCACCAGCAGGCCGGGCCCGCCCGCCTCCATGAGCAGCTGGCGGCAGCGCCCGCAGGGCAGCAGCCGCTGGCCGTCGCCGCTCACCACGCTCACCGCGGCCAGGGTGCCGCCGCCGCTGGCGTGCAGGGCGGACACCAGGCCGCATTCGGCGCACAGGGTGAGCCCGTAGGAGGCGTTCTCCACGTTGCAACCGGTCACGACCCGGCCGTCGTCCGTCACGCCCGCGGCCCCCACATGCAGTCGCGAGTACGGCGCATGGGCCCGCTCCGTCATCTGCGCCGCGGCGGACCGCAGCGCTGGCCAGTCGACAGTCATCGCACCCCTCCGACGGTCACGATAACAGCGGCCCCGCGGCAGCCCGGGGCCGCGCCCTGGCCAGCGGTCCGTAGCGCCGGAAACGCCATTCCGCTCGCTCACCGGCGCCGACCGCTCACCGATCCCCGCACTTGCGCACCGCACCTTGGAAATCCGGTTGCGATTTGGCAACGGCGCGAGGGATCAATGCCCGCCGCCTTCCCCGGACGGCGGACCAGGTCTAGCCTGCGATCATCCCGAAGCAGGCGCCTGGGATCTTCAACCCATGGGCGCTCCGGGCGGAGGAGGGGGCCAGCGGTCCGCACGAGGGATGCGGGGAACCCATCCCAACGGAGCAGGCAACAGGCGCTCCGAAAAGGAGGTAAGCAAGTGAGACAAGCTTTCCGGGCCGCGGCTGCACTGGCAGCGTTGGCCTTGCTCGCCGCTGGGTGCGCGAAGCCCAGCTCATCGTCCACGAGCTCGGGTTCGGGCTCGGGCACCGCGGCCAAGTTCACCGGGTGCATGGTCACCGACACCGGCGGCATCAACGACAAGTCGTTCAACCAGTCCTCGTGGGCGGGCATGCAGGCGGCCGCGGCCACCAACCCGAACATCACAGTCAAGTACCTGCCGTCGACCTCCACGTCGGACTACGCCAAGAACATCAGCACGTTCGAGAGCCAGAAGTGCGGGGTCATCGTCACCGTTGGCTTCGCCATGGGCCCGGCGACCCAGTCCGCTGCCCTGGCCAGCCCGAAGCAGAAGTTCGCGATCGTCGACTGCTCGTACGCCTCCTTCTGCCTGTCAACCAAGCCCCATCCGACGATCGCCCACAACATCACCCAGCTGGTGTACAACACGGTCCAGGACGCCTTCCTCGGTGGCTACCTGGCGGCCGGGATGACCAAGACCGGCAAGGTGGCCACCTTCGGTGGCATGAAGTTCGGCACGGTCACGATCTACGAGGACGGCTTCTGGGACGGGGTGCAGTACTACAACACGCAGCACCACACCCACGTCCAGGTGCTCGGCTGGAGCTATCCGAGCCAGAACGGAACGTTCGCGGGCAGCTTCACCAACGTCACCGCGGGCCAGACCATCACCAACACGTTCATCCACGATGGCGCCGACATCATCTTCCCGGTGGCGGGCCTCGTGGGGCTCGGCTCGGCGAAGGCGGTCCAGACCGCCAACAGCTCCGGCAAGAAGATCTCCATGTTCTGGGTGGACACCGACGGCTGCGTCAGCGCCGCGACCTACTGCCCGTACTTCATCACTAGCGTGGAGAAGGGCATCACCGCCTCGGTGAAGGCCGCCGTGCTGCTGGCCGCCAGGGGCCACAGTGGCGGCAGCTACGTCGGCACGCTCGCCAACGGCGGGGCCGTGCTGGCACCGTTCCACATGTGGGCGAGCAAGGTCCCGGCGACGCTCCAGGCCGAACTGAAGACGCTCCAGGCGCAGATCATCAGCGGCAAGATCGTTCCTGCCACCAAGAGCCCCGTGTAGCCAGGGCACCAGGCAGGAAGTACCGTCAAGCTGGTCAGTGTCCCCGGCCGCGGCCGGGGACACTGACCAGAATCGGCTGGAGGGTGGCTGCCGGTGAAGCTTGAGCTGCGCGGTATCACGAAGCGCTTCGGGAGCCTGGTCGCCAACGATGGCATCGACCTGGTCGTCCAGCCGGGCGAGATCCGCGCCCTGCTCGGGGAAAACGGCGCGGGCAAGACCACGCTGATGAACGTGCTCTACGGGCTCATGCAGCCCGATGAGGGCGAGATCCTGCTCGACGACGAGCCGGTCGCCATCCACTCGCCCCGGGACGCGATCCGGGCCAAGATCGGCATGGTGCATCAGCACTTCATGCTGGTGCCGGTCTTCACGGTGGCCGAGAACGTCACGCTCGGCAGCGAGCCGGTGCGCCGGCTGGCCACCCCCGAGTTCCATCTGGGCGGGCTCCGCGTACCGCCGCTCGGCCTGGCCTCCATTGGCCTGCTCGACCGGCGCACGGCGCGCCGTGAAGTACTCGCACTCTCCGAGCGGTTCGGCCTGCGCGTGGACCCGGACGCCATGGTGGAGGAGCTGCCGGTCGGCGTGCAGCAGCGGGTGGAGATCATCAAAGCGCTGCTCCGCGATGCGCAGGTGCTCGTCCTCGACGAGCCCACCGCCGTGCTGACCCCCGGCGAGACCGAGGACCTGTTCCGGATCATGCGCGAACTGCGGGAGGGCGGGCGGTCGATCATCTTCATCTCGCACAAGCTCAAAGAGGTCCAGGCGATCGCCGACACCATCACCGTCATCAGGCGCGGCAAGGTCGTCGGGGAACGGCCGCCGACGACCACCAGCACCGAACTCGCATCGCTGATGGTCGGGCGGTCGGTGCAGCTGCGGGTGAGCAAGGAACCGGCCAAGCCGGGCGATGTGTTGCTTGATGTCCGGGACCTGACCGTGGCGGGGGAGCGCGGCGAGCGGTCGGTGCGCGGCGTGTCCTTCCAGGTACGGGCCGGCGAGATCCTCGGCGTGGCCGGCGTCCAGGGAAACGGCCAGACCGAGCTGTGCGAGGCACTGATAGGCCTCCGGCCCGCGACCGGCTCGGTGCACCTGGACGGCACCGATCTCAGCCATGCCCCGACCCGCGTCAGGCTCCACGCAGGCATCGGCTATGTCCCGGAGGACCGGTCGGAAGACGGCCTGGTGGCTGACTTCTCGGTCGCCGACAACCTCATACTCGACCTCTACGACCGGCCGCCGTACGCCTCCGGTATCGCATTGAACCTGGACGCCATCCGGGAATCGGCGGTCAAGCGCGTCGAGGAGTATGACGTGCGCACCACGTCGGTGGAGACGCCGGCCGGGACGCTGTCCGGCGGCAACCAGCAGAAGGTCGTGGTCGCGCGCGAGATGGGCCGGGACGTCAAGCTGCTGCTCGTCAGCCAGCCAACCCGGGGCCTCGATGTCGGGTCGATCGAGTTCGTGCACAAACGCCTGGTCGCCCAGCGGGACGCGGGCGCGGCCGTGCTGATCGTCTCATCCGAGCTCGACGAGATCTACGCCCTGGCCGACCGCATCGCCGTCATGTACGAGGGCCGGATCGTCGCGTTCTGCCCGCCCACCATCTCCGAACAGGAGCTGGGCCTGTTGATGGCCGGCGGGGGCGACCCGGCTGGATCCACCGCCCCCGACTCGGGGGACGCACCGCAGACGCCGGTGCCAGCCCAGGAGCCGAGCAGCCATGAGTGATCAGCACGAGGCAGAGCCCTCCGCAGAGCCTTACGTACCGACCGCGGCGACCACCACCGCCCAGGGCACGGGCGCGCCCGCACCGGACCAGCCGCGTGGCCGGCAGCCGCTTACCGGCAGTGCGATCATCCAGGCGGTGACCGAGGGGAACTCGGTCGTCATCACGATCCTGGCCTTCTTCATCGCCCTGCTGGTCGGTGCCGTGCTGATCGTGGCCAGTGACCCGGTGGTGCTGCGCGCCTGGGACTCAGTCGGCTACGCGCCGGGCACGGCGTTCTCGGCGACCTGGACGTCGGTGTCCTCGGCCTACTCGGCGCTGTTCGAGGGTGCGATCTTCAGCCCGGCGACGATCTCGGCTGCCTTCCACGGTGGCTCGATCGCGGCGATCTTCTACCCGCTGTCGCTCACCACGTTCGAGGCGACCCCGCTCATCCTCACCGGGCTGTCGGTGGCTCTATGTTTCCGGGCCGGGATGTTCAACATCGGCGCGGCTGGCCAGTGGATCGGCGGCGCGGTCGTCGCGACCTGGCTCGGCTACGCGGTGAACCTGCCGATCGTGCTGCACGCGGTGGTATGCATCATCGGCGCCTTCGCCGGCGGTGCGGTGATCGGCTGGATCGTGGGCGAGATCAAGGCGCGGACCGGCGCGCACGAGGTCATCCTCACGATCATGCTCAACTACGTCATGTACAACCTGCTGGCCTTCCTGCTGTCCAGCCGGAATCTGATGCAGGCGCCCAGCCAGACCAGCGCACTGGCGCCACCCGTCAGGGGAAGCGCGATGCTGCCGCATGTCGGCGGGCCACCACCCCAGGTCGGCGTCGGGTTCCTGATCGCGCTGGCGGCCGCCGCCGCGACGGCCTGGCTGCTGTCGCGCAGCACGCTGGGCTTCGAGTTCCGGACCGTGGGCGCGAGCCCGAGCGCGGCGCGCAGCGCCGGCATCCGCGTGGAACGGGTCTGGGTGCTCGCGTTCCTGATCGCCGGCGGCCTGGCCGGCCTGTCGGCGAGCACGATCGTGCAGGGTCAGACGGCGCCGCTGACGACCACCAGCTACGGCACCTACGGCTTCGACGGCATCACGGTCGCGCTGCTCGGCCGGGCCAGGCCGCTGGGCGTGGTCCTCGCCGGGCTGCTGTTCGGCGCGATGAACGCCGGCGGCACGGTGATGGAGGCCGCCACCGGCGTCCCGGCCGATGTCACCAACGTCATCGAGGCCCTGATCGTGCTCTTTGTCGCCGCACCACCGCTGATCCGGCTGCTGTTCCGGCTGCGGGGCACCGGCGGGGCCGGCCCGCAGGCCGTCGCGTCGAAGGGATGGTCGGGATGACCACCACTCTGGATGCCCCTGCCCCGGTCCGCGCACCGGTACCGGTAGGCCGCAGGTACCTCGCCGCGGGCACGTTCATCCTGCTCGGCCTGATCGACATCTTCGTTTTCGGCCTCTTCGCGCACCGTGGCGACGCCGTCTTCGCGCTGTCCCTGCCCGGCGCCACGCCGAAACTGCCCGGGATCCACGTGCCGGGGGCACTGACGGCCTACCTGCTCGGCGCGATCTCGATCGCCCTGGGCATCCTGCGCGCCGTCGCCGACCTCTCCCCCAGGGGCAAGCGGATCACCATCGCGATCGCGCTGCTGTGCTTCCTGCTATCGCTGCTGGCCTGGGCGGACGCCGGCAGCTCGGTCGGCCCGCTTCAGGTCATCGACCTGCTGCAGGGGACCTTGACCGCGTCCATCCCGCTGATGCTCGGCGCCATGGCCGGCCTCATGTGCGAGCGATCCGGCGTCATCAACATCGCGATCGAGGGCCAGTTGCTCACCGGCGCGTTCACCGCGGCAGCCGTGGCCAGCGCTACCGGCGGGGTCTGGCTCGGGCTGATCGGCGGGTCGCTGACCGGCGGCCTGGTCGGGGTGATACTCGCGATCTTCGCGATCACGTTCCTGGTAGACCAGATCATCGTCGGCGTGGTGCTCGACGTGATCGCGCTCGGGCTGACCAACTACCTGTACAACCGGGTCCTGAGCCCTTACGCCAACACCTTCAACACCGGCAACACGTTCGGCACGCTCAAGATCCCCGTGCTCGGCAACATACCGATCATCGGCCCGATCTTCTTCGACGCGAACGTCTTCCTCTACATCACCTACGCGCTGATCCTGGTGATCCAGATCGGCCTGTTCCGGACCCGGTGGGGGCTGCGGGTGCGCGCGGTCGGCGAGCATCCGGTCGCGGCCGACACGGTCGGCATCAGGGTGCGGTGGACCAGGTACCGCAACGTCATCCTCGGCGGCCTGATCGCCGGGATCGGCGGGGCATACCTGACGGTCGGCTCGGTCGGCTTCTTCACGTCCGACATCAGCTCCGGCTTCGGCTACATCGCACTGGCCGCGATGATCTTCGGGCGCTGGACGCCGCTGGGCTCGGTGGCGGCGGCGCTGCTGTTCGGATTCAGCTTCCAGCTGCAGACCGAGCTGTCCGTCCTGCGCGTGCCGGTCTCCTCGTTCATCTTGCTGATGGCGCCCTACGTGGCGACGATCATTGCCGTGGCCGGGCTGGTCGGGCGGGTGCGGCCGCCCGCCGCCGACGGGAAGCCGTACATCAAGGCATGACGGCGATCTCCGATCCGTACCGGGCGGCGCAGGCCAGCGCCGCCCGGCTGGCCGAGCTGACCGGTGTGCCCCGGCACGACGTCGCCGTGGTACTCGGCTCGGGCTGGGCACCGGCGGCCGACGCCCTGGGCGCCGCCGGCGCGGAGGTGCCGCTCGCCGCGCTCGGCGGCTTCCCGCCGCCCACGGTGGGCGGCCACTCCCCCGTGGTCCGCTCGCTGCGGGCCGGTGCCGTCCGTGCCCTGGTGTTCCTCGGCCGGGTCCACCTGTACGAGGGACACGGCCCGGCGACCGTGGTGCACGGCGTGCGTACCGCGGTGGCCGCCGGGTGCCAGGTGGTGGTCCTCACCAACGCGGCGGGCGGGATCAGGGAGGGCTACCAGGTCGGGCAGCCGGTGCTGATCCGCGACCACCTCAACCTCACCGGGCGTTCACCGCTGGGCGGGCCCCCGCCACCCGACGGCTACCCGCCGCGCTTCACCGACCTCACCGACCTCTACTCGGCCAGGCTGCGCGCGCTGGCCGCCCGGGCGGACGAGGGGCTGGCCGAGGGCGTCTACGCCGCGCTGCCCGGCCCGCACTATGAGACGCCGGCCGAGATCCGGATGCTCCGCACGCTCGGCGCCGACCTGGTCGGCATGTCCACCGTGCTCGAGGCCATCGCCGCGCGCCATCTGGGCGCGGAGGTGCTCGCCATCTCGCTGGTGAGCAACCTGGCAGCCGGGCTGGCCCCCCACGGACTCGACCACGCGGAGGTGGTCGCCGCGGGCAAGGCAGCGGCGGGCCGGATGGGGGCGCTGCTGGCCGGGCTGCTGCCCGTGATCGTGCCGGGCCAGCCGTGATCGGCGGCGATCTGCGTGCTCAGGCCGAGCGCTGGATCGCTGGCGACCCCGACGAGCGGGACCGCGCCGAACTGCGCGGGCTGCTCGACGACGGCGGCGCGACGGCCGCGGCGGAGCTTGCCGACAGGTTCGGCGCACGGCTGGAGTTCGGCACCGCGGGCCTGCGCGGCGCGATCGGGGCCGGCCCCAACCGGATGAACCGGGCGGTGGTGCGGGCGGCCACGGCGGCGCTGGCCGGGTGGCTGCAGGCCGGGCACGGCGGCCCTGGCGCGGCGCAGGCCGGCGTGGTCATCGGCTGCGACGCCAGGCACCGGTCCGGCGAATTCGCCGACGAGGCCGCCCGGGTACTCGCCGGGGCCGGGATCCGGGCGCACCTGCTGCCACCGCAGCACCCGACGCCGCTGCTCGCCTTCGCCGTCCGGCACCTGCGGGCCGCCGCCGGGATCATGATCACGGCCAGCCACAATCCGCCCGCGGACAACGGCTACAAGCTCTACCTTGGCGACGGTGCGCAGATCATCCCGCCGGTGGACAAGCAGATCGGCGCCGCCATCGCGGCACTTGGCGACCTCTCCGAGGTCCCGGTCGCGCCCGCGGACAGCCCGCTGATCGCCAGGCTCGGTGACGAGATGGCCCGCGCGTACCTGGACGCCATCGCCGGCGCGGTCCCCGGCCTTGCGGGGCCCGCGGAGCCGGGCGGCCCCGGGGCCGCCCGGGCCGCCCTGCGGGTGGTGTACACACCGCTGCACGGCGTCGCGGCCGGGCTGGCGCTGCGGGCGTTCGAGCGGGCCGGCTTCCCGCCGCCGCACGTGGTCGCCGCGCAGGCCGAGCCGGACCCCGAGTTCCCGACCGTCGCGTTCCCCAACCCCGAGGAGCCAGGCGCCCTCGACCTGGCTCTGGCGCTGGCCAGGGAGACCGCCGCGGACCTGGTCATCGCCAACGACCCGGACGGCGACCGGCTCGCCGTCGCGGTCCCGGACCCGGCCGCCCCCGAGGGCTGGCGGGCGCTGTCCGGCGACCAGGTGGGCACCCTGCTCGGTGCGTACCTGCTGGATCAGGACCCCGGGCCGGACCCGGCCGCCCGGCTGGCCGCCACGACGGTGGTCTCCTCGACCATGCTGTCCAAGATCGCGGCAGCGGCCGGGGTCCGGTACGCGGAGACGCTCACCGGGTTCAAGTGGATCGTCCGGGCAGCGGACCGGGTGCCAGGCGCGCGGTTCGTGTTCGGGTACGAGGAGGCGCTCGGCTATGCCGTCACCCCGGTGGTGCGGGACAAGGACGGCATCAGCGCGGCCCTGGTCCTGCTGTCGCTGGCGGCCACGGCCCGCGCGGCCGGGCAGTCCCTGCTCGACCGCTGGGATGCGCTCGAGATGGCCCACGGGGTCCACCTGACCACGCAGGTCACCCTCCCCACCCGGGCACCAGGCCAGGCCATGGCCGGGCTGCGGGCCCGGCCCCCGGCCAGCCTGGCGGACCTGCCGGTGACCGGCGTCACCGACCTGGTGGCCGGCGCTGGCGGCCTGCCGCCGTCGGACGTGCTGACCTACCACCTGCCCGGCGCGCGGGTGGTGATCCGGCCCAGTGGTACCGAGCCCAAGCTCAAGGCCTACCTGGAGGTGACCGAGATGGCGGGCGGCCTGTCCCTGGCTGGCGCGCGCGCCGCCGCCGCCGCGCGGATGGCGCCGCTGCGCGATGCGGTCGCCGCCCTGGTGCGCTCGGCCGGGGCGGGCGTATCCGCCGGGCCCCGCCCTCAAGCGCCGTGAATGTGAATCAGGTGCCCCAAGAGGGCCTCGTTGTCATGTTCATGTCCTAACGGTGGGGTGGGGGCGGGCGGTTGCTGGGTGGCCGCGTTTGGACAGGCGTGGCAAGCTCGGATACATGAGCGATTCCGGTACCGCCGTCTCCATCCCGGCCGCCGATTCCGCCGACCCGTCCTGTGACGTGGCGCATGGCAAGGCCCCACTCCCGGCCAGCACGCGGACGCTGGTGGCGGTATTCATCTCCCCGGTGGCCCGCTTCCTGCTCTCCTACGCCAGGGACGCCGGTTACCGGCCCGTCCTCGTCGATCCCGGCGCCGGGGTGCTGACCGGCTACGACGGTGCCGACCACCACGGCGCGGACCACCACGGTGCCGGCCACCAGGGGCCCGGCCCGGAGGTGCTTGACGGGCTGGCGGCCCTGGACGGGCTCACCACCGTCACCGCGCTGGCCGAGCTGGCCGACGAGGCCACCGACATCGTGGTGACCGACCACCATCGGCCCGAACTGGGGGCGGTGCTGCGCGACGCGCTGGCCAGCCCGGCGCGCTGGGTGGGCATCCTGGGCAACCCACGGCACCCGGCACCGCACATCCCAGCGCTGACGGCCCTGGGCGTGCCCGGCGAACAGATCGCCCGCGTGCACCGCCCGATCGGGCTGAACATCGGCTCCCGGACCCCGGCCGAGATCGCCCTGGCAACCATGGCCGGGCTGATCGCGGACCGCAACGGCCGCCCCGGCGGCTTCGAATTCTGAACCGGTTCGGCGCCCGTTTTTCCCAGCGGGCATGGGCGGTTCCTGGCAACGCTTTTCCCCTGCCTTGCCTCCCCCGTTGACCCAGCGGGATGTGAGCGGTAACAATTCTGGCTAGCCGGAGGGCAACGGGCCGGAGGGGGGCCGCCCGATCGGGACTCGCGCAGCCAGCGCTACCTGGGCACTCCCATCGGCGCAAGCAGACCAGGGAGGCGCGCGATGGCGCCAGCACGAGCGGGCAGGTCCCGGCCACCAGTCATGGCCGACGTGGCACGCCTGGCCGGGGTGTCGCACCAGACGGTATCCCGGGTACTCAACTCTCACCCCAACGTCAAAGCGCAGACCAGGGGCAGCGTGCTCGCCGCGATCGCGGAACTCGGCTACCGGCCGAACGCGGCCGCCCGCACCCTGGTCACCCGGCGCACCCGCACGCTCGGGGTGGTCAGCTTCGACACCAGCCTCTACGGGCCCGCCTCCATGCTCTACGGCATCGAGCGGGCAGCGGCGCACTCGTACTTCGTGTCCATCGCCAGCCTGCCCGCCCTGGACCGGCGCAGCGTGCTCGGCGCGGTGGACCGGTTCCTCGACCAGGGTGTCGAGGGAATCATCGTGATCGCGCCGAAGACCTCGGCGGTGGCAGCGTGCAGCCGGGTCCGCGCGAACGTGCCGCTGGTGGCGGTAGGCTGCGGCACCCACGCACCGCTCACCTCCGCCGCCGTGGACAACGCCGCGGGCGCCGCGCTGGCCACGCGCTACCTGCTGGACCTCGGCCACCGCACGGTGCACCACATCGCCGGGCCCGCCTCGTGGGTGGACGCCCAGGAGCGGATCTCCGGCTGGCGGGAGGCCCTGGCGCAGGCCGGCGCGCCCGAGCCGGAACTGCTGTCCGGTGACTGGGGCTGCCCGTCGGGCTACCGGATCGGGCAGCGAATCGCTGCCAGCCCCGAGGTCAGGGCGGTGTTCTGCGGTAACGACCACATGGCGCTCGGGCTGATCCGGGCGCTGGCCGAGCACGGGCGGCGGGTGCCCGGCGACGTCAGCGTGGTGGGCTTCGACGACATACCGGAATCGGCGTACTTCCTGCCGCCGCTGACCACGGTGCGCCAGGACTTCGGCGAACTGGGCCGGCGGGCGCTGGCCACCCTGATCGACATGATCGACGGCCACCCGCCGCCGGTGTCCTGCCTGCGGATCGCCCCGCACCTGGTTGCCCGCGCCAGCGCGTCCGCTCCCGGCTCCCGCTTGGGCGCTGTCCCCCGGCTGCCGCTGGGGGCCGCAGCGGAAGAAAGGGAGCACCCATGACCGCTGACGCGGCAGCCGCGGACCCGTGCGTCGTCGGGGTGGACTACGGCACCCTTTCCGGGCGCGCCGTGGTGGTGCGGGTGAGCGACGGAGCCGAACTCGGCGCGGCCGTCCACGACTACCGGCACGGCGTCATGGACGCGGAACTGGCGGCCACCGGGGAGCCGCTGCCACCGGACTGGGCCCTGCAGGACCCGGAGGACTACCTCGACGTGCTGCGCGAGACGGTCCCCACGGCGGTGGCCCAGGCCGGGATAGACCCCGGGCGGATCATCGGTATCGGCACCGATTTCACCGCGTCCACACCGCTGCCAGTGACCCGCGACGGCACTCCGCTGTGCCAGTTCCCCGGCCTGGACCGCAGGCCGCACGCCTACGTGAAGCTGTGGAAGCACCACGCCGCCCAGGGCCAGGCGGACCGGATCAACGCCGTGGCCCGCGAACGTGGCGAGCCGTGGCTGGCCAGGTACGGCGGAAAGATCTCCGCCGAATGGCAGTACGCGAAGGCGCTCCAGGTGCTCGAGGAGGACCCGGAGATCTACCAGAAGGCCGACCGCTGGATCGAGGTGGCCGACTGGATCATCTGGCAGCTGTGCGGCGCGGAGACCCGCAACGCCTGCACCGCGGGGTACAAGGGCATCCGCCAGGACGGCCAGTACCCCTCTAGGGACTACCTCGCCGCGCTCAGCCCTGGTTTCGCCGGGTTCGCGGAGGACAAGCTGGAGCACCCCATCTCGCCGCTGGGCGCCCGGGCCGGGTCGCTCACCCGCCGCGCCGCCGCGTGGACCGGGCTGCCCGAGGGCATCGCGGTCGCCGTGGGCAACGTGGACGCGCACGTGACGCCGCCGGCCGCGAACGCCATCTCCGGCGGCCAGATGGTGCTCATCATGGGCACCTCGACCTGCCACGTGATGAACGCAGGGAAGCTGGCCGAGGTACCCGGCATGTGCGGGGTGGTGGACGGCGGCATCGTCGCGGGCCGCTACGGCTACGAGGCGGGCCAGACCGGCGTCGGCGACATCTTCGCCTGGTTCGCCGACCATGCCGTGCCGCGCGCCTACCACGACGCGGCGGCCCGGCGCGGCGTGAGCGTGCACGACCTGCTGTCGGCTGAGGCCGCCGCACAGCCGGCCGGTGCGCACGGCCTGATCGCCCTGGATTGGCTGAACGGCAACCGCTCGGTACTGGTGGACCACCACCTGTCGGGTCTCGTGGCCGGCCTGACACTGGCCACCCGCCCGCCGGACATCTACCGGGCGCTGATCGAGTCCACCGCGTTCGGCACCCGCGTCATCATCGACGCGTTCGAGGACGCCGGCGTGAGCGTGGGTGAACTGGTGATCGCGGGCGGGCTCACCAGGAACGAGCTGATCATGCAGATCTACGCCGACGTGACCCGCCGCCCGCTGAGCCTGATCGGCTCCGCCCAGGGACCCGCGCAGGGATCCGCGATCCACGCCGCGGTCGCCGCGGGCGCCTACCCGGACGTGCCCGCCGCGGCCGCGGTGATGGGCTCGTGCACGCGCGGCGTCTATACGCCGGACCCGGCCAGCGCCGGCATCTACGACCAGCTCTACGCGGAGTACGTGACCTTGCACGACTACTTCGGCCGGGGCGCGAACGAGGTGCTGCACCGGCTGCGGGCGCTGCGCGACCAGGTGCTGGCCGGCTGGGCCGACAGGGAAACGGCCAAGGCCCCCGCGAGCCAGGCACAGGGGGTGCAGGCCATCGGGGGGCCCGGGGGGGCGCTCCCCCGCGCGGGCGGAGCCAGGCCGTGAACGGCGTACCTGCGGCCCTGCGGGAGGCAGTGGCGGCGGCCCGCGAGGAAGTGTGCCGCCTGCATGCGGCCCTGGTGGACAACGGCCTGGTGGCCTGGACGTCGGGGAACGTGTCGGCACGGGTCGGCAGCGGGGACGAGCCTCCCGACCTGGTGGTCATCAAGCCCAGCGGCATCGCCTACACCGACCTCACCCCGGAGTCGATGGTGGTCTGCGACCTCGACGGCGCCCGGGTGGACGGGGCCTACCTGCCCTCCAGCGACACCTCCGCGCACTGTTACGTGTACCGGCACATGCCCGGCGTCGGCGGCGTGGTGCACACCCACTCCGGTTACGCCACCGCCTGGGCCGCCCTGGGCGAGGCGATCCCCTGCGTGATCACCGCGATGGCGGACGAGTTCGGCGGGGAGATCCCGATCGGGCCGTTCGCGCTGGTCGGCGGGGACGAGATCGGCCGGGGCGTTGTCGCCACCCTGACCGGGCACCGCTCGCCCGCTGTGCTCATGCGCAACCACGGCGTCTTCACCATCGGGGCGACCCCCGCCAGCGCGGTCAAGGCCGCCGTGATGTGCGAGGATGCCGCCCGAACGGTCCACCTGGCCCGGATGCTCGGTGAGCCGGAGCCCCTGCCAGCCGAGCAGGTCGACGCCCTGCACCGCCGGTACACCACGGAATACGGCCAGCGCTGACGGCTGGACGCCGACCACGAGTCATCCGTTCAGGAGGAAGGTCATGGCCACTAGCAAGCCCGGCAGCTTTGCGCGCATCGGGATCCTCGGCATCATGCAAGATCTTTACGACGACATGATCCCGGGTATCGCGCAGCGGCAGGAGGGCTACGCCGCCGAACTCGCCGCGCACCTGAGCGTGCCCGGCGAGCTCGAGTTCGTCCCGGCCAAGGCCATCAAGTACCGCGAGGACGCCGAGCGGGTGATGCGCGAGTTCGAGGTCGCCGACCTCGACGGGGTGCTCGTGGTGATGCTCACCTACGGGCCGGCGATGCGGGTGGCCCGGCTGCTCGCGGAGTCCCGGCTGCCCATCTGCCTGGCCAACATCCAGCCCGAGCCCAACGTGACCCGGGCCTGGGACATGGCCGACATGACCTACAACCAGGGCGTGCACGGAGCGCAGGACACGGCGAACTCGATGGTGCGGGCCGGGCGGCGGTTCTGCGTGCTCACCGATGACTGGCGCGCCGGCTCGTTCCGCGAGGACGTGCACCGGTGGGCGCGCGCGGCGGCCGCGGTGACCGCGTGGCGGCGGCTCAAGGTGGCGCTGTTCGGCTATGCCATGAACGACATGGGCGACATCAGGGTGGACGAGTCCGCCCTGGTCCGGTCGCTCGGCCCGGAGATTCTCGCGGTCGCGCCCGGTGACCTGTACCGGGGCATGGCGGCCGCCGGTGGCCCCGCGGTGCGCGAGGTGATCGACTTCGAGGACGCGCACTTCGAGATCGACTCCCGGCTATCGGTGCAGGAGCGGGAAGATCACGCGCGGATGCAGGTCGCGATCGAGAACATCCTGGTCGAGGGCGGATTCGGCGCGTACACGGCGCACTTCGACGCGATCGGCGAGGACGGGCGGTTCCACCGGCTGCCGCTGGCCGCGGCGTCCACGCTGATGGCCAAGGGGTACGGCTACGCGGCCGAGGGCGACGTGCTCACCTCCTGCCTGGTGGCGGCCGGGCATGTGCTGATCGGCGACGCGCACTTCACCGAGATGTACGCGATGGACTTCCCGTCGGACTCGGTGCTGATGAGTCACATGGGCGAGGGCAACTGGAAGATCGCCAGGTCCGACCGGCCGGTCAAGCTGATCAAGCGGCCGCTGGGCATCGGGCACCTGGGCGACCCGCCGACGTTCCTGTTCCAGTACCAGCCTGGCCCGGCCACCCTGGCCACCCTGGTCTCGCTGGAGGGTGAGCGGTTCCGCCTGGTCGTCGCCGAGGGGGAGAACCTGGACACCCAGGAACTGCCCGCGCTGGAGATGCCCTACGGCCAGTTCCGCCCCGCGTCCGGGGTGCGGGCCTGCCTGAACGGGTGGCTGGCCGCGGGCGGGCCGCACCACGAGGTGATGAACCTGGGCCACCACGCTGCCGCCTGGCGCGACTTCTGCAACCTGGCCGGAATCGAGTTCGTCCAAGTCTGACCCTGGCCGGCAAGGATGCGCCGGTAGCGGCCGCACCCATCGGCATTCTGGGGCGCGGATGCTGGTCCGGTCAGACTCCGGTTCAGTCGGTCCGGGTGAAGTCGGCGGTCCAGTTGGTTTCCCAGGTCTGGCCGCCGTCGAGCGAGAACGCTTGCTCCCACCGGGCCGTCGTCGTGGTGATGTCTGACCACTTGTAACGCACCGTGATGTCGCGGTCTTCGTATTGCTCCTGGTCGTAGAACAGGCCCACTCCGTCACGGAACCGGCCGGTCACCGGCGGCAAGGCCAGCTCGCCGTTCCGGCTGTTCACCCAGTAGATGGACCACTCCCCGGTCGCCGGATTAAGCAGCCGGAAGGACAGGCCGGAAAAGCTCCAGTCTGGGAAATGAACCTCGTCGACGTTCGCCGCGCCGCCGAACACTTGCCAGCACCGCGTCGTGGCCGAGGATTCCTCCCATTCATCGCAATCGGCAAGCGGTTTCTTGAGCTTCCGCTGAATGCTGTTCCAGGATCCGACGAAGAAGTCGAAGTCACCGAGTCCGTTTCGCTCACTCACTGTGCACCTCCTGTCCTGCCCTCGGGCAAGGTGTCGTTGATGTATCCGGTCAGGTCAGGCAGGTCTGGCTCGAGAATGTGCCGCACCCAGGACGATCGCTCGTGGCCGAACGGTGCCAGCTCCCAGATGCAGCCGATCCACCTGCGGTCGAACACGCCGAAATTCGCGGGATCGGTATCGGGGCAGCCAAGGTACGGTTCTCCGGCCACAGCCGACCGCATCTCCACGACGTTGCCCCAGACCCAGCTGTAAGCGCACAGGTAGGCGCCATTGGCGCTTGTGTGCAGTACCAGCCAGCCGGCCGGCGGTGTCTCGTCATCGGGCTGAGGCACCAACTCAGGCAGGATGCCGTAGGCGGCCTTCAGGATTCCTGGTTCGATCTCGGCCCCGAAGGCCGCGATGTGATAGCGCTTGAGCATGCGCCCGCCGATCTCGATCGGGCCCGGGGCGCGGAGGAATTTCTCGGTTATCGCCATGTCCCGACGTTAATCACGCCTCCCTGACATCTAGTGTCAGGGATATGCGCGCGAGCCGACTTGTCTCGATCATCTTGCTGCTGCAGGCCCGCGGCCAAATGACCGCCGGGCAGCTCGCCGCCGAGCTTGAGGTGTCGGTCCGCACCATCTACCGGGACGTCGGCTCACTCCAAGCGGCCGGCATACCCCTCTACGGCGACGCCGGGCCCGCAGGCGGTTATCAGCTAGTGGCGGGTTACCGGACACGGCTGACCGGCATGACAGCAGCCGAGGCGGAGGCGCTCGCGCTAGCCGGAATACCAGGACCCGCCGCCGATCTCGGCCTTGGCGGCGTGCTTGCCGCGGCCCAGCTCAAGCTTGATGCCGCGCTGCCCGCCGAGATGCGCGCCAGGGTGGCACTTGTCCGCGAGCGGTTTCACCTGGACGCGCCCAGCTGGTACTACGACGGTGACTCGGCGCCGCATCTGAGCACGGTCGCTGACACGGTCTGGAAGCAGCAGCGGATCGAGGTCTTGTACCGGCGGTGGCGGGCTCCGACCGACGTGATCAGGCGCCTGGATCCGTACGGAATCGTGCTGAAGGCCGGAAAATGGTACCTCGTGGCCCGGGATCACCGCGGCATGCGAACCTACCGGGTCAACCAGATCCTGCACTTGGCCGTGCTAGCCGAGCACTTCGACCGGGCCGAAGACTTCGATCTCGCCGAGTACTGGGCGGCTGGGATCACGGAATTCCGTGCCGGGCTGCACCAGGGAAAGGCCACGATCCGGCTCTCCCCCGCTGGGCGGGATCGCGCCGCGGTGCTTTACAACGCCGAAACCATCCGCGCGCTCCGCGCCACTGCGGGTCCGCCGGACCAGGACGGCTGGGTCAGGGCCGTAGTGCCGATCGAGTCAACCGAGAACGCCCAGTCCGAGTTCCTCCGGCTCGGCGCCGACATCGAGATCATCGAGCCCGCCGAACTGCGGGCCCGGATATCGGCTGTGGCCCGCGGCCTGGCCGCCATCTACTCAGCACACCAGCCGAGCCAACCAGGCACCTAGTATCACCTGACCCGTCCAGCACCGACACCCCGCACCATGCCGCTTCTGTCTGAAGGGAATTGCTGATGTCACGCGTGCTCATCACGGGCTCCACTGAGGGCCTGGGACTGATGGCGGCCAGGTTGCTGGCCGACGACGGGCACTCGGTCACGCTGCATGCCCGCAGTGCAGCCAGGGCCGAGGACGCACGTGTGGCCCTGCCCGCGGCCAGGGCTGTCGTCATCGGCGACCTGTCCAGCATCGCGGGCATGCGGCAGGTCGCCGGGCAGGCCAACGCGGGCGGACCGTACGACGCGGTCATTCACAATGCCGGGGTCGGTTACCGGGAGCCGCGGCGGATCCGCACCGATGACGGCCTGGAGCACGTCTTCGCGATCAACGTGCTCGCCCCGTACCTGCTGACCG
>DASXKD010000130.1:0-6057 GCA_036497045.1 Streptosporangiaceae bacterium | reverse complement strand
GGGCTACCTGCTGGGCAAGGACGAAAAATCTTCCATCTATGTCCACGAGGAATCCTGGTACGCGGACAATGCCGTGGACCTGCGGCTGGGCGTGACCGTGACCGCGCTCGACCTGGGCGCGCGGCAGGTCGCGCTCGCCGGCGGCGGCACCGTGGGCTACGACCGGCTGCTGCTGGCCACCGGCGCGGTGCCGCGCCGCCTCAGCGCGCCAGGGGCTGACCTGGACGGGGTGGTGTACCTGCGCCGGGTCGGCGACAGTGAGAGGTTGGCCGGGGCGTTGCGTGGCGGCGGCCGGGTGGTGATCGTCGGCGCGGGGTGGATCGGGCTGGAGGTGGCCGCCGCGGCCAGGGAGTACGGCTGCGATGTGACGGTGGTCGAGCCCGAGGCAGGCGCGCTGCACCGGCACGTGGGCCCCGAACTCGGCGGGATGTTCGCCGACCTGCACCGCGAGCACGGCGTGGTGTTCCGGTTCGGGGAGTCGGTGACCGAACTGCGCGGCTCGGCCGGCAAGGTCGCCGGGGTCATCTGTTCCTCAGGGGTGGCGCTTGACGCAGAATTGGTGGTCGTCGGGATCGGGGCGGTGCCCGCGACCCGGCTGGCCGCCGACGCCGGGCTTGACGTCGCCAACGGGGTGATCGCCGACGCCGGGCTGCGCACCTCGGCGCACGAGGTGTTCGCGGCCGGTGACGTGGCCAACGCCTTCCATCCCCTCTATGGGAAGCACGTCAGGGTGGAGCACTGGGCCAACGCGCTGAACGGCGGCCCCGCGGCCGCGCGGTCGATGCTGGGGCAGGGAGTCAGCTACGACGCGGTGCCGTACTTCTTCAGCGACCAGTACGACCTGGGCATGGAAACGGCCGGGCTCCCCGAACCGGGCTCCTACGACCAGATCGTCTACCGTGGCGACCGCGGCGCCCGCGAGTTCATCGCGTTCTGGCTGTCCGGCGGGGCCGTGGTTGCCGGGATGAACGTCAACGTGTGGGACGTCAACGACGACATCCAGGCCCTAATCCGCGCCCGCCGCCCCATAGACCCCGCCCGCCTAGCGGATCCATCGGTCCCCCTCACCGCCCTTTAGCCTCGCCCCGCCTCTGGGTTCCTTGATCACGGACGATTTCCCGTGAATAGTGCGGGAGATCGTCCGTGATCAAGGTCGCGAGGGTTGGGCGGGGCAGGCCGGGCCGCAAGAGCGGGGGTGACCCGTCCATCCTCTCCGCCGCAGAACGACGCCGATCTCGGCTGCCACCTCGCAAGCCCGGCGGGTGACGTCAGCCCAGTTGTAGCGCAAGGTGATGATGCCTGCCCCGGTCATAGCGTTGTCCCGGTGAACATCACGCCACCTGTCATGGACGAGGTGTGCCGCGTGTCCGTCGAGTTCCACAGCAACGCCGAATTCCTCGTACAGGTTGTCCAGATACCGGCGCGTCCGGCCCAGGGTGATCTTCGCCTGCCGCTGGGCCACCGGTAGCTTATGAGGCCGTTCGACGACTCGCACATATCGGTACTCCAGGGGCGAATGAACGCCATTGGCAATGGCTGTTAATCCGGAAACCAGTTCACTCCGGTACCGGAGCTGCTTGCGCTTGCTCAACACCACCTGGAGACGGCTGGCCGTGGTGAGTCGGCTGCCGCAGGCCCGGCTGAGCCAGTGAAACGCCTCGTCGGAACTACGGGCCGTCTGGGTGAGATCGATGACCGTCTCCTCGATCCTCGTCCGGGGAGGGAGCAGCACAGGATGGCGGGCCGCCGCGATGCGGCTCGACCGGTGAATGACCAGGTCCGTAGTGCCGCGGATGCGCCGGGAGGTCGGTACCGTGACATGAATGTCAGCGCTGACCCTGTCGGTAAGCCCATCCAGTTCGGCTGCGGTCTGGTGACTGAGAACGGCGCCGGTCCCCGAACGCAGCAACGCTGCCCACAGCATCGCGGCACGGGGTGGCTGGCCAGTGAAAGCGGCATAGACGCCCCATTGAAGCTGCCGCCATGATCCGGTACGCAGACGGCCCTCGATTGCGTCATCGGACAGCCCGAGGCCCATGGCCTGGGAACGGGATATGACCCCAGACTGCGCACTGAGCAATTCGCGGCAGGAGGCTGGGAGTTCGCGCGCCATCCCGCCAGGATGGCTACGGCACCGGAGCCATCGTCTCCGGCCCGGCCTGCTTGTGGACAAGGTTGCGGGGAATGGCTTCCTGTGGATAGCTGGGCCGGATTGTCGGAGTCTCCGGCTATGGCCTGGCGAGGATTGCGGCGAGGACGGCGGGGGTGTCGGTGAGGTCAGGGAGCACGGCGTGGGCCCCGGACTCGGCGAGGGCGGCGGCGGTGGTGCCGCCGGTGGCCACCGCCACGGCCCGGGCGCCGGTCTCCAGCGCGGCGGCCACGTCCAGCGGGGTGTCACCTACCAGCACCGTGGCCGGACCGGAGAAGTCCGTGCCGTACCTGCGGGTGGCGTTGCCCCTGGCCATGTGCACCAGTTCGGCCCGGACCTCGTGGGATTCGCCGTAGGCGCCGGCTTCCAGGTCGAGATGGCCGTCCAGCCCGAGCGCGCCGAGCTTCATCTCGGCCATCGGCCGGACGTTCCCGGTGAGCACCGACTGCACCACGCACACCTGCTGGTCCGGCTCCCCGGCACCGTCGGCGGAGGCGCCGTTCCGGCCGGGAGCGAAGGCGGCCAGCGCGTCCAGGGCCGCCGCGGCACCGGGCAGCGCCCGGCTGTGCTGCTCGGTAAGCTCGCGGCCGGCGGGTGCCAGCGCGGCCAGCCTGGCCAGGAACTGGTCCAGGTGCTGGCGCGGCTCGGGGATCCCCGCCCGGGCCAGGGTGTCAAGCACGATGGCCCGGTCGGTGCGCCCGGCCATGTTCGCCGCGGCGGGCAGGTCGGTGTCGAACATGTCGCGGAACACCATCCGGTACAGGCGGGTGCCGACGCCACCGGCGTCCATCAAGGTGAAGTCGATGTCCCAGAGCACGAGCAGGCAGCGCACGCGGTGACGATAACAGGCGTCATGCAACAGGCCGCGAGCCACGCGCCCGACAGACCGCAAAGTGTGGGCACCGAGGGCTAGACTCGCCGCGACGGGGAGTGCTGGAACGAGGGGTGCGAGTGGCAGGACGGATCCGCGACGAGGACATCGCGCTGGTCCGCGAGCAGTCGCCCATCGCCGAGGTCATCGGCGAGTACCTCCAGCTCCGCAACGCCGGCGGCGGGTCACTCAAGGGCCTGTGCCCGTTCCACGACGAGAAGACCCCTTCGTTCAACGTGACGCCGGCACGTGGCCTGTGGTACTGCTTCTCCTGCGCGGACGGCGGTGACGTCATCGCGTTCGTGGAGAAGGTCGACAATCTCTCCTTCCCCGAGGCGGTCGAGCGGCTCGCCGCCCGGGCGGGCATCGAGCTCACCTACGAGCAGGGCGGCCACGTCCCCGGCCACGAGCAGAGCCGGCGGCGCCGGTTGCTCGCCGCACACCAGGCGGCAGCCGAGTTTTATGCAGAACGGCTCCGCGCACCGGTGGCTGCCCCTGCGCGGGAGTTTCTGTCCGAGCGTGGGTTCGAGGTGGCCGACGCGGAGGGGTTCGGCTGCGGATACGCGCCTGCCGAATGGGAGGCGCTCACCCGCCATCTGCGGGGCCGTGGGTTCACCGACTCCGAGCTGCTGCTTTCCGGGCTGGCCAGCCAGGGCCGGCGTGGCCCGGTGGACCGGTTCCGAGGCCGCCTGGTGTGGCCGATCAGGGACCTGACCGGCGACGTGATCGCGTTCGGCGCGCGGAGGCTGGACCCCGATGACACCGGGCCCAAGTACCTGAACACGCCGGAGACGCCGCTGTTCAAGAAGAGTTCCGTGCTCTACGGGGCCGACCTTGCCAAGCGGGAGATCGCCCACCGGCGGCAGGCAGTGATCGTCGAGGGCTACACCGACGTGATGGCGTGTCACTTGTCCGGCGTGCCCACCGCGGTCGCCACCAGCGGCACCTCGTTCGGCGACGGGCACGTCAAGGTGCTGCGGCGGCTGCTGATGGACGCCGACCAGTTCCTCGGCGAGGTGGTGTTCACCTTCGACGGAGACGCGGCCGGGCAGCGGGCCGCGCTGCGGGCCTTCGATCTGGAGGAGCGCTTCGTCACGCAGACCTTCGTCGCGGTGCAGGCCGATGGCCTAGATCCGTGCGACCTGCGGGTCAAGCACGGGCCGGAAGCCGTGCGGGACCTGGTGGCCAGGCGCGTCCCGGTGTTCGAGTTCGCCATCCGCAGCGAACTGGCCAAGCACAACCTGGAGACCAACGAGGGCCAGATCGCCGCCCTGGACGCGTCCGCCCGGATCATCGCCCGGATCAAGGACCGCGGCCTCCGCGACCGGTACGCGGTCAGCCTGGACCGGTGGCTCGGCATGCTGAACGAGGAGTTCGTGCTCGCCCGGGTCCGCGATGCCGCCAGGGCCCAGGCCAGGCCGGGCGCGCCCGGATCCGGTCCGGGCCGTAACCCGTCCGGCCCGGCCGGCGCTGGCCCGGGGCGGATGCGCGGCAGGCCAGGAGGCCCGGTGCGGCCCGGCAGCCCGGCCGGCCCTGGTTCCGGCGCACCGGGTGGCCCGGGCATGGCAGGCGGCCCGGGTGCTCACGGGGCCTGGGACGGGCCTGGGGCGCCGCACGGGGCCGGTGGCGGGACCGTGGGCGGCAGTAGCGCTCCGGCGGGCAACGGCGCTGCCACGGGCGGCGGGCCTGCCGTGGCCAGCGGCCCGGCCGGAGCCAGCGGCCCGGCCGGAGCCAGCGGCCCGGCCGAGCACGTGCCCTACGACCTCGCTGACCCGGTGATCCAAGTGGAACGTGAGGCGCTCAAGCTCGCCGTGCAGCGCCCGGCGCTGTGCGGGCCCGCCTTCGACGTGCTCGGCCCGGCCGCGTTCACCGCGGCGCCGCATGCCGCGGTGCGCGAACTGATCGACGGCTGCGGCGGGGCCAGGGGAGCGGCTGGCGTACAGCAATGGGTGGCCCGGCTGCGGGACGCGGCCCGTGATGACCAGATCCGCGGGTTCGTGACCCGGCTGGCCGTGGAGGCGCTCCGGGTGCCGCGGGCCGACGGCGAGCCGGATACGCGCTACGCCGACGCGGTACTGGCGCGGGTCGAGGAACTCGCCGTCAGCCGCAGGATCGCGGAGGTCAAGTCGCGGCTGCAGCGGCTGAACCCGGTGGACGCCAGGCCCGAATACAACCGGACGTTCGGCGACCTGGTCGCGTTGGAGCAGCGCCGCAAGGCGCTGGTGGAGAAGGCGGCCGGAGCTTTCTAGCTGGTACCTGCCCGAATGCCCTGGTTCGCGGGCAAAGACCTGGTTTGAGGCACCTATCTGACTTCGGGCTGTCAGCGTTACGTGTCTGCAGGTGACAAAATTAAGCCCACCAATACCAGGGCTCCCTGGCGCACACTGGGTTCCGTGACTTTTACGTTACTTTCCCCGACGCGACCGCCCGGCGATCCCATGGCAGACCTGATAGCACGGGCCAGAGAACAGGGTGCCGTGGCTGTCGGGGACATCGCGGTCGCCATCGACTCCAGTGACCTGCCGGCCCAGGAACTCGACGGCATCGTGCGGATGCTCGCGGCCGAAGGCGTCGAGGTGGTGGACGCCGCCCACGAGGACGCGGAGCCCTCGCCAGGGGCCGAGCAGGCCGAGGAGGCGCGCCGCCCGGTCACCGGCGATCTCGTCCGTATCTACCTGCGCGAGATCGGGCGGGTGCCGCTGCTGACCGCCGCGGACGAAGTCGAACTGGCCAAGGCCATCGAGGCCGGCCTGTTCGCCGAGGAGAAGCTGCACGGCGGCTTCCCGCTGGGCGGCGCCGAGCGGGCCGACCTGGCCCTGCTCGCCCACGACGGGCTCCGTGCCAAACAGCGGCTGATCGAGGCCAACCTGCGCCTGGTGGTGTCCATCGCCAAGCGGTACATCGGCCGCGGCCTGGGTTTCCTTGACCTGATCCAGGAGGGGAACCTCGGCCTGATCCGCGCGGTGGAGAAGTTCGACTACACCAAGGGCTACAAGTTCTCCACCTACGCCACCTGGTGGATCCGGCAGGCGATCAC
>DASXKD010000129.1:0-6576 GCA_036497045.1 Streptosporangiaceae bacterium | reverse complement strand
CCAGGATGCTGGGCTGATGGCGCTGCTGGCGGGCACCGTGGCCGTGGTCTCCGGGGTGGGCCCTGGCCTGGGCCGGTCGATCGCGCTGTCCTGCGCACGGGAGGGCGCGGACGTCGTGCTCGCCGCCCGCTCGGCCGATCGCCTGGACGAGGTGGCCAAGGAGGTGACCGCGCTCGGGCGGCGCGCACTGGCGGTCCCGGCGGACATCACCGACGAGGCAGCCGCGGCACACCTGGCACAGGCGGCGCTCGCGGAGTTCGGCCGGGCCGACACG
Organism: Streptosporangiaceae bacterium; assembly: GCA_036497045.1. Lineage (GTDB taxonomy): Bacteria > Actinomycetota > Actinomycetes > Streptosporangiales > Streptosporangiaceae > DASXKD01. The sequence continues at coordinate 6,302 of DASXKD010000129.1, read as the reverse complement.
CTGGTGCACAACGCGTTCGCGATACCGCCGCTCATCAGTCTCGCCGACGCGGATCTGGACGCGCTGCGGGCTGCCTTCGACACCAACGTCCTCGCGGTGCTGCGGCTGACCGGCCTGTTCACTCCGGCCCTGGCGGCCAGCCGGGGCTCCGTGGTGATGATCAACTCCGCGGTGCTGCGGCATTCCCGGCTGCCCTTCGGCGGGTACAAGATGGCCAAGTCCGCGCTGCTGGCCCTGGCGCAGAGCCTGGCCACCGAACTCGGGCCCGGAGGGATTCGGGTCAACTCGGTGGCGCCCGGCTACATCTGGGCCGGCTCGCTGAAGTGGTACTTCGGGTACCTGGCCGAGCAGCGGGGGGTGGACCGTCAGCAGATCTACGATGAGGCGGCCGCCACCACCGACCTGCGCAGGCTGCCGGAACCAGGCGAGGTCGCCGATGCGGTGGTGTTCCTGGCCTCGTCCATGGCCCGCGCCATCACCGGCCAGTGCCTGGACGTCAACAGCGGCGAGTACCACCACTGACCGGGCGGCGGGGATAAGCGTGGATGAGGGCATCGGCACCGCTGCGGACCTGCATGCGGCGGCCTCCGCGCTCACCGGGCTGGCGGACTTCGGCGACGACGACTACCACGACGGCCTCGCCGTGCTGCTTGAGTCCTACGCCCGTGACGCCGGGCTGACCGCCAAGGGCGTCAGGGTGGCCCGGGCCCTGGTCCGCAGCGCGCTGACGGCCAGGTTGTCCAGCGAGGCAGGGTGGACGCGGAATCCGGAGTACGCCGGTGTCAGCATAGGGCGGCCGGTCTTCGTCATCGGGCTGCCCCGGACCGGCACCACTGCATTGCACCGGCTGCTCACCGCGGACCCGGCGCACCAGGGCCTGGAGGCCTGGCTCGCCGAGGTGCCACAACCCCGCCCGCCGCGGGAGACCTGGGCGGCCGACCCGGTGTTCCAGCACATCCAGGCCGGTTTCGAACGGCATCACGTGCTCCACCCGGAGTTCATGGCCGTGCACTACATGGCGGCCGATCAGGTGGAGGAATGCTGGCAGTTGCTGCGCCAGTCGATGCGGTCGATCTCCTTCGAGTGCCTGGCCCACCTGCCCGGCTACTCGGCCTGGCTGCGCGGGCAGGACTGGACCGGCGCCTACCGCAGGCACCGCCGCAACCTGCAGCTCATCGGCCTGCCGGACCGCGGCCGCCGGTGGGTGCTGAAGAACCCCAGTCACCTGTTCGCGCTGGACGCTCTGCTGCGGGTGTACCCGGACGCCCTGGTCATCCAGACCCACCGCGACCCCCGGACCGCGATCGCCTCGGTGTGCAGCCTGGCGGCACAGGCAACAGAGGGCTGGTCCACCACGTTCCAGGGCGGGGTAATCGGCCGCGACCAACTGGAAACCTGGGCCACCGGCCTCGACCTTTTCACGGAGGCGCGGGCCAGGCACGACCCTGGCCGGTTCTACGACGTCGTATATGACGATTTCGTAGCAAACCCGCTGGGCACGGTCGAGGCGGTGTACCAGCATTTCGGGCTGACGCTGAGCGGCCAGGCCGTGGACGCCATCCGCGTCCTGTGCGAGCAGAGCGCCGGGGCCGCGGGGCCGGCCCACCAGTACGCGCTGGCCGATTTCGGGCTCACCGGAGCACAGGTGGACGAGCGCTTCGGCGGGTACTTCCGTGCCCGCGCCTGACCAGGTGCCCCAGGCCGGCCAGCCCTCCGTGGCGGGCCCGGTCCCCGCGCCCGGCCGGGTGCCCCCGGCGGACCAGGTCCCCGCGCCTAGCCAGGTTGCCGTGTCTGCTCGTGCGGGCGTCGGCCCTGTTGCCGGGATCCGCGCGAAGGTGTCGCGCCGGGCCCTGGACATGCTGCCGCCGGGAACGCTCACCGTGGGCGCCGGGCTCCTCGTGCTCGGCGCCGGCTACTACGCGCACCTGGCCGTCGCCGGGCACAGCCTGCCCGCCTCCGGCATGGCGGCCCTGTCGGTGCTCTGGTCCATCGTGTTCCTGCTCGGCCTGGGCGTGTTCCTGCCCGTCGAGCAGGAGCTGATCAGGCTCGTGGCGGCACGGACGGTGGTGGGCGAGGGCATCGCGCCCGTGGTCCGCCGCGCCTGCGGGCTCTCGGGCCTGCTGCTGGCCGTGATCCTAGTGCCGCTGGCGGCGGCCGCCAGGCCATTGGCCGACCGGCTGTTCGGCGGCGACACCGCGATGGTGACGGTGCTTGGCTGCGCCTGTGTGGCGCTCGCGGTCACCGCGATCAGCCGCGGCACGCTGGCCGGCCTGGGCGCCTTCGGCGGGTACGGCGCCCAGCTCGCCATCGACGGCGGCCTGCGGGCGGCCGCGGCGTGCGCGCTCGGCCTGGTGGGCAGCCACTCGGCGGTGGCCTTCGGGCTCATCCTGACCGTCGCCCCGCTGCTGGCCGTGCTGTTCACCCTCGGCCCGCTGATCCCCCGCGTGCGCCCGGGGCCCCCGCTGCCCTGGGCCGCGATGAGCCACCGGCTGGGGCTGCTCATCGGTACCATGCTGCTCGCTCAGGTGCTCATCAACGCGCCGGTGATCAGTGTCCGGCTGTTGTCACCAGGCAGCCCCGCGGTGGTCGGCGCGCTGCTCGCCGCGGCGGTGATGGCCCGGATACCGCTGTTCGTGTTCACCTCGCTGCAGACCTCCCTGCTGCCCGGACTGGCCGGCGCCATCGTGGCCGGCGACCGGGCCCGGTTCCGGCGGCTGCTGTCGCGCAGTTGCGCGGTCGTGGCGGTCCTCGGCATCGCCGGCGGGCTGCTGGTCACTATCCTCGGCCCGTGGCTGACCCAGGTGCTGTTCGGCGCGCGTCCCGTGCTCGGCAACGCCGCGTTCGGCTGGCTGGCCATCGGGACGCTGTGCTACATGCTCGCGATGGTGCTCGGCCAAGGCGCGATGGCGTTGTCCCGGCACCGTGACCAGCTGCTGTCCTGGGTGGCAGGTGTCGCGGTGCTCATCGTGATCACCACGGGGCCCGGCCAGGTGACCATGCGCGTGGTCACCGCCTACGCGGCCGGTTGTGCGACCGTGGCCGTGGTGCTGGCGATTGTGCTCCTCCGGCACTCCCCCGCCACCGGGCAGCACGCGAGGAGAAGGGCGCACGCATGGCCGACGACGAATCAATAGCCGCCCTGCTGGCCGAACTCAGCGTGCCGCAGAAGGCGGCGCTGTGCCTCGGCTCGGACTTCTGGCATACCGCCCCGGTCAGCGAACTCGGCGTCGAGGCGGTCATGGTGTCCGACGGCCCGCACGGGCTGCGCAAGCAAGCCGAGCGGAGCGCCGACGCCGGGCTGCGGGCCAGCGAGCCAGCCACCTGCTTCCCGACCGCCTCGGCGCTGGGCTGTTCCTGGGATCCGGACCTGGCCAGGGAGGTCGGTGCCGCCCTCGGCGCGGAGGCGCGGGCCCAGAACATCGCGGCGGTCCTCGGCCCGGGAATCAACATCAAGCGGCATCCGCTGTGCGGGCGCAACTTCGAGTACCTCTCCGAGGATCCGCACCTGTCCGGCCGGCTCGCCGCGGCGATGGTCGACGGGCTGCAGTCACAGCAGGTCGGCGGGTGCGTGAAGCACTTCGCGGCGAACAACCAGGAAACCGACCGGATGCGGGTCAGCGCCGACGTCGACGAGCGGACGTTGCGGGAGATCTACCTCCCGGCGTTCGAGCACGCCGTCACCGCCGCGCGGCCGTGGCTGGTGATGTGCTCCTACAACAAGGTCAATGGCGAGTACGCCTCGCAGCACCGCTGGCTGCTCACCGAGGTACTGCGCGAGGAGTGGGGCTTCGACGGCCTGGTGGTCTCGGACTGGGGCGCCGTGCACGACCGGGTGGCGGCGCTGCGCGCGGGTCTGGACCTGGAGATGCCGCCCAATCTCGGGGTGAGCGACCGGGCGATCGTTGACGCGATCGCGGCCGGGACCCTGGACGAGGCCGTGCTCGACCGGGCTGCCGGGCGGGTGCTGCGGCTGGTGCACCGGTCCCGCCGCCGGCAGCCTGCCGACATGGACGCAGCCGCGCATCACGCCCTGGCCCGCCAGGCCGCGGCGCAGAGCCTGGTGCTGCTCAAGAACGACGGGGTGCTGCCGCTGACCGGCACGGCCGGCCGGACCATCACCGTGATCGGCGAGTTCGCCCGCACGCCCCGGTTCCAGGGGGCGGGCAGTTCCCAGGTCAGCCCGACCCAGGTGGACATGCCGCTGGACGCACTGGCCGCGGCGCTGCCGGGCGCCACGCTCCGGTTCGCCGCCGGGTATCTGATCGAGGACACCCCCCTCGGTCTGGCCACGCATTCCGGCCCGTGCTCCGGCCCACGGCCGGCCACCGACCCCGGGCAGAACACCGACCCCGGCCCGGCCACCAACCCCGGCCCCGGCCAGGACCTGGTGGCTGAGGCGGTCAGCGCAGCCACCGGCGCGGATGTCGTCCTTGTCTTCCTTGGCCTGCCGCCCGCCGAGGAATCCGAGGGCTACGACCGGGCGCACATCGACCTGCCGGACGCCCAGACCAGCCTGCTGACCAGGCTCGCCGAGACGGCCCCCGGCACCCCGATCGTGGCCGTGCTATGCAACGGCGGAGCGGTCCGCACCACCACCTGGGACCACACCGCCTCGGCGGTGCTGGAGTGCTGGCTGGCCGGGCAGGCCACCGGATCCGCGGTCGCGGACGTGCTGACCGGCGCGGTCAACCCCGCCGGGCGGCTGGCCGAGACGATCCCGTTGCGGCTGGCGGACTGCCCGGCGTACCTGAACTTCCCCGGCGAGGAGGGGCACGTCCGGTACGGCGAGGGGGTGTTCGCCGGTTACCGCGGTTACGACGCAATCGGCCTGCCGGTTGCGTACCCCTTCGGCCACGGACTGTCGTATAGCAGGTTCTCCTACCGTGACCTGCGGATCAGCCAGGCCGGTTCGGCAGACGCCGGCGACCTGGCGGTGATGGTGCGGTGCACGATCACGAACACCAGCGGCCCGGCCGGCGCGGAGGTTGTCCAGGTCTACGTGGCGGACCCAGCCGCGGCGGTGGCCCGGCCGCCGCGCGAGCTGAAGGCGTTCGCCAAGATCGCCCTGGAGCCGGGTGCCGAGCGCGAGGTCACGTTCACCCTCACCGCCCGTGACCTGTCCTACTGGTCGGCGCTGCACCGGCGGTGGGTGCTGGAAGGCGGCGAGTTCCACATCTGCGTCGGTGCCTCCTCCCGCGACATCCGGCTGTCAGCGGCGATCAGCGTCGCGGCCACCCCGCCAGCCCTGCCGCTGTCAGGCACCTCGACGCTGACGGAGTGGCTCACCGACCCGGTGGGCCGGCAGGTGCTGCGCGACGCCCTGGGCACACGCCCGGACGGCAGGCCGGGCGGCATCCTCGGCAGCGGGGAACTGCTGGCGATCATCGGCAACATGCCGCTGGCCACGCTCGCGGCCTTCCCCGGGCTCGGCGTCACCCAGGAACTGATCGACTCGCTGGTCGCCGCGGTGACCGAACGCCGCGCGGAGGCAGCCCGGGGCGCGCCACAGCGTTAGTAGATATGTGGACGGCGTGCAGGAGGCCTTCTGCGGCCGGTTCCGCTCCTGGGACCGGCTGCCCGACGATACGAACGTCCCGGCGGGTGCCCAGCTGCCGCAGGCCGCGGGGTACCGGGAACCGGAGCACGCGCTCCGCACCGCTAGCCAGGTGGCCTGGTAGCCAGGCACCGGCCGGCCGTCACAGGACGATGTGCCGGAGGTTGCCGCTGGGATTTCGCAATACGCTCACCAGCCGGGCCGGTTCGAACCGCAGCGAGCCGAGTTCCGCGGCCGGTGCCCAGCGGAACTTGTGGCCTGGCTCGCCGCCGCGCAGATCGCCGCGGTCCAGCGCGGCGGGCCAGGCGAGGTGGTAGTACAACCCGATCTCGTGCTCGATCTCTTCGCCGCCGTAGATGTTCTCCACCACCAGCGCCAGTTCCCCGGCCGGGAACTCATGCCCGACCTCCTCGGCCAATTCCCTGGCCAGGGCGGCGCCGGCAGGCTCGCCGAAGCGGACCCGGCCACCGGGCAGGAACCAGTACCCGAGACCCTCGACGGTGCACAGCAGGAGCTCCTCGCCACGGGTGAGGATGGCGGCCACCCGCAGGTTGAAGGTGCCGTACGGGCCGTGCCAAGAGATGTCGCCTGCCATCGCCACTGGTGAGTCCTTTCTGTGCCGCCGGGCCGTCTGGCCGCCGCCCCACGCCGGCCACGGCGGCCAGGCCGGCCAGCGAGGTGGCTACGGTGACCTGGGACCAGGTCATCGACCGGATCGCGTTGTGAAAGGTTAAATCTCAAGCCTGGA
>DASXKD010000128.1:0-4722 GCA_036497045.1 Streptosporangiaceae bacterium | reverse complement strand
TCCTCCAGGCCCTCCAGGCCGTCCCAGAGGGACTCGCCGCGGCCGAGGAGGATCGGCACGACCACGACGTGCATGTGGTCGATCAGGCCGGCGGCGAGGAACTGGCGGACGGTGGCCGGGCCGCCGCCGATGCGGACGTCGCGGCCGCCCGCCGCCTGCCTGGCCGCCGCAAGGGCCTGCGCCGGGCTGGCGTCGATGAAGTGGAAGGTGGTGCCGCCCTTCATCTCGATCGAGGGCCTGACGTGATGGGTGAGCACGAAGACCGGGGTATGGAACGGCGGCTCCTCGCCCCACCAGCCCTTCCACTCCTCGTCGGTCCACGGTCCGCGCTGCGGGCCGAACTTGTTGCGCCCCATGATCTCCACGCCGATGCCCGGCCCCCAGTTGCTCGCGAAGGCGTCGTCGACGCCGGTGCTCCCGCCTTCCTGGCCCGTCGTGACGTGAAATGAACGGGTGCCCATGAACCATCGCACTAGCCGCTGGCCGGCATGCCCGAAGGGCGCCTCCAGGCTCTGGTCAGCGCCGGCGCTGAAGCCGTCGAGCGAGACGGAAAAATTGTGAACACGAACAAGTGACATGACGGGTAGACCTCTCTGGTCGGCTGAGTTCATCGGTCCTCATGGTGTGGTCGTAGCCAGGATCGCTTTCTCGACACCTGAGCACCCTCGACACCTGAGTACCTGCGATCGGCTGGCAGCCTGGCCTATGCGACGCATGACACGTCCCGATCGTCCGATTCGGCGATCAGGAACTCGGCGATCGAGCGTTCCGCTCACGCTTGGCGATTACCGCAGGTCCGCGGCCAGCGCGCTAGTATCCGCTTTACCTAAGCCGCCGCGCTGGGCCGGATCAGCCGGAGCACCAGGGCCAGCGCCGGCCAGGCGGCGTGGCCGCGGCGGGTGACGGCGTAGGACCGCAGGATCACCTCTGGCTCCCGTAGCCGCCGCAGCGCCACCCCGCGGGCGGTGGGCCGCGCCGGGAGCATGCCCACCCCCATGCCCGCCCGGATCATGTCCCGCACCAGGTCCAGGCTGTCCGCCCGGTGCGCGATGCGCGGCTCGAACCCGGCCAGGGACGCGATCACGCGGATCACCTCCTCGTCGGCCGTGTTACGCGAGTTGACGATCCAGTCGTGCGCCCGGTATCGGCCGAACACGTCGGCCGCGGTGCCGGCTACCCCGCCCGGAGGCGACGGCGTGCCCAGGCCCCACCGGATCCGGTCCAGCGGCTCCTGACGCAGCTCGCGGCGGGATCCGGCCGGCGCCAGATTGTAATCGTAGGTCAGCGCGAGGTCCACCTCGTCCGCGGTGAGCAGGGCCAGCGCTTCGGCCGGCTCGCGCTCGTGGATGTGCAGGCGGACCTGCGGGTGCGCTGCGGCCAGGATCCGGGCCGTGGGCAGCAGCACCTGACGCACCGCCGAGGCGAACGCCGCCACCCGTACCGTGCCGATCGGCGCCGCCGACGGGTCCAAGTCGCGGCGGGCGGCCTCGATCGCGGCCAGGATGGTGACGGCGTGGCCGGCCAGCCGCCGCCCGGCCGGGGTCAGCCGCACCCGGCGCCCGTCCGGCTCGGTCAGCCGGGTGCCGACCTCCCGGGCCAGGGCTGCGATTTGCTGGGACACGGTGGACGTGGTGACCTGCATCGCCTCGCCGACCTCCCGCATCGAGCCAAGGCGGTCTAGTTCGGCGAGCAACTCCAGGCGGCGTTGGTCCATCCCACGATCATTCATGATGACTGAACGGTATGTCCATGAATCTCACGTGGACATGGACAATCCCGCTCGTATCTACTGGTTCCATGAACGCGACCACGACGCCGGCCCGGGCGGCCCGGGCCGGCACCTTGATGGCGGTGGGTTCGATGACCCTCGTCCAGCTCGGCTTGGCCCTGTCTGTCCCGCTGTTCGGCCAGGTCGGCCCCTTGGGGGCGGTCTGGCTGCGGCTGGCCTGGGCCGCCGTCATTCTGGTGCTCCTGGTCCGGCCCCGCCCGTGGCGGTTCCGCCGCCCGATCCTGCTCGTCGTCGTCGTCCTCGGCGTGGTCACCGCCGGGGTAACGATGCTGTTCATGGCGGCAATCGCCCGGCTGCCGCTCGGGGTGGCCAGTGCGCTGGAGTTCCTCGGCCCGCTCGGCGTGGCCGTGGCCCGGGGCCGGGGCGGCCAGCGGCTGCTGTGGCCGGGCCTGGCCGCGGCCGGCGTGATCGTGCTGACCCACCCGTGGCAGGGGGGCGCCAGCCTGCCCGGCGTCGCCTTCGCGCTCGGCGCGGCTGCCTGCTGGGCCGCCTACATCCTGCTCACCCAGACGGTCGGGGACGAGGTCGCGGGCCTGCAGGGACTGGCCACCTCGATCCCGGTGGCCGCCCTGGTGACGACCGTGGTGACGGGCCCGGGCATCCGGCCAGCGCTGACTCCGCATCTACTGCTGGCCGGGCTGGGCCTGGCCCTGCTGCTGCCGGTGGTGCCGTTCAGCCTGGAGATGTACGCGCTGCGGCGGCTGACCACGGCCGCATTCGGCACCCTGATGTGCCTGGAGCCGGCGCTGGCCATGCTGGCCGGGCTGGTGCTGCTCGGCCAGGTGCCGCAGGCCTGGTCGCTGGCCGGGGTCGCGCTGGTGGTGACGGCGGGCCTGGGGGCCGAACGGACCGGCGCCAGGCGGGACCCGAAAGGCCCGCCCGGGCCCGGCACCAAAACTCACGTTCGATTCATGCCGGACGGGCCAGGGGTCACGCCGATCTGGAAGGGAGGAGCCATGACCGGCCGAACGCCACCGCAGGACACGCTGACCCCGCAGGAAGACCCCGCTGAGGACCCGGAGGACTGGGTGGCCGGCGACCAGCCGATGACCGGGCCGCAGAAGTCCCACCTGCAGACCCTGGCCCGTGAGGCGGGTCGCAAGGTGGATATCGACGCGCTGTCCAAGGCGGACGCGTCCAGACCGGGCGGGGCCGGATCGAGCACGGTCAGGAACGTGGACCGGGCGGCCGCTTCCCCGGTCGAGCCGACCGCGCCGTGCCTGGTCCGCCGGGCCGCGGCGGGACAGAAGCAGCCGCTCCCGCGCCCTGGTCACCCCGACGAACAGCAGCCGCCGGCCCCCGGCGATCTCGGCCGCGGTGAAAGGCGCCGAGAACAGCCGGAGCGGCAGCAGGCCGCGCTCGCAGCCGGCCAGGAATACCACGTCGAACTCCAGTCCCTTGGCGTGCAGGGTGAGCAACGTGATGACCTTGGCCCGCGGGTCCAGTACACCGGTCTCGGCACCCACGGCGAGCTCGTTAAGGAATCGCTCGAGGTCGGCGCCGCACCGGCGGCCCGGCGGTAGCAGCGCGGACGTCGGCGACGGCCGCGTCACACTCGCCGCGCTCCCGGGCCAGGGCGCGCACCGCCGCGGCCACCTGCGTGGCAACCTCGTCATCCGCCGCCATCCGACGCAGCTCGCCGACGATGCCGGCGACCCTGGGCCGCGGGCGAGCCGGTCGTGGGACCGCTTCTGAAACGGGAGCCCCGCCTGGGTGAGGGGCTGGCCTGCGCGTCGGTGCGGTACAGCACCGCGATGTCGGCCAGCCCGAGCTTGCCATTCTCGTGCCCGTCGGCTCGGCCGGTGTCCAGGCTATGGAAGCTCGGCTCCAGCGTGTCTCAGTAAATGTCGCTAGTTAATCAGGCCCACAGCGAGGTCAGGGAGAACTGGCAGGCACTTCGTCAAGCCAGCCTGGCAGTGGCCTGACCAGCTGGGTGAGGGGTATCGCTGCTGAGGATCGCTGGAGGGTAGCGGGCCTCGTCCATTCACGCTACGTGGCCGAGTCACCAGAGACGATCCGCACGCGTAGCCGCCGTTATCGCGTTCGCTGAGCGTTTGCAGATGTCATCTTGAGTGATGCAGAACTGGGTGATCTGCGCCTGGTCTTGCGGGATGGCTGGACGGTATCGGCCTGCCCCGCGAGTGCTGACTGCGGCCGGGACGCCGCCGGTGATCGGGCCGTCAGGCGAGTTCGGCGCCGAGTTGACGGAGGAAGCTTCGGTTGTCGGTCCGCACGAATTCCTCGACGAGCCGTCCGTGGTCATCGAACCTGAAGATGTTCATGAGGTCCCAGATGACCCGTGCTCCGTTCGGCTCGAGCTTTCCCGCGGGTGAGTGGGTGAACGGGCGCGTGAAGGTGCCCTCGATCCAGGTCTGGCAGGCGATGAGATCGCCCTCGGCGATGATGATTCCGCGGCGGATGGTCCGGTCCTCGAAGGCGGCGCGGATCGACTGGAAGTACTCGGTGAGCCCTGCGTAGTCGCTGTCGAATCCGTCGGGCCCGTGGAACGCGAAGTTCTCGGTGTCGAAGTACGAGTCGACCTCCTCCTGGCTTTCGCCGGAGATCTCTAGTTCTCCGGCTCGCACCAGGCGCGCCACCAGCTCGTCCCGGGTGCTCGCGTGGGTCATGTCGTCTCCCTTTCCTCGCATTCGCTTTCCTTCACCCTGGCAGGGGCAGAGGCATCGCACAAGCGACTGTTACTGAGGCCAGCCATGCGGAAAGCTCATACCTTGAGTAGGATGGCCTGGTGGCAGACCTGACGCTGACGGGGCTGCGCGTCGTCCTTGAAGTGGCGCGCACCGGCTCCTTCAGCGCGGCCGCCGAGCGGCTCGGCTACACCCAGTCCGCCGTGTCTCGCCAGGTCGCTGTGACCGAGAAGGCCGTGGGCACGCCGCTCTTCGAGCGGCACGCGCGAGGAACCCGGCCGACACCGG
>DASXKD010000127.1:0-6966 GCA_036497045.1 Streptosporangiaceae bacterium | reverse complement strand
GCTGCAGGCGCTGGGCTGCGAGCCGGTGAACGCCTCCGCGCTGTTCATCCGCCCAGGGTCCGGGCTGCGCCTGGTCAATGACATCGACCAGCTCGCGTGTTTCGAGTTCGCCGCCACCCACGGCTCGGCGGCCATGCGCCGGATGCTGCTCGCGGTGCGCCCCGGCATGACCGAGTTCGACGCGTTCTCACAGTTCCGCCCGATCGGGCTGCCGTTCTCCTACCACCCGATGGTGCTGTCCGGCGAGCGGGCCGCGCTCGGGCTGGCCAGCTCGTCCGGGCGCGAGCTGCGCCGCGGTGACCCGATGAGCGCGGCCCTGGGGTACTGGGGCAGCAACATCGCCCGCGGCGGCTTCCTTGCCGCGTCGGCCGGCGACCTGCCCGCCGGGGTGAGCGACTACGTGGACAAGCTGGTCGCGCCCTACTTCGCCTGCGCCTGTGAGTGGTACGAGACGATCGGCATCGGCGTCACCGGGGGCGAGCTGTCCGCCCTGGTCCGCAGGCGCCTGGGGGATCGGTTCTTCGGCGTGCAGCTCAACCCCGGGCACTTCATCCACCTGGACGAGTGGCCGAGCTCGCCGGTGTGGCCAGGCTCTGACGTGGTGCTGCGTTCGGGGATGGCGCTGCAGCTCGACATCATCCCGGCGACCGGTACGGCGTACCACACCACGAACATCGAGGACGGTGTGGCCCTGGCCGATGAGGCGGCCCGCGCGCAGCTCGCGGAACGCTACCCGCAGGCGTGGGCCCGGATTGGGCGACGCCGCGAGTTCATGGCCGGCCAGCTCGGGATCCGGCTCAAGCCGGAGGTGCTGCCGCTGTCGAACCTGGCGGGCTACCTTCCGCCGTACTGGCTCGCGCCGGGCCTGGCGATGCGGAAGAAGTAGCCAGCACCTCCTCGGCACGGTGGCAGGCAGCCAGCCGGCCGGGCGCCACCGTCCGCAGCACCGGGACCTCGGCTAGGCACCGGTCCACCGCCAGCGGGCACCGCGGATGGAAAACGCAGCCCGGTGGCGGGTTCGCCGCGTCCGGCGGGTCTCCGGGCAGCACCACCCGGGCCGCGCGGGTGCTGCCCAGTTCCGGTACGGCCGAGCGCAGCGCCCTGGTGTAGGGGTGGGCAGGGCGGCCGAGCAGCGCGCCGGTCGGCCCGCTCTCGGCCACCCGGCCCAGGTACAGCACCGCGGTCTGCTCGCACAGCTCGCTCACGATGGCGAGGTTGTGGGTGATCAGCAGGTAGGCCAGGTTCCGCTGCGCCCGCAGCCGGCCGACCAGCGCCAGGATCGCCGCCTGCGCCCGCACATCGAGCGCGCTGGTCGGCTCGTCAAGCACAAGCAGCCGCGGCCGCACCGAGAGGGCCCGGGCGATGGACATCCGCTGGCGCTGCCCGCCCGACAGCTGGTGCGGGTACCTGGCCGCGAACGCCGGATCCAGCCCGACCTCGGCCAGCAGCGCCCTGGCCTGCGCCCCGGCCGCCCGGCGGCCGGCCAGCCGGTGCGCGACCAGGGCCTCGGCGATGGTCGCGCCGATCCGCATCCGCGGGTCCAGGACCCCATCGGGGTCCTGGAACACGATCTGTGCGGCGCGCCGGTAATCCTGCAGCGCTCTGCCGCGCAGTCCCGCGATGTCTTTTCCGTCAAAACGGACGACCCCGCCGGACGTCCGCACCAGGCGCAGCGCCGCCCGGCCTATGGTCGTTTTCCCGGATCCGCTCTCCCCGACCAGCCCGAGACCGCAGGGCCCGGCCGGAAGTTGCAGGCTCACCCCGTCCACCGCGCGTACCGGGCCGAACCGGACGGCCAGGTCGCTGATGTCAAGCAGCGGGCTCCCGGCCGGCCCGCCGGGTGTGGGGGATACCTGCCGCTCGCCGTCCGCCGGGGTCACGGGGCGGCCTCCGCACCGATCACCGGCACCGCGGCGAGCAGATCCGCGGTGTAGGGGTCGGCCGGGGCGGACAGGACCCGCGCCGCCGGGCCCTGCTCGACGATCCGGCCCTCCCGCATGATCGCCACCCGGTCGCACAGCTCCGCGACGACCGCAAGGTCGTGGCTGATGAACAGGACCGACATGCCGCCGGAGTCGCGCAGCTCCCTGAGCACTTCAAGCACCTCGGCCTGGACGGTCACGTCCAGCGCGCTGGTCGGCTCGTCGGCGAGCAGCACCTCGGCGCGCAGTGCGAGCGCGATGGCGATCGCGACCCGCTGCAGCTGCCCGCCGGACAGCTGTGCGGGGTACCTGTCGAGCAGGCCGGGAGACAGCAGCACCTGGCGCATCGCCCGGCTGGCCGCCTCGGCGGCCTCGCTCTTCGACATGCCGTGCAGCCGCAGCGCGCGGTGCATCACGCTGCCGACCCGGAACACCGGGCTGAACGCGGTCGCCGGGCTCTGGAAGATCGCCGCGATCCGCCGTCCGCGCACCTCCCGCAGTTCGCGCTGGGACAGCCCGGTCAGCTCGGCGCCGTCCAGCGTGATGCTGCCGCGCACGGTGGCGCCGACGGTGTGTGCCAGCCCGAGCACGGCGAGCGTGGTCATGGACTTGCCGGATCCGCTCTCCCCGGCCAGCCCGACGATCTCGGCCGCGCCGACGTGCAGCTCGTCCACGTCGACGACCCGGCGGTCGCCGAAGCTGACCTGCAGTCCGGTGATGGCGAGCCTCATCGCAGGAACGTCCGCTTCGGGTCGAGCAGGTCCCGCAGCCCGTCGCCGAGCAGGGTGAAGGCGAACGCGGTGACCAGGATCGCCAGGCCGGGGAAGGTGACGACCCACCAGGCGGTGGTGAAGTAGTTCTGGCCCTCGGCCACCATCAGCCCCCAGTCGGGGGTCGGGTCCTGGGCGCCGAGGCCGAGGAACGACAGGGCCGACACGGTGAGGATCACGCCGCCGAAGTCCAGCGACACCTGGACGATCAGCGGCGTGACCGAGTTGGGCAGGACGTGCCGCAGCAGGATCCGGTGGGCGGGGATGCCGAGCGCCCGGCAGCTCTCCACGTAGGGGCGGCCGGCGACCGAGGCGGCCTGGCCGCGGATCAGCCTGACATACCAGGGCCACCAGGTCACGGCGATCGCGATGACCAGGCTGGTCAGGCTCGGCGGCAGCACGGCGGCGAGGGCCAGGGCGAGCAGCAGCGGTGGGAACGCCAGGAAGATGTCGGTGACCCGCATGATCACCTCGTCCAGCCAGCCGCCGAAATAGCCGGCGATCACGCCGAGCGGTATCCCGATGACGCAGGCGATCACCAGCACGAACACGGCCACTACCGGCGAGACCCGGGTTCCGAAGATCACCCGGGACAGGATGTCCCTGCCCACGTTGTCGGTGCCGAACCAGTGCAGCGACGAGGGCGCTTGCAGCACCGCGAACGGGTGCGTGGCCGAGCCCGCGTCCGCCGGGTACGGCGCGAGCAGCGGCGCGAACAGCGCCACCACGACGATCAGCAGGGACAGCACCGCTCCCAGCGCCATCAGCGGGTTGGCGCGCAGCCCGCGGCGCAGCGCCGCGCCGCGCGGCACGACGGCGGCCTGCGCGGGCAGTGGTGCGGGCGCCTCGATCATCGCAGCCGGATCCTCGGGTCGATCGCCGCCTGGACGATGTCCACGACCAGGTTGGCGGCCACGTACACCAGCGCGATGAACAGGGTGACCCCCAGGATGGCGGGCGTGTCGAGGGTCTGGATCGACGCCGTCGCGTACTGGCCGAGACCGGGCCAGTCGAAGATCGCCTCCACCAGGAACGTGTTGACCAGCGAATAGCCGAAAACCAGCGCCAGCGTCGCGACGACCGGGTTCCAGGCCAGCTTCATCGCGAACCGGCCGTACACCGTCCGTTCCCGGAAGCCGAGCGCGCGGATCATCTGCACGTGGGTGTCGCCGATGGTGTCCAGCACCTGTGCCCTGATCATGCGGGTGAGCAGCCCGGCCGGGTAGGCGGCGACGACCAGGGCGGGCAACAGGAGATGGCCCAGGATGCTGCCGAACATCGGCCAGTTGCCGGTGAGCGGCGCGTCGATCACGCCGAATCCGGTCACCTGGGTCAGCGGATGGGTGAACAGCAGTCCGGGGGAGAACTCCCCGGCCACGGGCAGCAGGTGCAGGCGGTCGGACAGGACGAGCTGGAGGATGAGCGCCAGCCAGAAGATCGGCATCGACACGCCGAGGATCGAGCCTGCCCGGATGGTGTGGTCGGAGGCCCGGCCAGGCCAGCGCGCCGAGATCAGCCCGAGCGGCAGGGCGACCGCCAGCCCGATGATCATCGCGGCGGTCACCAGCTCGATCGAGGCAGGGGCGGCCTGCCCGATGTCGGACAGCACCGGCCGGTGGGTGTGGATCGCCACGCCCCAGTTGCCGGTGAGGATGCCGCCGACGTAGGAGGCGAGCTGCACGGCGGGCGGGCGGTCCAGCCCGAGGAACCGGCGGGCCGCGGCAATCTGGGCCGCGGAGGCGTGCGGGCCGGCCCATGTCGCCGCCGGGTCGCCAGGGACGACCCGGGCGATCACGAACGTCAGGACTACGACGCCCGCGACCACCAGGATCGCCGTGGCGACCCGGCGTACGACATAGACGATCAACTCCCGGTGGGCCTGAGGTTGTAGGCAAAGACCACGTTCGCGTAGGCCGGGTTGACGTGGAACCCGGTGAACGAGGTGCGCATCGCGTACTCGTAGTTGACGTTGTACAGGGCGTCGACCGGCGCCTGCTGCAGGGTCTCCACCTGCATGGTCCGGTACAGCTGCGAGCCCGCCGCGGGGCTGGTCGCGACCACCGACTCCACCCGGTTGATCTGGGAGTCCAGCGTCGGGTTGGAGTAGTAGGACAGGTTGAAGTACGGCTGCTTCTGGGTCTGCAGCAGGTTGGTGAACCAGGTGTACGGGTCGGCGTAGTCCGGCCACCAGTACTCGAGGAAGATGCTCTGGTGGCTGGCGGCGTTGGCGGACTTGGCCTTGGCCCACTGCGTCGGCCAGGCGAGCGACTGGGTGTTCAGGTTGACGTTCACCTTCGCCAGGTTCGACTTCATCAGCTCCGCGACCACCTGCTCGTTCGAGTCACCCGAGGTGTAGGTGAGCGACAGGTTCAGCGCCTTCTTGCCGGGCCCGTACCCGGCCTGGTTCAGCAGTTGCTTGGCCTTCGCCGGGTCATAGGTGTAGTTCGGCAGGTTGGTGGAGTGGCCGAGCAGGCCCGCGGGGACCAGGCCGCTCGACGGGTAGGCCGCGCCTTGCAGCGCCGCGATCACCCCCGGGTAGTCGATGGCGTACAGGATGGCCTGCCGCACCGGCAGGCTCAGCGACTTCGCGTTGAGCTGGGCCAGCAGGTTCTGCCAGGACGGCGAGGCCACGGTCCTGATGCCCGGGTCGCCCTGGAACGACTTCCAGATGCTGGGGCCGATCTGCTCCACGAAGTCGACGGCGCCCGAGCGCAGCAACTGGGCGGCGGTGGTGTCCTCGGTCACCACCCGGAACACGACCTTCTTGTAGTGCGGGCCGCTCCAGCCGCCCCAGTAGCCGGGGAAGGCCTTGAGGATGACCTCGAACTCCTGGCCCTTGTTCCACGTCTGCACCTCGTAGGGCCCGGTGCCCGCGTCGTGCGGGGTGTTCAGCCACTTGGTCAGGTTCCCGCCGGGGCCGGCCGCCTGGGTGTCGTAGATGTAGGCCGAGTAGGAGGCCGAGGCCTCCAGGTCAAGTGGCGAGGGGTACTTGAGGTGGAACACGAGCGTGTACTGGTCGGGGGTGTCGATGGTGTTGACCGCGCCCCAGACGTAGGCGGCGCCGCCGCCCAGCTTGATCGTGCGCAGGATGGCCGCCTTGGCTGCCTGCGCGGTCATCAGCCGGCCGGTGTGGAAGTGCACCCCGTGCCGCAGGTGGAACGTCCACGTCTTGCCGCCGTCCGCGGACGACCAGCTGGTGGCCAGCAGCGGTTCGACCCGGTGCGCCGTCGCGTCGTAGCGGGTCAGCGACTCGTACATCTGGGTCATCGCGATGATGCCGTTGGAGTACTCCGTCGCCGGATCCCAGCCGTCGTCCATGACTGAGGAGGTCGTGTCGTAGGTAAACACCTGGCTGGCGGCCCGCTGCGGAGCCGACGAGCTCGACCCGCCACAAGCGGCAAGCAGCAGCGCGACGGCGCAGCCTGACGCGATCGGCAGGGCGCGGTAGGGCTTCATGGTTGCCTCCGTGATCCTTACGGTGACTCGGCCGCTTGCTCGGTGGCCCCGGCCAGCCGTGCCTGCCGGGACAGGCTCTCCCCGGGTTGGTGCTCCGGCAGTCCGCCGAGCGCGCCGACGGCCTTGGCGCGCACCCGGATGGCTGGAGTGGTGAGGTAAGCCAGCGGGATTTCCTCCAGCTCGACGATCTGCACCGTGCCGGGGTCGGCGCCCGCGGCCACGGCGTGCTCGCGCGCCTCGTCGCGCGCCTCGTCGAGGACCGCCTGCCGGCCAGCTGCCCCGACCTGGAAGATCCGGTCCACCTGGCCGCTGACCGAGGCAATGGCGGCTCCCACGGCATTGGCGACATCGAAGTGTTCGGGCCTGATGACCTCGCTGATCCCGGGGATGCGGTCGGGGACCAGGATGCTGCCGCCGCCGACGGCGACCAGCGCGCGGTCCTCCTTGGACGTCTTGACCCGGTCGATCGCCTCGGCGAGCATGACGTCGGCGCGGGCCAGCGCATCCAGGAGCATCCGCCGGTAACGGCTGGTGCCCCCGGCGTCGCCCAGGTCCGCCCGGCCCGCCGCGACCGCGCTGTCGGTCAGCGTCGGCATGGTCCCGCCGAAGACCAGGGCCTGGCTGGTGAGCAGGTAGCCGACGCTGCGCGGCCCGAGCCGCACCCCGCCGGGGTCCTGGGTGACCACGGTGCCGCCGCCCAGCGCGATCGTGACCAGGTCGGGCATCCGGAAGTTGGTCAGGATCCCGCCGATCTCCACACCCTGCGACGACTCCCTGGGGAAGCCGTTGACCAGCACCCCGACGTCCGTCGAGGTGCC
>DASXKD010000126.1:0-21583 GCA_036497045.1 Streptosporangiaceae bacterium | reverse complement strand
CATCGAGGCGGGCAAGTACCGGGCGGTCATCGACCGCTGTTACCCCCTGGAACAGGTGATCGACGCCACCAGATACGTCGAGACCGAGCAGAAGACCGGCAACGTCGTCCTGACCGTCAACACCCGCCCAACCCGATCCGGGCCGATCAGCCACGACACGTCAACGGAGCCCTAAACCAGCTAACCCTGTGGCCCTTCAGGATGGCGCGGGGGGTGCCGGCGGAGGTATCCCGATGGGCCAGGTTATGGACTGTCCGACCCGCCGGAGGCGTGATCGCTCAGAACGAACACGGGGAGGAAATATCTCAGGGCTCTTCTTTCTTGAGTGTGGTTGACTCAACATTTGGAGGGCACATGAGCGAGACGCTCACCCTGCCGGTGCTGCCACTGGACGACGAGGTGGTGCTGCCAGGCATGGTGGTGCCGATCGAGCTGACCGACACCGAGATCCGCGGCGCCATCGACGCCGCTCGCAATAAGGGCCCGGGCCAGGTGCCCGGCATCCATTCCGAAGGCAAGGCACAGGTGCTGCTGGTGCCCCGGCTGGCCGAGCGCGGCCTGGCGAGCGTCGGCACGCTGGCCGTTGTCGAGCAGGTTGGCCGCCTGCCCGGCGGTGAGCCAGGCGCAGTGGTGCGTGGCGTGTCCCGTGTCCGGATCGGCTCGGGCACGACCGGGCCCGGCGCGGCGCTGTGGGTCCAGGGCACCGTGGTCGAGGAGACCGGCCTGGGCGGCCGCGCCGCGGAGCTGGCCAAGGAGTACAAGGCCCTGCTCGTCGGCGTGCTCAGCAAGCGCGGCCTGTGGCAGATGATCGATGCCTTCGAACAGCTCGACGACCCGTCGGTGATCGCCGACCGGGCCGGCTACGCCTCGTACCTGACCGCCGGGCAGAAGCTCACCCTGCTGGAGACCACCGATGTGGCGCAGCGGCTGGAGCTGGCGATCGGCTGGACCCGCGACCACCTGGCCGAGCTGGACGTGGCCGAGGCCATCCGCAAGGACGTCACCGAGGGCGTGGAGAAGCAGCAGAAGGAGTACCTGCTCCGCCAGCAGCTTGCCGCGGTGCGCAAGGAGCTCAGCGAGCTGACCGGCGACGGTGACAGCGAGGAAGACGACTACCGGGCCCGGGTCGAAGCAGCCGACCTGCCGGAGAACGTGCGCGAGGCCGCGCTGAAGGAGGTCGGCCGGCTGGAGCGGACCCCTGACGCCTCGCCGGAGACCGGATGGATCCGCACCTGGCTGGACACCATCCTGGAAATGCCGTGGAACGAGCGGACCGAAGACGCCTACGACATCGCCGGGGCGCGGCGGATCCTCGACGAGGACCACACCGGGCTCGACGACGTGAAGGAGCGGATCGTCGAGTACCTGGCGGTGCGCAAGCGCCGCGCGGACCGCGGGCTCGGCGTCATCGGCGGGCGCCGCAGCGGTGCCGTGCTCGCCCTGGTCGGGCCGCCCGGCGTCGGCAAGACCTCGCTGGGCGAGTCGGTGGCCCGGGCGATGGGCCGCAAGTTCGTCCGGGTCGCGCTCGGCGGGATCCGCGATGAGGCCGAAATCCGCGGGCACCGCCGCACCTACGTCGGCGCGCTGCCCGGCCGGATCGTCCGCGCCATCCGTGAGGCGGGCACGATGAACCCGGTCGTTCTGCTCGACGAGGTGGACAAGATCGGCGCCGACTACCGCGGCGACCCCGCCGCGGCGCTGCTGGAGGTCCTCGACCCGGCGCAGAACCACACCTTCCGCGACCACTACCTGGAGGTGGACCTCGACCTGTCCGACGTGGTGTTCCTGGCCACGGCGAACGTGCTCGAAGGCATCCCGGGCCCGCTGCTGGACCGGATGGAGCTGGTCCAGCTCGACGGCTACACCGAGGACGAGAAGGTGCTCATCGCCCGGGACCACCTGCTGCCCAGGCAGCTGTCCAAGGCCGGGCTGGAGCCTGCCGAGGTGGCCGTGGACGACGGCGCGCTGCGGCTGATCGCCTCGGAGTACACCCACGAGGCCGGCGTCCGGTCGCTGGAGCGCTCGATCGCACGGGTGCTGCGCAAGGCCGCCGCCAAGGCCGCCGTGGAACCGGCCGCACTGCCGGTGCAGGTCACCGTGGCCAGCCTGCGCGACTACCTGGGGCGGCCGCGGTTTACCCCGGAGACGAACCTGGCGGCCGGCGAGCGGCGTACCGCCGTACCCGGCGTGGCGACCGGGCTCGCGGTCACCGGCGCGGGCGGGGACGTGCTCTACATCGAGGCGTCGCTGGCCGAACCGGAGACCGGATCCACCGGGGTCACGCTCACCGGCCAGCTCGGCGACGTCATGAAGGAGTCCGCCCAGATCGCGCTGTCCTACCTG
Source organism: Streptosporangiaceae bacterium (assembly GCA_036497045.1). Classification (GTDB taxonomy): domain Bacteria; phylum Actinomycetota; class Actinomycetes; order Streptosporangiales; family Streptosporangiaceae; genus DASXKD01. The sequence continues at coordinate 19,240 of DASXKD010000126.1, read as the reverse complement.
CGCTCCCACGGGGTCGAACTGGATCTGCCGGTCTCCAACCTCAAGGACCGCGGCGTGCACGTGCACGTGCCCGCGGGCGCGGTCCCCAAGGACGGCCCGAGTGCTGGCGTTACGATGACCACGGCGCTGGCCTCGCTCCTGTCCGGACGGCCCGTCCGCACGGATGTGGCGATGACCGGCGAGGTGTCACTCACCGGCAGGGTGCTGCCGATCGGCGGCGTCAAGCAGAAGCTGCTGGCCGCGCACCGGGCCGGCGTGACCACCGTGCTGATTCCGCAGCGCAACGAGCCCGACCTGGACGACGTGCCCGCCGAGGTGCTCGCCAAGCTGGATGTGCACCCGGTGAGCGATGTCCGGGAGGTGCTGGCGCTGGCCCTGGAGCCGGCCGGATCCGCGGCCGCGGCACCGCTCGCTGCGTAACACCCTGGCGCCCGGGACCGGCTCGGCTAGAGCCGGCCCGGGCGTCAGCGCGCCGTCGCCAAGCCCCGGACGATCGCCCGGGCCACCGGCGAGGTATCGGAACCGTCGAAGGGGAACCCGCCCGGCACCATGACTCCGGGCTGGGCCATCATCCGCGGCACCGTGCCCCGATGCGGCCAGGTCGCGGTATGCACGATGAACGGGTGACACAGATAGACGTCGCCGGCCCGGCCGGTGGCCTCGGCGGCGCGCCGGCACAGTACCGACGGCTGCAGTCCGGCGGAAACGTCACCGCTGGCCATGCCGTCCTCGCGAGCGGGGGCGAGGATGGGCGGCACGAACAGGTGCGATCCCACGATCAGCCGGGTGGGCGCGTCGTCGGGGCCGACGTCGGAGAAGAGGAACAGCGCGAGCAGGCCGCGGTCGCGCGACCGCACGTTCGCCCACCACTGTTCCCCGCCCCAGTAGCTCCCCTCAATGTGGTAACCCACCTCGCCCGGGTAGTCCTCGGACGGGAAGCGCACCGGCACGGTGCCGCCCACCCCGGCCCGCGGCACCCACCGGCCCGCACCGATCAGTTCGTCGTAGGCGGCGTGCAGCCGGGGGGAGGTGCCCGCCACGGCGAACGGCTCGCCCTCGGGGCAGTTGATCCTGACCAGCGGCGGCGCCCAGGTGGCACGGTCATCGGAGTAGATGCCGCGCCCGGCCAGCACCTCCCAGATCATCTCCCGGCAGCCCCGGGCGGTGTCCTCGCCAAAGGCGCCGCGTACCACGACGTAGCCGTCACGCACGAAGGCATCCGTGTCCACCTGGCCGATTATGCGTTCCCGGCAGGCCCTGGCCACAACGGTTTTTCAGCAAGATCATAGATACAGCGGCCGTGACGGGATCGTGCGCAGCACTGGCGGCGCACGGGAGGGAGGCGGGCATGCCCGGGCAAATTCCGACCGATGGCGTTCACCATCTGCGGCTCACCGTGACCGATCTGGAACGGAGCCGCCGGTTCTACACCAGCCTGCTCGGCTTCGAGGTCGCGGTGGAGTCGCCTCCGCCGGACGACCCGTCTGCCGGAGAGGTGTTCAAGATCCTCTTCGGCGGCGTGGTCATGATCCGCGGGAACCTGCTCATGGGCCTGCGGCCGATGGCGCCGTCGGGAGACCGTTTCGACCCTGACCGGGTGGGCCTGGACCATTTGAGCTTCGGCGTGGCCAGCCGCGACGACCTGGAGCAGGCGGCGCGGCTGTTCGATGAGAACGGCGTGCCGCACGGCGAGATCACCACCCTGGGCGGGTTCGGCATCGACGTGCTGCCGTTCGAGGATCCCGACGGCGTCCAGCTCGAACTGACCGCGCCCTCGGCGCAGGGCTGACTACCGCCCTCGCCCCGATGCCTGGCCGGCCCCGGCACCCAGCGCTGGCTCCTTGACCCGTGTCAGGTAACGCCTTACACGGTCGCCGCCCGAAGGGACAGCGAAAGGCGCCGCGGGAAGCCTGGAGACACCGGCATTCTGCTGCCTCGCGGCCCTCGCCGAGCGGAGCAGCACGGGGCTAACTAAGCCGTAAGTTACTCGCCAGTTGACAGCGGCTGTCGGTTGCCCGACCCTGGAGCGATGACCGCTGGCCAGACCACTGATCGCCTCGACGGACTCGGAGAGACGCCGCCCGGCGACTCCCGGTGCACGGACCTGAACGGGCCCGTACGCTACCTGGACTTCGGTGGCCCCGCCGGCGGCCCGGTGATCGTCTGCGTGCACGGGCTCGGTGGCTCGGCGGTCAACTGGACGGCGGTCGCGCCCCTGCTGACCGGGACCTGCCGGGTGCTGGCCCCGGACCTGGCCGGTCACGGCCTCACCCAGTCGCTGGGCCGCGGTACGGACGTCGCGTCGAACCGTGCCCTGCTGCACCGGTTCGTCATGTCGGTGACCGGCGGCCCGGTGATCCTCATGGGCAATTCGATGGGCGGCATGATCTCGCTGCTCGAAGCGAGCGCCGCCCCGGCGGCGGTGGCCGGCCTGGTCCTGGTGGACCCGGCGCTGCCGTTCGTGCCCGCGCGGCCGGATCCGCTCGTCACCGCGATGTTCGCGGCCTACCTCACCCCAGGGCTGCGCCGCGCGGTGCAGGCCAGGCGCCGCCGCCAGGTCCCGGCCGAACTGGTCTCCAGCATCATGGAGCTGTGCTGCGCGGATCCCTCGCGGGTGGCGCCGGAGGTGATCGCCCGGCATATCGAGGTCGCGGTGCAGCGGGCCGCCTTCCCGACCATCGAGGCCGACTTCGCGGCCGCGATGCGCTCGGTCGTCCGCACCGCCGGCTACCCGCACGGACGCGCCTACAGCCGGCGGGTCCGCTCGGTCACCTGCCCGGTGCTGCTGATCCACGGCACCGCTGACCGCCTGGTCCCGATCGCGGCGGCGCGCGCGGCCGCCCGCGCCAACCCCGCCTGGTCGCTGCGAGAGTTCGGCGGTGTGGGCCACGTGCCGCAACTGGAGACCCCGCAGGACACCGCGGACGCGGTGCTTGGCTGGCTCGCCTCCGCGGGCCAGCAGGCCGCACATGCCGCCCGGGCGGCACGGACGGCGCCAGTTGGTGCGAACGGGGACGGCATGCCGTGATGCGCGGCCGCGAGCGAAACCGCAGGTAGCGGAGGCGCGTTGGAGGGCGTTACCAGGGGAAATCTCTATATAAGATTTGCATGTATCCGCCTGGCGGGGGCTAAGCGGGCAGTGCAGGCGTCTGGGCACTGGGGGAGGTGCACATGGGTCTGAAAGCGGTGCCTGGGCGTTCCCGGCCCCGCGTGGGGCTGGTTCTCGGCGCCGGGGGGGTGCTCGGCGCAGCCTGGATGACCGGCGCGCTGCCCGCCCTGCAGGAGCGGTTGCCACGCCCGCTCGGTGACCTGGACCTGATCGTCGGGACCAGCGCCGGCAGCGTCCTGGCTGCCGCCTTGCGCTGCGGGGTCGGTGTCGACGAGATGGTCGCCCACCAGCGTGGCGAGGCCGTCGGGCCGCTGGAAGCCGCCGCCGTGGACGGTCTCACCGGTGGCCCCTGGCCGCCCGCGCCCCAGTTGCGCCTCGGCTCGGCCCGGCTGATGCTGGCCGTGATGCTGGCCCCGCACCGGGTGTACCCCAGCGTGCTGGCCAGTGCCTGGCTGCCGCTGGGCCGGGCGAACCACGGTCCGCTCCACGACATGGTGCACGCCCTGCACTGCCACGCCTACGGCGTCCCGGTATCGGCGGAGCCGCCGCCCTGGGTCCGCGGCGAGACCTGGATCGTGGCCGTCGACTACCGCTCAGGCCGCCGGGCAGTCTTCGGCCGGGCCGGTGCTCCGCCCGCCCGGCTGCCGGACGCCGTCGCCGCGTCGTGCTCGATCCCCGGCTGGTATCAGCCCGCGGTGATCGACGGCCGCCGTTACGTCGACGGTGGCGTCCGCTCGCCGACCTCGTTGGGCATGGTGGCCAGGGCGTGCCTCGACGAGGTGTTCGTGCTCGCCCCCATGGCCAGCGTCGTGGTGGACCGGCCGCGCATGCCGCACGAGGTGCTGGAGCGGCAGCTGCGGGCCGTGATGACCATGACGCTGCTGCGGGAGGTACGGGCGCTGCGCGCGGCGGGCATCGCGGTGACCGTGCTCACCCCCGGGCCGGAGGACCTGGCCGTGATGGGCGTGAACCTGATGGATCCCCGCCGCCGGCGGCAGGTGTTCGAGATGTCGCTGATCACCTCGGCGGCCGCGCTAGCGGGCCCGGCCGGGCGGGCAGCCGTGGCGTGACCACGCAGAGACGGCTCAGTCCATCCGGTCGAGGATCTGCCGCACCAGGTCCATCGACGTGTGCGGGTGCAGGAACGCGAACCGGGCGACGGTCTCGCCTTCCCAGGCCGACGGCGGGATGAACGCCACCTGATCGGCCTTCAGCCGGTCGGCCCATTCGGTGTACTGCTCCGGCGCCCAGCCCCGGCGGCGGAACAGCACGACGCCGAGATCCGGCTCGCGGATCAGCTCCAGGTAGCCGCGCTTGGCGATCTCCGCCGCGGTGTCCCTGGCCAGCCGGATCGCCGCCTCGATCGCCTCGCTGTAGGCACGGACCCCGTGTACGGACAGCGAGAACCACAGGGGCAGGCCGCGGGCCCGCCGGGTGAGGTGGTAGGCGTAGTCGGTCGGGTTCCAGTCCGCGGGCTCGTCATGGATCACGTCGAGGTAAGACGCGTCCTGCTTGTGCACGGAGCGGGCCAAGGCAGGCTCGCGGTACAGCAATGCGGCACAGTCGAACGGCGCGAACAGCCACTTGTGCGGATCCAGGACGAAGGAATCGGCGTGCTCGATGCCGTCATACGCCCGCCGCACGCTGGGGGCGAACAGCCCGGCTCCGCCGTAGGCGCCGTCAACGTGGAACCACAGGCCGTACTCACGGGCAACCTCGGCCGCGCCGGCCAGGTCGTCGATGATCCCGGCATTCGTGGTGCCCGCGGTGGCGACCACCGCGGCCAGCGAGGCCGGGTCGCCGTCGGCCTCGATGGCGGCGCGCAGGGCTGCGCCGGTCAGCCGGTGGTCGGGGGTGGTCACGGTCAGCGCGCCCATCTCCAGGATGCGCAGCGTACTCGCGATCGAGGAATGGGCGTCATCGCCGGCCACGGCACGGAACCTGCGGTCCTGGCCGGCCGCCCCGGCCCGGCGCTTAGCCACCTCCCTGGCGACCATCAGCGCTGACAGGTTCGCCGCCGAGCCGCCGGACACGAAGCACCCGCCCGCCGAGCCAGGCAGCCCGGCCCGGTCGGCGATCAGCCGCAGCACCAGGTTCTCCGCGTGGATCGCCCCGGATGCCTCCAGCCAGGAGATGCCCTGGATCGAGGCACAGGAGACGAGCATGTCGAACAGCAGCGCCGCCTTGGTCGGTGCGGCCGGGATGAAGCCAAGAAACCGCGGGCTGTCCGCGGAGATCACCGCTGGGGCAAGGACCGAGGCGTACGCGCCAAGCACCTGGTCCGCGTTGTGCGGTTCCTCGCTGGGCAGCCCGCTCAGCGCGGCATCGAACTGCGCCGGGTCCCGGCGGCTCCCGTCCAGGGGAACCGGATCCAGCCGCAACCGGTTCTCGGCGTACGCCAGGACCGAGCGGATCATCTGCTCGGTCGTCGGATCCACACTGTGCATGGCGAAACCATAGGGCATGGCCCGCGAGCGCCGGCCTGCGCGCATCCGCTGGCTTGACCGCCCGCGGCGCCGCCGACGGCGTCCCGGCGGCGTCGGGACGCCCGCCGGCGCGCAGGTGCGCCATGACCGCGGACCTGGCCGCGCGCAGCGGCCCGTCCGGCAGCAGGCCACGGAAGAAGAGGTGACCGTCGCGGGCCAGGCGGCCGGCCAGGGCGGCCTGGTCGTGCAGCACGCCGCTGGAATCGGCCAGCTCGTCCACGCCTCTCACGATAGCCACGGCGGACCGGCCGCGGGCCGTCATCGGCGGCCGGGCGCAGGCCGGCTGGCAAGATGTCAGCGTGGCGGTGCGCGAGAGCCAGGCACCGGGGGAGTGGCGTACTCCCGCCACGGCAGGCGAGGAGGTGGCACGCTGAGATTTCACCGGCTGCAGGTGCTGCGCCGCATGCCACATCCTGGGCGAAGCTTCACCCAGGGCCTGATCGTCGGCCGGGACATGGTGTGGGAGAGCAGTGGCGGGTACGGGAAGTCGGCGCTGCGCCGGTACCCGCTCGGTGCGCGGCAGCCGGAGGGGCAGGCGGCCCTGCCTGCGGAGCTGTTCGGCGAGGGCATCTGCCCGGCCGGCGACCACATGTGGCAGCTCACCTGGCGGGAGCGGGTGGCGCTGCGCTGGGACGCGTGGAGCCTGGAACTGGTGGAGAGGATCCCGTTCAACCGCGAGGGGTGGGGCATCTGCGCCGCGGACGGCGCGGTCCTGACCAGCGACGGCACCAGCGAGCTGATCTCGCGCGACCCGGGCACCCTGGAGCCGCTCGGCGTGATATGGGTCCGCTGCGAGGGCGAGCGCGTGACCGAGCTCAACGACCTGGAATGGGCCGGGGGGCGGGTGTGGGCGAACCTGCTGGGCAAGCGGTACCTGGTAGGTATCGACCTGGGCAGCGGTGAGGTCACCGACATCGTCGACGCGAAGGCGGTGATGGAACGCCACTGGGGTGACCCTGAGGCCGTGCTGAACGGCGTTGCCGCGCTGCCCGGTGCCGGAGAGTTCCTGCTCACCGGGAAGAACTGGCGGTCGATGTACCACGTCCGGCTGGCCGAGGATCGTGCTCCGAAGGAGCCTGCCCAGCTGGTCGCCGGCTGAGCGCCGGCGCCGGCCGGAGAGTACCCCGCAAGGCGGTCCGCGCCGGGGCTCAGGCGCGGTACGCGCGGCCTGTGAGCTCCAGGAACACGTCCTCCAGGGTGGCGCCGGAGACCCGCAGCCCGGTCAGCGCCTCCTGGCCGGCCAGCCCGGCAAGCACGGCCGCGGGCTCCCTGGTGGCGATGGTCAGCGAGACCCCGTCGTCGGTGACGCTCTCGGCGTCGCCGACCCCGGGCAGCAGGGCCGTCGCCTCGGCCACCGACAGGCGGCCCGACTCTACGCTGATCCGAAGCGGCTGGTCCAGCTCACGGATCAGGCCTGCGGGCGGCCCGATCTTGAGGATCTTCCCGTGGTCCATGATCGCGACGCGGTGGCAGAGGGCTTCGGCCTCGTCCATGTGGTGGGTGGTGAGAACCACGGTGCGGCCTTCCGCGCTGATCTTCCGCAACAGGTCCCACAGGTTCCGCCTGGCCTGCGGGTCCAGGGCCCCGGTCGGCTCGTCAAGGAAAAGCAGTTCCGGGTCGTGCACCAGCGCGCAGGCGATGGACAGGCGCTGGGCCTGGCCACCGGATAGCTTCTCCGTGCGGATGCCGGCCTGGTCCTCCAGCCCGACCACGGCAAGCATGGCGTCCGCGCGCTGGGCGGAGACCCCGTACAGCGAGGCGAACGTGCGCAACTGCTCGCGCGCGGTGAGCAGCTCGAAGAAAGACGATGACTGCAACTGCACGCCGATCAGCGGCAGCAACGCGGGGTTTCGCGGCCACGGATGCCTGCCGAGCACGGTCACCTCGCCACTGTCGGGCTCGCGCAGGCCCTCAACGATCTCCAGCGTGGTGGTCTTGCCTGCCCCGTTCGGCCCAAGGATCCCGAAGAACTCGCCCTGTTCGACCGCGAACGTCACGCCGTCCGCGGCGACCACCTGGCCGTAGGACTTGTGCAGGTCCCGCACCGAGATCGTCGCTGGCATGCGCGCCACTGTACTGGCCCGGGGGAGCGACCCCCCTGGACCCCCCCGATGGCTCAAGGCCCCGTTCCTTCGTCACGGGGCCTTGGCCGTACTGGCCTGGGGGAGCGACCCCTCCGGTGGCCTCAGTGGCCTGCGGCTCCGTCGCGGGGCACTGGGCCGTGCTGGCTTGGGGGAACGGCTCCTCTGGCACCCGCTGCGGGCGCGGCGGCCGGGCTTGCGGCTACTGCGGGACGCGACGGGGCCATGACCACGCCGTCCGGGCGATGCTCCGGCGAAGGCATCCCGAGCACCTGGTAGACGGCGTCGCCATCCACGGTCTCCTGCTCCAGCAGCAAGGCCACCAGGCTGTGCAGCTCGGCCCGGTGGTTCCGGAGCAGGGCGACCGCCTGTTCCTCGGCCTCGCGGAGCAGCCGGGCGACCTCGCCGTCGATGACCGCCTGGGTGGCCTCGGCAAACGGGCGGCTGGACATCCCGGGGCCGCCGCCGCCGAGGAACACCGAGCCGCCCTCGGGGTAGCCGACCGGGCCGATCGCCGGGGACAGCCCGAACTCGCGGACCATCTTGGTGGCCAGGTCGGTCGCCGCAGCCAGGTCGTTGGCCGCGCCGGTCGAGCCCTGGCCGAACTCGACCAGCTCGGCCGCCCGGCCACCCAGCCGCACCGCCAGGGTCTGGGTGAGGTAGTCCTCGCCGTACAGGTGCCGCTCGACGAGGGGGAGCTGCTGGGTCACGCCGAGCGCCTGGCCGGCCGGCAAGATGGTGACCTTGGCCACCGGGTCGGCGCGCGGGGACAGCGCGGCGACCAGGGCGTGGCCCGCCTCGTGCACGGCCACGGCCTGCTTCTCTTCGGGAAGCAGCACGTTGGAGCCCTCTCGGCGGCCGAGGATGATCCGGTCCCTCGCGGTGTCGAAGTCGGCAGCGGTGATCACATCCCGCCCGTCGCGGACCGCGTTGATGGCCGCCTCGTTGACCAGGTTGGCCAGGTCGGCACCGGAGAAGCCCGGCGTGCCGCGGGCCACCACTTGAAGATCCACGCCCGGGTCCAGCTTCTTGCCCCGGCAGTGAACCCCGAGAATGGCCGCCCGCTCGGCGAGGTTGGGCAGGGGGATGGTGATCTGGCGGTCGAATCTGCCGGGGCGGAGCAGTGCCGGGTCGAGGACCTCGGGCCGGTTCGTGGCGGCGAGCACCACGATGCCCTCGGTCGGGTCGAAGCCGTCCATCTCGGTCAGCAACTGGTTGAGCGTCTGCTCGCGCTCGTCGTTGGCGACGACCGCACCAGAGCCGGCCCGCCGCTGGCCGATCGCGTCCAGTTCGTCGATGAAGACGATGACCGGCGCCCTCTTGCGCGCCTCGGCGAACAGGTCCCTGACCCTGGCGGCGCCGACGCCGACGAACAACTCCACGAAACTGGACCCGGCGACGGAGAAGAACGGCACCTGCGCCTCGCCGGCCACAGCCCGGGCGATGAGCGTCTTTCCGGTGCCCGGCGGGCCGATCATCAGCACCCCGCGCGGCGGGGTCGCCCCGGCGCGGCGGTACCTGTCTGGGTTCCGGAGGAAGTCCACCACCTCGACGATTTCCGCCTTGGCACCCTCGTACCCGGCGACGTCATCGAACCGCGTCTGCGGCCGGTCCGCGTCGAACACCTTCGCCCGGGACCGGCCAACCCCGAGCACACCCTGCAGTTGCCCGCCCGCACCCCGCGACAGCCGCATCCACAGCCAGCCGAACAGCAGGAACGGGGAGAGCAGGAGCACCCAGGTCAGCACCTCGGAGCCGAACGAGGGGCGCGGCGTGCTGGCGGTGATCTCCACGTCCGCCGACTGCAAATCGTCCAGAAACTGCTGCCCGGCCTGGCTCGGGATCACCGTCTCGTACGTGCTCCCGTTCTTCAGCGTCCCGCTGGCCTGGCCATCAGAGCCAAGCGTCACCGTCTTCACTTGGTGTGAGCTGACCTTGGACAGGAACTGGGAGTAGCTGAGGCTGACCGAGTTGGTGTGCAGCGTCGGCAGCACCAGGAAGAGGAACGCGAAGGCGATCAGCGCGACCAGCCACAGCCAGTGGCGCCAGCGCGGCGGCGATGGCGGGGCGGACGGCGCCGGCTTGTCACCCGGCGGCGACGGAGTCACCTGCTTGGTCACGGGACACTCCCAACGTCAGCCACAATACCCAGATGACTGAACAACTAGGCTGACCCCGGTCCCGCTTCCCGGACCGGGGGGATTAGCCTGACGGCGAACGCCAGGCCCGGCCTCAGCGAGAGGAGAGGACCTCGGCGATCTTCGCGGCAGCCGCCGAGGGGTCCTCGGTGTCGTGCAGCACTTCCCCCCAGGACCAGCGGTAATACCAGTGAAGGTGCCCTCGGTCGTCGGTACCCGGAGTGCAGCCGATGCTTTCGGCGAGCATGGTCGCGCCCGGTGCGAAGATGTGCAGGGCGGCCGGGTAGGTGGTCTTCACCGTGGCGTGCAGACCTTGGGTGTCAAGGGCGGTCGCCAGCCGGTGCAAGTGGTACGTGCGAGCGTGATCCCGTGCGCGGTCCACCGTCTCCTCTGCCATGCATTAGCGGTCGTCGGGGTCGCCATATTGTCCGCGCTAGGCGTACCGGCTTGTCAACCCTGGGGAGGGTGGGGAGCGTATCCCCCGGACGCGTACGGGTCGCCCGGGTAGCCCGCCTCGTACCCGGGGGCGTAGCCACCCGCGCCGTACCCGTCCTGATAGCCGGCCTGGTCCGCGTAGGGCTGCTCCGGGTAGCCGTCGGCGTACGGCGCGGACCCGGCGGGCGGCAGCGGTGCGGCCAGGTAAGCAGCCGGGCTGGCGGGCTCGGCATAGGGGGAAGGCGCCTCGTACCGGGGCGGAGAGTACACGTGCAGCGGATCGGCCAGGTAGTTGTTGTAGCCCGCAGTGGCCTGGCTGCCGGTGTGTGCCGCGGGGGAGCCAGCGCTATCGGGACCGGTGTTGGCGTAGGGGTTCCCGTACGCGGGCGCCTGCGCCTCGGCGGGCGGGCCAGCCGGCCCGGGCGGCGCGCTGTACCAGTCCGCGGCTGCGGCCGTCGGCGCGGCTGGGGGAGCCGCCTGGTAGGCGTAGCCGCGGTCGGCATAGTCAGCCTCCGGGTAGCCGCCGCTGCTGTGCCCATTGCCGCCAAGTCCGTTGCCATTGCCGTTGGCGTGGGCAGCCCCGTTGGCGGCGGGATAGTCCGCCGTTGGCGTGGTCTTGGCGTGCTTCCTGGAGTTGCTGTAGGAGCGGCTGTCGCTGGCCGGCCCGGCCTTGAGGGAGAACGACGGGCTGGTCAGCGGGTCGTCTTCGAGCGCGCCGGGAATGGGTGGTGGTGCGCTGGCAAGCCCGCTGAGCATAGCCAGGTCGCGATCCCTCGTGGACTGGGGCCCGGTAGTGTCCCGCCGCCGGTGTTCGGGCGCGGGCTGCGGTCCGGTGTTCCGTGCCTGGTACGGCCCGGTGTCCCGCGATGAGCGCGGCCCGGAATCGAGCACGGAACGCTGCTCGGGGTAGGAGCGGCCGGCGGCAGGGACGTCCGCCTCGCGCCGGGCAGGCGGCAGAGGAGGCGGGGCCTGGCGGGCGGCGCGGACCGGCAGGCGCTCGGTCACCGGCTCGCGCTGGTCCGCGCGCTCTGTGCGGCTGGGCAGGTCACGCTGCATGTCCCGGGCGGACGCTGGCGGCCTGGCCGGACGGGAATCCCGCGCGGCGGGCTTGGCCTTGGCGCTGCCGTTGGCCGGCGTCTTGGCTGCCGCATCGCTGGCGGGCCTGCTCGGCCGCGCCATGGTCGAAAGTGGCTTGTCGGCGGAAAGCTCGGCCCAGTACTGCTCGTCGGAAAGCTTGTCCCATTCCGAACTCGGCCAGTCGTCGTCATCGTCGCGCTTGCCGCGCTGCCGGGATTTGCTCTTGCTGCTGGCCGGCGCGGGCGCCGCCTTGCGCCGCGTGTCCTGCCTGTCCCTGGAGCCATCCACGGTTTCGTAGCCAGCCGTGGGGAGCCCCACCGAGGGCTGGTCACCGGTCGCGTAGTTCCCGGCCGGGCCGAAGTCCATCGACGGGTAGTCGGCCGAGGGGAAGTCGGCGGCGGCGGGCCGCCGCGAGGGACCGGTGTCGTAGCGACCGCGGGCCTGCGCGGACGCCCCGACGGCGGAGCGGGCAGCGGCCGGCTTGCGGTGGTCGGAGGCTTCACGGGCTGGCCGCTGTGATGCGCCGTCGTAATCCCGGCCGCGCGGCGCACGCTCCCGGGCCGGGCCGCGGGAATTGTACCCGGGGGGTTCGCCACGCCCCCCGCGACTGCCGGACTCCGGCACCCGCCGGGTGTCCCGGTCCCGCCAGCGCTCGTCCTGATCGCGCCGCCGGTCGCGGCTGCTGGACCTTGGCTCCGGCTCGTCATGCTCGTCACCGCGCCCGAGCCGAATGCTCAGAAAGACGGCAATGAGGACCACCACGATAACGGCCACCAGGCCGACCACGAGCAGGATCATCGCACCACCCAACTAGCCATGGCCATCTGGGTAGCGCTAGCGAGGCGCACGCGGCCACGGCGCGGGCCTTCCCCAGTGTCGCTAGCGGCTTGGGAACAACTCTTGGAGCGAACTCCTTGAGCAGTGATTCTGACGGACCGGTATGGCCCGTGTCACCCGTTTAGAAAACTTTTACACATGTCGTTTACAGATGTCGTTTACTTAACGCAACCGAGCAATTACGGAACGATGACAGTAGCCAGCCTGCCACGGGCTATGGCTGCCCCTGCTATGGCCATCCAGGCCGTTTTCGCGCTCGTCCCTGGAGCTAGGGAGAGCTTCCTGTCAAGGGCGTAAACGGTAAACCTGTAAACGTGCCCGGGATTCGCCGGGCACGGCGGATCATAGCCGATCGTGCCTTTGCTGTTGTCCGCTTGACGCGCCCCTGGCGGAAGTCGCCCTGCCGGAATATCTGAGGATTGCGGGCTTATGTCGAAGACGATCCAGAAGATATACGGCGTAACCGGCGCGGCGGAGTCATCCATGACCAGCGCGAGTGACTTTGTGCCGGCCGGCGCGCCGGACCAGTGAATCGCCGGATGCCCGCCCGTGGCCCGGCAACTGAACGCCGGGCCCATCTGCTTCCCGTTGAAGTCGGGGCTGGTCACTGTGATGTTGTCAGGAACAGCCACCAGGACCGTGCTTGGCCCGCCGATCAGACCGCAACCACTGACAAAAACGAGGGCTGCGGTGGCGGCGACGCCCGGAATCCACCGGCCGGACCTGCCCGCCAACGGTCGCACCCGCCAATCTCGTCTCGTACCCGCACGCCCCATCCGCAGCGATCGTATGCGGCGGCGAGCAGTCCCGTGGGCGACCCCGGGAAAGCACCGCGGGCTGAGTTGCGTGGCGGCTACTCAGTCGCTCGGGCGGCTGGTGCCGAACATGATCTCGTCCCAGGACGGGACCGAGGAGCGCCGGGACCGGCCGCCCGCGGCCTTCCTAGCTGGGCGCTCGCGCGGGACGGACCCGGCGGGGGCGCTTTCTTCCTGCTCCGGGGCCTTGCGGGCGTGGCTGGGCGGCGTTACCCGGGCCCGCTCGGCCGGACGGCCCTGGTCTGCCTCGGCGGCCGGGCCGAGCCTGCTGCCGATCGGCGTGACCGTGGCACGGGCCGCGGCACGCGCCCCCGGGGCCGGTGGCGGCAGCTCGGCGTCGGGAAGGCACAGGCGCATGGCGGTGTCGTCGGCCGGCGCGACGTGCTTGCGGTGCGGGTCGAAGTTCCATTCCGCCAGGTGGGGGACGCTGCCCGAATTGAACGAAAGGAGGACCTGCCACCCCCCGTCGGCCCGCTTGCGTGAGTCCCAATCCGCATCTGCCGGATCGACCCCCGATGCCCGGAGGCCCTCCTGCACCAGGTCCCCGAGGCTGCGGCCCGGCCCGGAATCCCCTGGCAGGCGTACGGTCGCGCGCTGGGCCTCCTGGGCGCGGTAGGCACGTTCGGACAGCACGGGGCCCTCGAACCGCCGTACGCGCTCGATCGGCACCCCCGCCGCATCGGCGATCTCCTCGGCGGTCTCCCCGGCGCGAATCCGGTCCTGGATCTCCTTGGGTCGCAAGGGACTCTCCACTTCGATCTCGTACTGCGCAAGCCGCGAGAACTGCCCGCGGGCCACGATCCGCAGCCGGTCGTCGATCCGGAGCGTAAAGCGGCCACCGCTCCCCGGCGCCGTGAGTACGGCATAGGTGCCGTCCTCACTGACCGCGACAAGGCGCAGTTCTTGCATTGGCGTCCCTTCTGCGCCGCCGGGCGACCCGGTGCACATGGTGCCGCACGGCGGCGTAGCTCGGACCTCCCTCAGGTGAGTCTGACGGGTCAGTGCGCTGGAGGCCAGCACCGTGACCGGTGAGTCCGTGAGATCCACGCCAAGTATCCCCGTTCCGGGCTGGCGGAGGGCCCAGGTTCCGGGATGGCCATCGTGCCCGTGTGGCCGGGTATGCACGAATTGCCGTGTCAGGGCCAGGCCGGCTGGGCCATGATGAGGAGGGGGTGACTGGGGAGCAAATCTCGGATGAGGCAGAGGGGACCGCATCTGGTGCAGCCGGCTGACGGGGCCTCGCCGCCGCGTGGCGAGGGCGATTCCGGGGGAGCGGAACTTGCCGACGTCATCTCCCGGCTTCGCCGGGCTATGCGCCGGGCGGCCCGCGCCGCGGATCCGGGTGGCAACCTTTCTGTCGCCCAGCTGGAGCTGTTGTCATGCCTGGCGGAGAACCCCGGCGCCCGCCCCGGTCAGCTCGCCAGGATGCTCCGGATCGCGCCCAGCTCGGAAGCGACCCTCGCCAGCGGCCTGCGCCGGTCCGGGCTCATCACCCGGTCCGGCGGCGAGAAAGACCGGCGCACCGCGTCGCTGTCGCTGACCGAGGCCGGCGAAGCCGCGGTCACCCGCTGGCAGCAGGTCAACGAACGGCTGCTCCGGTCCGCGCTCACGCAGCTGGCGCCCGCCAGCCGCGACGTGGTCGCCGCCGCCCTGCCCGCACTGCGGGACCTGGCGGGGCTGATCGACGCGCTGGCCGACGCCCCGCCCGCGGGCCCTACCGGGCTTCCGCCCGCTTGACATCCAGGCCGGGCTCGGCGGTGCCGCCCGGCGCTGGCCCGGGCGGCAGTGCGTCCGGCCTGCTCATCCGGGACGGCCACCAGTTCCAGCGGCCCAGCAGAACCACCGTCGAGGGCACCAGCAGGGTTCGCACCAGGAACGTGTCCATCAGGATGCCCAGGGCCAGGCCCAGGCCGATGTCACGGATCTGGTCGCCGCCCGAGCCACTGCCGGCGACCACCGTCAGCACGATGAACGTGCCGGCGAGCACCAGCCCGGCCGAGGTGATCGTCGACCCCGTCGCGCCCAATGCCCTGGTCACCGCCTCGCGCAGCGGCAGACGCTGCGCCTCCTCCCGGATCCTGGTCATCATCAGGATGTTGTAATCCTCGCCCAGGGCGAGCAGGAAGATGAACATCAGGAACGGCATGAAGAACACCAGGCCGCCGCTGTTACCGATCTCGATGAAGATCAGCACCGACAGGCCCAGCGCCGCCAGGTAGGAGATCCCCACCGAGGCGATCAGGTACAGCGGGGCCACCAGGCTGCGCAGCACCAGCGCGAGCAGGATCCCGATCGCGATGATCGCGTAGGGGATGATGTGCTTGAGGTCGCTGTTGGAGATGCTGCTGATGTCGTAAAGGGCCGGTGCCTCGCCGCCGAGCGCCGAGTCCGAGGCGCCGATCGCCTTGCCGACCGCGGTGGTCTCCGCACGCAGGGACGGCGTCGCGTTCATCGCGCTTGTGCTGCCCGGATCGCCGGCCTTCAGGCCCGTTTCGTACAGCACGGTCCGGCCGTCTGGGCTGACGAAGTTGGCGGTGGCGCGGTAGGCCTGGTACGCGCCGGGCGGCACACCTGAGCCCGGGGGCGGTGTGGGCGGAAGTGCCTTGGCCGGACCGAGCTTGGCGTGCAGCGCGGTGAACTGGGCCGGGGTGAGCTGGGCGCCGGTCGGGTTCAGCGGCCCGCTGACCTGGGTGAACAGCCCGCTCGCCCTGAGCTTGCTTTGCCCCGCGGCCAGCGGGGCCGGGTTCTGCCACACTGGGGTGCCGAACCGGTAGATCACCGTGGTCGGGTTGGCCGACGACTGCGGGAAGTACTTGGTGAGCTGCGCCTGCCCGGAGGCGGAGTCGGTGCCGGCGGGCGGGGCGGTGCTCCCGCCGAAGCCGGCCGCCGTGTAGCCGAACACCGCGAACGCCAGCCCGCCGAACACCACGATCCCGGACACCAGGGTCGGGATCGGGTGCTTGACGATGCGGCCGGCCACCCGGCCCCAGAGGCCTGTCTTGCCGCTGCCCTGGATGTTCCACGGCAGCAGCTTCGGCCGGTTGAACATGGCGCGGAACAGCGCGCGCTTGGCGGCCAGCAGCGACAGCCGGATGGACAGCAGCGCGGGCAGCAGCGTCAGCGCCGCGATCAGGGTGACGCCGATCGCGATCGCGAACGGGCCGCCGAGGTCGGCGTAGAAGGAGAAGGAGGCGAGCAGCAGCGTCAGCATCGCCGCGATCACCGTGGCCGCGGAGAATGTGATGGACTCACCGACCTTGGTCACCGAGCCGACGATCGCTTCCCTGGCTGGGGCCCTGGCGTGGAGGAAGTCGCCGAGCAGGCTGCCGCCGAGGCCGCGCGCGCCGGGGTAGTACTCGCCCGCGGTGGCGTGCGGCCCAGCCCGCAGCGCCTCGCGGACCCGGAAGACCAGGAACAGCCCGTAGTCGGTGCCCGCGCCGAGCACCAGCACGATCATCAGGAACTCGGCGATGGGGGAGACCTGGAGCCCGTGCTGAGCGGCCTCCGCGACCAGCGGCCCGGCGATGGTGAACGACAGCAGCGGCGGTATGACCGTCACCAGGGCGAGGGTGAACGACCGGAAGATCAGGACCAGCAGCACGAGGATGAACGCCAGCGACAGCGCCTGGATCTTGGCGCCGGTGTTACCCGAAGCCTTCTGCTGGTCCACTTGCGCGGCAATGTCGCCGGTCACGTGCGCCTGCAGCCCGGCGGGCAGGTTCGCCTGGGCGATCTTGGCGCGCAGGCCGTCGATCAGATCGGTGGCGTAGTTCTGGTTACCGCCGCCCTGCTGTGCGAGCACGACCAGTTGCACGGCGTGCCCGTCGGCGGAAACGCCGGCATCCTGCACCTTGGCGACCCCGCTGACCGTCTTCAGCTGGGCGGGCAGCGCGGCGATCGCGCTGAGGTCGGCCTGCGACAGCGGCGCGCTTGGCTGTGCCGCGATGACCGGGATCGGGATCAGGCTGGCGGTGCCGAAGGGCGCCGCGAGTTCGGCCGCATGTGAGCTCGGCGCGCTGGACGGAAGGAACTTCTGGTTGTTGTTCTGAGTCACGCTATTCAGCGAGGGAAGCAGTGAAGCCGCAGCAATCGCCCCCGCCACCCACGCGATCAGCACCAGCCAGCGGAGTCGGACGGCTAGAGAGCCAATCGTTCTGAAGATGGTGTCGATATGCACGGCACGAGCCTACGGGGCGAACCTGACAGGACGCTGTTAGGGGTCTGCCATAGGATCGCGTCATCTCCCCGAAAATCACGAGCAGGTCACGTAGTCTTTGCTGCGGTAACGGAGCAGAGCGGGGATGAAGGACTCATGGAAAATGCGACACTTCATCGGGCTCATCCTGGGGCTGGCGCTGACTGCAGCCATCTTCTTCGCCGGCGGATGGGGAGCTGAGCACGTATCTGCGCTGGCAGGCCATAGCATCGGCCTGCCCAGCCGGACCGGCCTGATCGGCCTGGCCGCCATGCTCGGGGTAGGCCTGCTCATGGGCATCCTGCTCGTGGTCCCCGCCGTGTCACCGCTGGCCACCGGCCTGCCCGGGCTCGTGCTGCTGGGCTGGACGGCACTGCTTGCGGTCAGCGCGCACCGGGCGCTCGCCTGGATCCCGCTGCAGAGCCACGCGTTCGGCCTCGGCTTCCGTGCCCTGCTGCTGAGCGGGATGCTGGCGCTCGCCGGCATAGCGATGGTCATCCCGATGTTCCTGCCCAGCCGCTGGCACGGCACCCGTAGCTACGACGACGACGAGGACATCCTCGAACTGCCCGCCCCTACCGGGCTGCTCTCCTGAGCAGGTAAGCGTCGCGGCGGCCAGCGCCCCGCGGCCAACGGCGCCTGCGGCGGCGCCGGACAGGTCCCACTGCCCGCTCTGCTCAGGACGCAGACGTCGCGGCGGCCGGCGCCCCGCGGCGATCGGGGCGACGGCGCCGCGACGGGCTTCGGGCCCGGCTAGTGAGCGGTGGCGAACTGCTCGTCTTCGGTGGACCCGGCCAGCGCCACCGTGGCGGCGTCTGGCGTGATGGCCGAGGTCACCAGGTCGAAGTAGCCCGTTCCCACCTCGCGCTGGTGCCGTGTGGCGGTGTAGCCGCTCGCCTCGGCACCGAACTCGGCATCCTGCAGCCGCACGTAGGCCGGCATGCCCTCTTCGGCGTAACCGCGGGCAAGCTCGTACATCGAGTAGTTCAGCGCGTGGAATCCAGCCAGCGTGATGAACTGGAACTTGTAGCCCATCTCGCCCAGCTCACGCTGGAACTTCTCGATGGTGCCGTCGTCCAGGTGCTTGCGCCAGTTGAACGAGGGCGAGCAGTTGTAGGCGAGCATCTGGTCTGGGTACACGGCCTTGATCGCCTCGGCGAACTCGCGCGCCTCGGCCAGGTCCGGCGTGGAGGTCTCCATCCAGAGCAGGTCGGAATAGGGGGCGTAGGCGAGCCCGCGGCCGACCGAGGCGGCCATGCCGTTGCGGACCCGGAAGAAGCCCTCGGCGGTCCGGTCGCCGGTCACGAACATCCGGTCGCGCTCGTCCACGTCGCTGGTGATCAGCGTCGCCGCGTGCGCGTCGGTCCGGGCGACCACCAGGGTCGGCACGCCGCAGACGTCGGCGGCCAGCCGGGCGGCGTTGAGCGTCTTGATGTGCTGCCCGGTCGGGATGAGCACCTTCCCGCCGAGGTGGCCGCACTTCTTCTCCGACGCCAGCTGGTCTTCCCAGTGCACTGCCGCGGCACCCGCCGCGATCATGGCCTTCATCAGCTCGAACGCGTTGAGCACGCCGCCGAAGCCCGCCTCGGCGTCGGCCATGATCGGCGCGAGCCAGTGGGTCCCGTTCCCGTTGCCCTCGGCCCAGGCGATCTGGTCGGCGCGCATCAGCGCGTTGTTGATCCGGCGGACCACCTGCGGCACCGAGTTGACCGGGTACAGGCTCTGGTCCGGGTACGTCTGCCCCGCCAGGTTGGCGTCCGCGGCCACCTGCCAGCCGGACAGGTAGATCGCCGGGAGCCCGGCGCGGACCTGCTGTACCGCCTGGTTGCCGGTCAGCGCGCCCAGCGAGTGCACGTAGTCCTCGGTGTGCAGGAGCGTCCACAGCCGCTCGGCGCCGAGCCGGGCCAGCGTGTGCTCCTCCTGTACCGAGCCGCGCAGCCGGATGACGTCCTCCGCGGAGTACGTGCGCTTGGTGCCGCGCCAGCGCGGGTTCGTCGCCCATTCCCCGGCCAGGCGGGCCGCCTGGCCAGACAGGCTGGCGTCCTGGTGCCCGTTGCTGCCTGCCGC
>DASXKD010000125.1:0-4177 GCA_036497045.1 Streptosporangiaceae bacterium | reverse complement strand
CCGGGCTCGTCCTGCGTGAGCAGGTCGATGCCCGTCACCCACTTGGCCGACTTCCACAGGTACAGGTTCGGCACCAGGAGCCGGGCGGGACCACCGTGCTCGGCGCCGAGCGCCGCACCGTCATACTCGAACGCGATCCAGGCCTGGCCGCCGAGCAGATCCTGCACCGGCAGGTTGGTGGTGTACCCGCAGTAAGAACGCGCGAGCGCGAAACCGGCACTCGTTTCGACCTGGGCCAGCAGCGTGTCCACCGAGACGCCCCGCCACGGTGTCCGTAGCTTGGACCACTTGGTCACGCAGTGCAGATCGACGGTGATCCGCTCGCTTGGCAGCGCACGGAACGCGGCCCAGTCCCAGGCGTGTGCCCGCCCGGTCTCGGTGGTGACGCGAAACTCCCACGAGGCCAGGTCCACCCGGGGTGTCGGCCCGGCCGAAAGCACGGGGAAGTCGGTGACCAGGTACTGGCCCGGCGGAAGGTTCTCCCCGCCCGGCCGCCTGCGGCCGGTGAACCCGCGTGACACGATGCCCATGCCGGCCAGCCTTTCACCTGCCGCAGCCGGTCGCCAGCGCAGAGCACCAGTGCCGTGGCCCGGTTACGGTGCTGGCGGGGCCACGTCGAAGTACCTCGGGTTGGCGACGGCGAGCTTGGCGGCGACCGTGTCAGCGAGCCCGGCTTCGGGCGGGATCGCGCCAAGCTCGACTTCGCGGGCCACGATGCCCAGGACGTTGGCGGCCACGCGGGCGTGGAAGGCGAGCTGCCCGGTGGCGGCCGGCATGACCTGGCCGGTGAGGAACTCCCGGACGGCCTCGAGCAGTTCGCTCGCCGTGGGCCGCCCGTGCGGGGCCGGGGCTGGCTGCGCAGCGCCCGTGACGCGCGGACGGCGGGCCGCGGCCTGCGCGGCGGCATCCGGCGCGAGCAGCAGCAGCAAGTCCCATTCCTGCTCGCAAACCCGGCGCCCGACCGCTGCCAGTTCGACGGACCGGTGCGCGCCGGACAGGTGAGCCTGGGCCTGCTCCAGGCAGATGACCCCCCAGCGCAGCGTGCCGAGTATCTCCCACCAGCGCAGTTCGGCCGGGGTGAGGCCGGCCCCGCCGGCGGCCCGGTAGGCGGCCAGCAGCTCTTCGCGGCTGCCGAGCCCGGCGGCTGGTGCGCCGGCGCCGAAGCGCCAGGCCTTGACGCAGAACCAGCCGAGGTCCTCGGCCGGGTTGCCGGCGTGGACCAGTTCCCAGTCGATGACCGCGAGCAGCGAGTCCGGGCCGATGATCAGGTTGCCAAGCCGCAGGTCGCCGTGGGCGATCACCGGTTCGCGGGCCGGCGGCCGGTCGGCCTCCAGCGTGCGCAGGGCAAGTTCGAAGACCGGGCTGGCCTGCTCGAAGGCGGCAAGCCGCGCCCGCAGGGTGGCAACCGGGTCCGGTGCGGGCAGATACCCGGGGACCTCGAGCGCGTGCAGGCCGGCGGCGAACTCGCCGACCTGGCGCACCAGCACCTTCCGCGCCCGGCGGTAGGCGGCGTCGCGCAGGATCCGCCGGGCGATCGTCTCGCCGGCGACGCGGCGCATGACCAGGCCTGCCGTACCCCACAGGCCGGGCTCGTCGGTGCTGAGCAGCACCTCTGGCACGGCGAGCCCGGCCTCCCGCGCCGCTGCGATGACGCGGGCTTCCCTGCCCATCGCCCCTGGCTCGCTGGGGCGCCCCGGCGGGTCGCGGCGCAGCACCAGTTCGGTGCGGGATCCGCCGGTGCCCACCGCGTCGAAGGACCAGGTCTCCCTGGACGCACCGCCGGACAGCCGGGTCAGGTCCTCGATCGTGACCGGGCCGAGGACGTCGCGCAGCGCGGCGGCAAGGTCGGGTGCGTCCATCAGTCCGCGGTCACGCCCTTGGGCGCACGCTGGTGCATGTAACCGAACATGTACCCGGCCACCCGGCGCATCTGAATCTCCTCGGAACCCTCGGTGATTCGGTAGCGCCGATGGTGGCGGTAGATGTGCTCGAACGGCTTGTGCCTGGAGTAGCCGAGGCCGCCGTGCACCTGCATCGCCCGGTCCGCGGCCTCGCAGCACAGCCGGTTCGCCCAGTAGTTGCACATGGACACCTTGTCGGAGGCGGAGAAGGGACCCTGGGTGTCCATCAGCCAGGCGGTCTTGTGGATCAGCGCGCGCAGCATCTCGCACTGCGTCTGCAGTTCCACCAGCGGGAACTGGATCGCCTGGTTGGCGGCCAGTGGCTTGCCGAACGGCTTGCGCTCACGCGCGTAAGCAACCGACTCGTTCACGCAGTACTGGGCGGCCCCGAGGCTGGATGCGGCTTGCCGGATCCGGTTCTCGTTGAAGAAATGCTGCACCACCTGCAGTCCGCGGCCCACGCCGCCGAAAACCGCGCTGTCCGGTACCCGGACGTCCCGCAGCGTGATGTGGGCGTGATCGGTCGGCATGTTGAACGTCCAGAGATACTCCTCGACCGTGAAACCGGGTGAGTCCACCGGGGTGAGGAACGCAGTGATCCCGTCCGCGTCACCGGGGTCGCCGCTGGTGCGGGCGAAGATGAGGTCGTGTGAGGCGGCGTGCACGCCGGTGTTCCACGTCTTCTCCCCGTTGATGAGCCAGCCCTGGCCCTCGCGCCTGGCGGTGGTCTCCATGTAGGTCGCGTCCGAGCCATGCGCTGGCTCGGTGATGCCGAACGCGAAGCCCTTCCGCCCCGCTGCCAGCTCCTCGGTCCACTCCGCCCGCTGCTCCGGGGTCCCGTAGTGCAGCATCAGCAGCAGGCCGACGTTGTTGCCGACGATCGCGTGCTCGTTCTGCAGGTCGCAATGCAGGCCAAGGCCCTTGCTCGCCAGGTGCTCGCGGATCACCGCCATGCCCAGGTTGGTGCCGTCCCTGCCGCCGTACCCGGCGGGAAAGGCGTACCGGTAGTGCCCGGCGGCGTCCGCCCGGCGCACCACCTCGGCCAGCAGCGCCTCCCATTCCCTGCTGGGCAGGCCGCCGCGGTCCCAGTCCGTGCGGGCGTCTTCGCGCCGATGGTCGAAGAACCTGACGTTGTCGCCCTGCTGCTCCAGCGGGCGGATCTCGGTGTCGATGAACTCATCCAGTTCCGCGAGGTAGGCGGCTAGATCGGCCGGGATCTCAAAGTTCACGTCTGCCCTACCCTTCGCCAGGCTCCTCACACGGCAAACTACGCCCAGTGCGCAGGCCCATATCCAGTTCTGCTCCGGAGCAGCGCGGCCCGCGCCGTTACCCGGCCTTGGGGCGGGCCTGGAGGTGGGCGCGTTCGCCTTGCCTGCCGAACAGGCTGAGGAACTCTACGGCTTCGCCGCCGCCGCTGCCGAACCAGTGCGGCAGGCGGGTGTCGAATTCGGCCGCTTCCCCGGGTTCGAGCACCAGGTCCTGGTCGCCGAGGACGAGCCGGAGGCGCCCGTTGAGCACGTACAGCCATTCGTAGCCCTCGTGCACCTTGAGGTCAGGCTCGGCCCGGCGGCTGCCGGCCGGAATGATGAGCTTGTACGCCTGAATGCCACCGGGACGCCGGGTCAGCGGCAGCATGGTCATGCCATCGCGGGTGACCGGGCGCAGGTGGACGCGGGGGTCCCCCGTCGGTGGGGCTCGGTCTGGAACCCACGGCTCACCCGCGCGGTGTGGGCGAGTACATCGCCGCCGATGCGACCGGGCTGACCGCGGTGCCCGGGGTCTGGGTTGCAGGCAACGTCACCGACCTGGCCGCTCAGGTCGGCGGGGCTGCCGCAGCGGGGGCCCTCGCCGCGGCAATGATCAACCTGGACCTGGTGACGGAAGAGGCACAGGAGGCAGCGGGACGGCCATCGGCGTCCCGTCCGGCTTGAACGTGGTGAGCAGCAAGTACTTGGCCGAGCCAGGTTCACCCGGCCGGCGGCACGGCCGCGGCGGCGTGCTCGGCGTCGTAGGCGTAGATCCAGTCGTTGTGGCTGAGCGGATCCTCGCCGGCGAACTCCGCGTCCCTGGCCAGTTGCTCAGGCCCGTCGGGCAGATGATGGTGGCCGATTCGGCCCCGGCTGGCCTCCTGTACCTGGGTGGCCCGCGGCAACCGCACCTGCTCGTAGCAGGCCAGCGCCGCGGGCGGATCCCACGGCCCGGTGGCGAGGCAGACGGCCAGGGCGGCCGCGTCCTCGATGGCCTGCCCCGCTCCCTGGGCGTAGAACGGCAGCATC
>DASXKD010000124.1:0-23619 GCA_036497045.1 Streptosporangiaceae bacterium | reverse complement strand
CGCCGAGCAGCTGGGCGGCCATGTCGGCCCGGGTCCGGCCATTGCGGCCGCGCGCGGCAGCGGGCAGGTCCTCGCGCAACGGCCCATCCACCGGCCCGTAGGCGTACAGGTTGTCGGCGAAGACCAGCTTGGCGCCGCTGGATTCGGCCGCGCCCAAGATGGAACTGGTCAGCGCGGGAAACAGCTCGGGCCACCGGGTGTACGGCGGGCTTGCGCAGTGATAGATCACAGACGCGCCGGCCGCGGCCCGGGCCGCCTGGGCCGGATCGGACGCGTCGGCCGCTGCACCCTGCGCCCCCACGAGTGCCTGTCCGCCGCGGCTGACCGCCCGCACACGCCGGCCGGCGCGCACCAATTCGCTCACGACAGCGCCGCCGATGGCACCGCTGGCGCCGAAAACCACCTGCAACGAACCGCCTGGCTCGCTCATTGCGATGCTCCTTCCCCAGGCACCCATAGTGCCCGGCGCCGAACATCGGCGAGCTCTTCCACCAGCACGCTCCGCAACGGACCACCGGCCACGGCAAGGGGCTAGATCCGCCTTACTGGACCGGTGCAGCAGCTGCGATCGTGACCGAAGTGTCCAGAGAGCCCGACGGGCTAGCTCTCGATTCGCCTGCCGGCTGGTTCCAGCCGCAAACTCGGCGTCGCCACCCGCGGCGACGCCATCCAGCAGGCCAGCAAGCTCGGCATCCTCAATAACCCACCCCCGGAACGAAA
The DNA here is from genome assembly GCA_036497045.1 of Streptosporangiaceae bacterium. Taxonomy (GTDB): domain Bacteria; phylum Actinomycetota; class Actinomycetes; order Streptosporangiales; family Streptosporangiaceae; genus DASXKD01. The sequence continues at coordinate 22,899 of DASXKD010000124.1, read as the reverse complement.
TGTCCGGCAGTTCCTGCCCACGGTGCGTGATCGTCTCTGGTCTCAGACTGAGCGCGCCGTGCCGCCGATCCGTACGCGGGGGCCGTCTTTGGTGTGGTCAGTTTGGCGCGTGCCGAGGGAGCGATCTGGGTGGCAGGACACACCCCGGCCGGGAATGTCATGGATGACATGGGCACGGTTGCCGTCCCGCAGGTAGCTTCGCGAGGGTGGCTGCAGAGTTCGCGACCCCGTTCACGAGGTTGGTCGGATGCCGGGCGCCGATCCAGCTGGCGGTGATGGGCGGTGGCACCGGTACACCGGAGCTGGCGGCCGCAGTGAGCCAGGCCGGCGGGCTGGGGATGCTCTCATCGACCTTCCCCATGTCTGTGGACGAGCAGTTGAGCTGGGTCCAGGAGCGCACGGAGCGGCCGGTCGGTGTCGGGTTTTTTGCCTTCGACCTGCCGGCGAGAACCGAGGAGCTCGAGCTAGCGGCCCGTCGCGCACGCGTCGTTGATGTGTTCTGGGGTGATCCTGACGCCACCGTGGTGGAGCGCATCCATGCCGGCGGCGCGATCGCCTTGTGGCAGGCCGGCTCGCTCGACGAGGCGGTGGCCGCCGTCGACGCCGGCTGCGACGCGGTGGTCGCCCAAGGGATCGAGGCCGGTGGCCATGTGCGGGGCGCGACGCCGTTGGCCACGCTGCTCGGGCAGGTCCTCGCGGCCGTCGAGGTGCCGGTGATCGCCGCCGGTGGCATCGCCACCGGCGCCGCGCTGGCCGGGGCCCTGAACGCTGGCGCTAGTGCAGTTCGAGTGGGCACCCGCTTCCTGGCCACCGCCGAGTCCGGAGCCCACCCCGGCTACGTGGCTGCGCTGCTCGCAGCCACCGCCGGTGCCACCGTGCACACGACCGCGTTCGGCCAAGGCTGGCCGGAGGCCCCCCATCGCGTGCTGCGCATCGCCACGGAGCGCGCGGCTGCAGGCGCGGACCGGATCGTCGCTCGCGCCGCCTACCGGGACCAGAATTGGGAGGTCGTCCGCTGGTCCACGCAGCCACCGACGGTATTCACCACGGGCGAGATAGCTGCCATGGCCATGTACGCCGGCTGCGGTGTGGGCGACATCGCCGACGTGCCGACCGCCGCGCATCTGGTTGAGCGAATGATGGCAGAGGCTCTACCGTTGTTGTCGCCCCCAGTGCGCTGAGGCCGTACTCGTACGCGGACCACGATCTCGCCAGCCCTCGCGCCTGATCCGCTGTCCGAGACACTGTACGGATGCCACCTCGAACAATCTGTGGCAAGCCTCGCCTCCTGCCCACGCCTTCCGGACGCGCCCTACCTGGCGATGCGCGCGAAATAAGGCCAGAAACCGGGTGACACAAGGTAACCAGCGCCCCGTCGGCGCAGCGCGCATGGAACCGCCGTTAGGTATGCTCCGGGCGGTCCGCTGATGCGGCCGCACCGGCATGCAGAAGTGGTTATATCGTGCCCGGGCTGGCTTGAGCGATCTTGCTGGTCACGCTTCGCCTTGTCCTGGGCTGGCGGAGCTGCTCGGCCTGGCCGGCGGCAGCCGCAGGGGCCGGGCTCAGCGGCTCCTGGGCGCCAGGCGGCGCAGCACCCGGTCGAGATCGGTGCCGAACGGGTTGTCCTGCACCAGGTAGGTCCACGTCGCGCTGGGCCGCTTCAGCCCGGCGGCATCGAGGTCGGCGCCCTTGGCGGTGATAGGGACACTCCGGAAGGTATCCGCGGCCGCCTGCTCGACCTGGCCGAGCAGGCGGCCGAAGAGCTTGACCGCCTCGGCGTGGAACTCATGCAGCGGGACCAGCGCCATGATGAACGGGTTGGGGCCGCGGCCGAGCGCGCGCAGGTGGATGCCCTCCCTGATACTGGCCATCTCGGCAAGGTGGTCCGACCAGGCGCGGTCTAGATGGTAGAGGACGATCTGCCGGGCGGTGCCGGTAAGCACGCTCTCGCCGAACTCCGCGGCGAGCGCCGTATATCGCTGCGGGCAGAGCGCAGCGAGCGCGAGGCGCGCCACGTCGGTGATGAGCACCCGGTTCCTGTGCTTCAGGAGCACGCCGCGCTGGTCGTCGAGGAGCTTGCTGTACTGCCACGTGTTCCGGTGTATTTGCAGGTTGGCGCCTTCAGCGACGCGCTGCGCGTGGGCGACCGCCCGGCGCGCGGCGGCGTCGCGGACCCGGCCGTCGCTGGCCACCTCCCGTGGTGGGGGGGTGTCCGGGGCGAAGTTGGTGACCAGCTCGTCCTCCATGCCGACGAAGAACACCGAGCCGCCGGGATCGCCCTGCCTGCCGGCTCGCCCGCGTAGCTGGTTGTCCACGCGGGCGCTCTCGTGCCGGCCTGTGCCGATGACGTAGAGGCCGCCCAGTTCCGCCACCTGTCCGCGATCGCCGTCGCTGCCACCGAGGCGGATGTCGGTGCCACGGCCCGCCATCTGCGTGGACACGGTGATCGCCCCGGGAGCGCCCGCGTTGGCCACGATGGCCGCCTCGGCCGTGTCGTTCTTGGCGTTGAGCACGACACAGGGCAGGCCCTCGCCATCGAGCCGGCGCGCCAGGCGTTCGGACTCCTCGATGTCCAGCGTGCCGAGCAGCACCGGGCGCCCGGCGGCGTGCGCGGCGGCGACCTCTCGGGCGATCGCGTCCTGCTTCTGCTCCGCCGTGGCATACAGCCGGTCCGGCTCGTCCTGGCGCACACAGGACCGGTTCGTGGGAATCACCGCGACTTCCAGCTTGTAGAACTCGCGAAGCTCCTCGCCCACCGTCACCGCGGTCCCGGTCATGCCGCAGATAAGCGGGTAACGGCGGATCAGCGCCTCGATCGTGATGCTGTCCAGGATCTCGCCGGGCTCGCTGGCGGCCAGGCCCTCCTTCGCTTCCACCGCCGCCTGGAGGCCGTCGGGCCAGCGTTGCAGCCTCGCCACCCGGCCGCGGGACAAGCTGATCAGCCGGACCTTGCCGTCCCTGACGATGTAGTCGACGTCGCGGCGCAGCAGCGCCTGCGCGTGCAGGGCGACGTTCAGCCCGGTGAGGACATCCAGGCTCGCGCCGGCGTACAGGTCGATCCCCCCCAGTGCGCGCTCGGCCGCCCGCCCGCCCGCGTCGGTCAGCGTCACGTTGCGGCCGTCGTCGTCCACCTCGTAGTGCAGCCCTGGACGCAGCCAGCGGGCGACCTCGGCCATGGTCCCGTCGGCCTGTGCCACGCCCGCGCTGCCCGCGAGCACCAGCGGCACCCGGGCCTCGTCGATCAGCACCGAGTCCGCCTCGTCGACCAGGACCACACCGGGATCTGGCACCACGCGATCGGCCGGGTCGGTGACCAGCCGGTCCCGCAGCACGTCGAAGCCGACCTCGCTCACCGGCGCGTACGTCACCTGCGCCGTGTAGGCGTGCCGCCGCTCTGCCGGCGTGGACGCCTGGCCGATCCAGCCGACCGTGACACCAAGCAGGTCATAGACGGGACGCATCCACTCGGCGTCCCGCCGCGCCAGGTAGTCGTTGACCGACATCGCGTGCACCGGCCGGCCCGCGACCACGTGCCCCGCGGCCGCCAGCGCCCCGGCGAGCGTCTTGCCCTCACCCGTGGCCATCTCGGCGACCTGGCCGGACAGCATAGCCAGCGTGCCAAGAAGCTGAACGTCGAACGGGCGCTCCCCGAGCGCCCGCCGGGCCGCCTCCCGCCCTGCGGCGCAGAACCCGATGAGATCCCCGGTACCGCTGGCCAGGCCAGGCAGGTCCGCGTCCGGCACCTCGCGCAGCCGTTCCTCCAGCGCCGCGATCGCCGGCAGCAGGCGCTGGTGCGCGGACAGGTCCACCGTCCCTGGCCGTTGCAGAAACCGGCGCACGCGGCCGGTGAGGGCGCTCATCTGTCCGCAATCGCGGCGGGGACCGGCACGCCTATATCAACGTGATCGCCCGCCCAAGCGGTTCCCGTCATGGCGCTCCGCCGCAGCCATCGCAGGGCGCAGCCCGGCCCGCCGGCCTGGCGCCAGCCGCCGCGAAGCACCCGAAGGCCGCATTCTTCGAAGACCGGCGAAGCCGGTTCACCTTTGCCTGCTCACCACCTGACCAAAGACGCGGACAGAACAACTAATCTGCACGCATTTGGTGCCGGGACCCGGCACCAAACGCAACCAAATATTCAAATATTTACCGTTCGGCGTTTGCTGTAAGCGCATAACCGGATGAGCTGCCACGCTGCACCGGGCCTCTTGATCTGCCGTCAAAACATCAAATGTACATTCCGGTCTATGCATGAGCATGCGTCCAGCGGATCACCCGCATATCCTGCAGAATGGGCGTTTAGCAGTGTCTGCCTCGTACATGGCCACACGCAGATAACCCCGATCTGTGTGGCCCGCGCGGGCCGGACGACACCGGTGAAGCCGCCCCGAACGATGCCGGATCGCCAGGCACGCGGAGCGTGCGTGACCGAGCGTAACAGCGCGCTCGGATCGCCGTGCCTGCAACTGACACTGGTGGAGACCGCGAGTCAGGCGTATGCAGATCATCGATTTCTAGGCGTCCGGTCTCGCTGGTGCGCTTCACAGCGGTGATGATTGGGGCATGGAGGACGATGAGGAGAATCCACGTGACTACGAAGCCAAGTTGTATGTCGCCGACCTAGAGATCGCCAGCATATCTGAGCAGATCCCGCCAGAACTGCTGTCAGTGTTCACCGACGAGATGTTCCGTACCCGCACCTGGGCCGTGGCGACCCATCCTCCCATGACCATGCACGACGGATCCGCAAGCGAGTTCGCCGCACTGGGGCCGGTGATTGCTGATCGGCTTGACATCCTTGGCTTTACACCTGCCCGAGTGCGAGCAACCCTTGATGGCGTACTCGACGAGACCCGCAAGTTGGCAGAGCTCGTCCACGAGTTTCTTCCCGATGAATCTGAGGCTGCCCATGACATCAAAAGGTCTCACCTGGCCGGCTACACAGCGAACGACTGGATCGCTGAGCTGCGGGCAGCGACCGGCGGCAGCGCCGCGCAAGGTCGACCCGAGCCGGTAAGCGCCGATTGGCTCATGTCCCTCATCACGGATGCGGATCGGCTGATCGTTGCGGCTTGGCGAGAACCCCGGGGCTGTTTGCGGTGTATTCAGGTGCGTGTGCCCGGTTGAGTGAGGAGAGCCATCGACGACGCGGAGGCGATAGCCCGGGCCCGTGACGGCGACCTTGACGCGTATGCCGTGCTGGTCGCCAGGTACACCCTGCGCGCACACCGCGCTGCGTTCCTGCTGGGGGCTGGGGAGGAGGCCGACGACGTTGTGCAGGAGGCCTTCGTCAAGGCGTTCCGGCACCTGTCCCGGTTCCGGGCGGGGGAGCCGTTCGGTCCGTGGCTGTTGCGGATCGTCGCCAATGAGACCAGGAACCTCACCCGTTCGCGGCGGCGGCGCGCTGCGCTGGCCCTGCGGTTGCCCGCCGCGGAATCCTCCGGTGCAGCAGCGGGTGGTCCTGTCGATGTGGTGCTGGCCGCGGAACGGCGCGAACGGCTGGTAAGGGCTATGAACGGGCTCCCGGACCGGGAAAGGCAGGTGCTGGTGTGCCGGTACTTCCTTGATCTGTCCGAGGCGGAGACGGCGCGGGTGCTGGCCTGGCCACTTGGCTCGGTGAAGTCGCGCACGGCGCGTGCGCTGAACAGGCTGCGGGGGCTGCTTGTGCCCCCGGACCAGGAGCGGGTCACCAATGACTGACCGGACTGGGTGGCAGGACGCGGTTGAGCCCGAGTTGCGGGCGGTGGGCCGCGAGCTTGAGGTGCCGCCGGCCAGTGACCTCACTACGGCCGTGCGCCGGCGGCTGGAAGAGCAGGCGGTCAGCCGCCGCCGCATGCCTGCGGTGGGGGCCGGTGTCCTCCGCCACCGGCTCGGATGGCGTGCCGCGCTGGTTGTGGTGGTGGCCTTGCTGGCGGTCTTGATCGCGACCCCGCAGGGGCGGGCCGTGATCAGCCATGTGTTTCGGTTCGCCGGCGTTGAGCTTCGCCAGGGACCAGGCCCAGCGCGCCCCCCGGGAAGCACCGCCCTGCCCGGCGAGCGGCAGATGTCGCTGGAGCAGGCCCGCCGCCAAGTCTCCTTCCCCATCCTGGTACCGGGAGCGCTTGGCCGGCCCGGCGAGGTGGTGGTCAGCGATCGCGGGCGGATCGTGTCCCTGATCTACCGCCGGACGCCGCACGGCCTGGTGCGGATGGATGAATTCGCCGGCCACCTCGACCAGCTCTACTTCGAGAAATTCGTTCATCTCGGCAACGTGGCCAAGGTCGGGGTGAACGGCACTAAGGGCTTGTGGATCACGGGCCCGCAGGAACTGATGTACATCACTCGCGACGGCACACCCGCCGTGGCCTCCGCGCGGCTCACCACTGGCAACACCCTGATCTGGGGCACCCGGCAGGTCGCGGCGCGCCTGGAAGGCAACCTCGGCAAGACGGCTGCCCTCGCCATCGCCAGCTCGGCGCACTGACACCGCCGCGCGCGGGAACTTGGCACCGGGCAGCGGTGTAACAGAAGTGACCGCCGATGGAAGGAGCCGCCCCAATGCTGCGCAGGCTGACTGTTGTCACCGCTCTAGCGGCAGCCATGAGCATCGCCGCCGCGATCACATTGGCCACCCCGGCGCTGGCAAAGGGACCTTCCCAGGCGCGCATCACCGGCCCCGGGCTGGCTCACGCGATCGTCGTCTCCGGCAACGGCGAGCCCGGGCAGCCAGGCAGGCTCAGCGCCATCGCCGTGCAAACCGGCCTGTTCACCGTTCTGTTCGGTGCTAACGCGAGCGTGCCCCCCCAAAGGCCGCAGCAGTTGCGCACCCCGCCGCCGAAGGCCTCCCTCGGCCCGCGGTACACGATCATCTACACAGTGCCCGGCGTCACCCCCCAGCCAGGCGAACAGTTTGGACGGATCCGCCAGGACCTCTACCCACGAGCGGCGGGCGGCCCGCTCCTCTATACACCGCCGGGCCAGCAAGGCTTCGGCGCCCCACTCGCGGTCACCGGATGGCTTCGGGCCGGCCCCCGGCTGCCCCGCACCCTTGCTCAGCTCGGCGTTCCACCACCAGCGGGCACACGGGCAGCCTCCCAAGCCCACCCAGTCCCTGCCGCACATCCGGTGGCAGCGCAGCAAGCGGGCTCACGAACCCTTCCCTGGCTCATCGCGTCAGCCGCGGCCATCGCGGCCGCAGCGCTCGCTGGCACCGTGCTGCTGCTGCGTCACCGCAAGCCAGCCACCACCCATGACACCCAGCCCAGAACCAGCGGGCCAGCCGCCGGGTCAGCCTGACCGAAGCCAGGCACCCGGCAGCACACTCCATGACCGCTGCCCAACACTGGCTGAGTACCTGACCGTCAACATCGGCAGCTTCAACCGCAAACCCGGTTCCAGTGATTGCCGCGCATAACTGGCCGGTCTGTCCGCGCCGATTCGCGCCGTCGAGCCGGTCGGCAAACGCGCCGATTCGGCGATATGCACCGAATGTCCAGGCCGCCTGCCCGGCGGGTGTTCACCCTCCGTGACAAAAACCGTCTGGGGATAGCGAGTTTGCGCCAACCGTGCCGTTCGTGACCGCCTTCGCCGGCGTGGTCGCGGCCGCGCAGACCGTGAAGGCTGCCCTTGAGCCGCTCGCCTCGCTGCACTTTCAGTTCAGCTTCAACTCCTACCGCTCGCGCGTCCTCAAGATGCGCCACCTCGCAGACTGCGAATGTTGCCGTGATGCCGGAGGAGGGCAGCGCGCCTCAGCCTGAGACTGACCTGGGCTGAGCAGGTGGCAACGGAGGGTGGTCTTGCGGAGTCGCCCTCCGTTCCTGCCTTGGCCAGGCACGGCAAGATCACTCCGGTTTGCGGCTGGTGACAGCTTCCTTACCACCCCCCCGTCAGGCGCGGGGATGCTCCCCGGTCCCGGTGAACTTATCCATGATCATGGACTCACCACGGAAGAGCGGGGTGCGCCGCACCCGCTGCTCGATCGAGGCGGCCGACATCGTGTACCCGAGGAACAGCAGGAGCGAGAACGCCTGGAGCACGATCCACGGCCAGGGCAAGGAGAAGTTGGAAAGGTACCAGTCGTTGAGCGCGTGCAGCACCGCGGCGATGGTCACGCCGAAGAGGATCAGCGGCACCCGGCGCCGCGGGTAGTTGACCGCGATACCGATGAAGAACGCGGCGACGCCGGCCCAGATGGCGTGCTGGAACCCGTCGACGAACACCCGGTAGGCGAAGCTCAGCGCGCCGATGACCGCCGCGTTGGCGGAATGGTGCACGGCCGCCCCGGCGATGTGCTCGATAGCGATGGTGGTGTACTGCGACGCCTCCCGGACGCCGAAGGTGAGCCCGGCGATGGTGCCAAGGAACATCCACATCCGGACGTCCAGCTTCACCGAGCGCAGCTTCAGCAGCCCCAGCGCGGCCACCAGGATCGGCAGTGCCTTGGTGATTTCCTCGTTGAACCCGATCAGCAGCGCGCCGACCAGGCTCTTCGGGTTGAGCGCCGAGTTGACGCTGATCGTGACGACGCTCATCCAGATCATCACCCAGATGACGATGCCGAGCCCGATCAGCAGTTCCCGCTTGCCGTGTGGCTCCGGTGGCCGGATCAGCAGCCAGAACGCGACCCCCCACAGCGGGGCGACGTACAGGCTGTACGCCCAGCCGGGCGTGGTCAGGTTCCCCGACGAGGCGAAAAGCGCCAGGAAGACCAGTGGCAGCAGTGCGTAGGCGATGACCAGCAGCCGCAGGCCCTGGCGCCACCCGGGGTCGGTCAGCCAGCTGCGGACCGGGACCAGGATCTGGACCGCGGAGGCCAGCTCGTCCCTGGCCTCGCCCGCCGCGCCGAGCCGCGCGGAGGCCGGGATGCGCGGCATCGCCGCGGTGGAGGACGGGCCGGCCCGGCCCGGGGGCGTGGCTGGCGGCGGCGCTCCCGCACCCCAGTCCGCCGGCGGGGACGGCGCGGCCGGGCCGGCGGGGCCCGGAGGCAACACCGGCGTGGCGGGATCCGCGGGCAGTACCGAGGTGGCTGAGCCCGGGGCTGCTCCGCCGACGGGCTGGGACGGCTCAAGCCGGACCACCGGGCCGTGCGGCGAGGCGAGGGTCAGCTCAACGGGCTCGGCCACAAGCAGCCTGGTGACCGCGCCGCCGCGCAGGAAGCTACCGGCCCGGCCCAGGCCTTCGAACACCCAGCCGTCCGGGCCCCAGGCCAGCTGGGCGTGCTGCCTGGACACGGTCGGATCACTGACGACGACGTCGTTGTCCGTGCTCCGCCCGATCCTGACGGTCCGGCCCTGCTCGAAGCTGAACCGCTGGCCGTCCCAGCTCACCTGAAGCTCGTTCACCATTCGTGCCTTTCCGGGCGGCCGCACTGCCGTGCGGCGCCCGCCGCTGACTGCTGAATCATCCGCCCACTGGGGGAACCGGAGCGGCCGGCCCGCCCTGCGCGGCGGCGGGAGCGAGCAGCAGCGCGAGAGTGGTGTCGTCGGCGCTGCCGTCCACCGAGGCGCACTGGCCCGCCTGCGCCTGCAACTGGCTGGCCATCCAGGACACCGGCCGGGTGGTGATGAGCCCGGCAAGCTCGGCGCTCACCACGCTCTCCCACACCTGCGCCACCTGAGCGTTGCCGTACCCGTCCGTAGCCAGCAGGGCCGCGAGCACGGCCGTGCCGGTCAGGTCGACCGCGGCCACGCGGAACGAATCGCCTGCGCCTTGCGAGCACAGGCTCGTGGTGTGCCGGCCGTCGAGCAGCGGGTCGCCGGGCACCGCCAGCAGTGCCGTGCCGTCCGGGCGGATGCACACGATATCGCCGTCGCCGATCTGTGCCAGCAGCAGCCGCTCCCCCATTCCAATGGCCACAAGCAGCGTCGACCCGTAGGGAATGGTGGCGTCGTCGCCGCGCCGGATCATCTCATCGGCGCCGGTGAACGGCTCGGCGGCCACGTCGCGGTGTACCGCGTCACGCCACTGCGTGACGATGTCCGGCACCAGCAGGCGCCGCAGTTCCTCCGGTGCCGCGGGCAGCCCGCCCGGGCGGTCAGCGAGGTCGCCGACGGCCCGGCAGGCGATCGACACGGCCAGCTGGGCGCCGCGGGCGCTACGGAAGTGCCTGGCATGCCCGTGCCCGTCCGCGACCGCGGCCACCATGCCGGCGCCGAGCGGGCGCACCTCGGCCGCATCCTGGTTGGGGAGGCCCGCCGCACGATGCGCCGCACCGCGCTCGGTGGCCGTGACGGCCTGCCACCTGCTGGCGCGGCCGTCATCCGCGGGAAGGTCAGGATCCAGCCCGTCCATCATGGTCACGCCCGGCGTCCTTTCGCCACGCATCGAGCCGGAGCCGCTCCTGCGCCGGGCCGGTCACCTGCACCCCCTCTGGTAGTGGCGCACACCTTACCGGACCGGCGGCCGTCGCCGGGCCCGGCCGGACACCGTGACCGCGGCCAGGCGGCGGGCGCCGGTGCTGCCGCCCGCCGCCTGGCACCTGCCCTGTTAGGGCTCCGGGTCTATCCCGTGCCAGGCCGGCACCTGCACCGTGCGGTGGCGGGGGGCACCGCCGAGGATGATCTTGCGAAGCGAGACGTCGTTGCTGGTGGTGGTCTCGTGCAGGACTTTTTCCGGGTTGGCGACCACCTCGATGTAGTAGGTGCCGTTGGGCACGCCGGTGATGTCGAAGTTCTGGCCCGCGATCGACTGGATGTAGGTGTCACCCCAGCCCACGGGCATCTCCTCGGCCACCCACAGCGACGTCGGGCTCCCGCATTCTCCCTGCAGCCCCACAAACGGCGGCTGCCAGACCGCATGCGGAAGCAGCAGGTCCACAGCGTCCGAGGGGGCGATGCAGAACCCCACCTTGTGGCTGCGCACCGCGACCGACTTGGCCGAGGTGAGCAGTGCATACCTCGCGAACTGCTCGAAGTGCCAGTGGTTGTGACCCGTCTTGCTGTCGAAGCCCATCGTCCCGGCCCTGACCCGGCCGATGACCTTGCCGCCGCTCCAGAAGTACTGGTACGCCTTCATGACCGGCGAGGCGTGCGACCGGAATCCTTCGACGTCGAGCGGGCCGTTGCCACCGACCCACACCGTGGCCCCGAAGTCCAGGAAGTCGTGGGTCTGCTTGCGCGGGTGGCTCACGTTGATCGACCAGGCCGGCAGCGCCACCAGGTCAGGCAGCGCCGACGGTGGCGGGTTCGCCAGGGTCGGGACGTTGGCCGGGGGCCGCGGTAGCGCGTGACCGCGCGGACCGTTCGGCCGGCCCGGGATACAGCACCCGGGGATCGGGCAGCACCTCGAGCCCTTCACCACGGTCACCTTGACGGTGGCCGTGGCGTCACGGGCCGGGATGTGGAACAGCCGGGTGTACTGGGGGGTGATGGTCCCGGTCACCCGGTACACGCCCACTGGGAGCTTGACCTGGTGGCCGAGGAAGTTGCTCTGAGCCGGGTCAGCGGCCCAGCCCTTCTGCACCCCCCACACCATGCTCAGCGGAAACGGGTCGGTGGCGCACTGCTGCGGGTACGGGCTGGTCTGCGGGCTGCCCGGGCCTGCCCGCTGCGGGTCGTAGGAGTCCGGGCAGAACGGGATCGTCTGCGCCGCGGCCACCTTGCCTGCGGAGTTCCTGGCGGTCAGCTTGAGGAACTTGGTCAGGCCGTCGTTGAAGCCGTTGATCACGCTCGCGGGCAGCGGGCGCCGCACGGTGCCGCCCGAGGGCGGGTAGATGATCTGCGTGATCGTGACCGGCTTGGTGTAGCTGGCCCGCTGCACGTCGAGCTGCAGCGGCGACCCGAGCGCCGCCACCCACATGCCCGGGTCGAGGTAGACCTGGCCGCCGAAGCTGTCCAGGGTGATGCTGTGCTGGGCGGCGATCAGCCGCAGTTGCGGGCCGGCTGGTGCTGCGGCCCCGGCGGCCCCGGGTGCAGGCAGGCCTGGCCCCGGCGTCGCCGCGGGGTTCCGCTCTGCTTCCGCGGCGTGAGCCGCCGTTCATCTCCCGGCCTTTCCCCGCCCCCGTGGTCTGGCACGCTGCTGCGGGAGATGGCACTGTCCCCGGGCCGGGAGGGCACCGTGAGCGACGAGCAGATCACCCCAGGCGGCAGCCGCGACGCGGTCCCCGATGGCAGCGCTGCCGCGGATCCGGGCGGGCCAAGCAGGCGAGGGCTGCTCAAGGCCGGGCTCGCCGCCGGTGCGGTCGCGGGGGCTGGCGGGTGGCGCGCGGCACCAGGAAACCGGGGGCGGCACCACCACCCGCGAAAGCCGAACTCACGGCCGTACCCGCACCTGCCCGCGGGCACCGACACGATCCCGCAGATCGAGCACATCGTCGTGCTGATGATGGAGAACCACTCCTACGACAACCGGCTCGGCATGCTGAACCGCCACGGCGCCGACGGCTTCCGGCTCGGCCATGACGGCCTGCCCACCGCCACCAGCCCCTACGCCAACGGTGACCTGCAGCACGCCTTCCGCATGCCGACCACCTGCCAGCTCGACGGCAAGGCCGCCCAGGACTGGCTGAACAGCCACCTCCAGTTCAACCACGGCCGCAATGACGGCTGGCCCAGCCCCTGCTCGACGTCGACCCGGGCGCGCTCGCCTGCAACACCTCCGGGCCATGCACCATCCCGCCGCCGGGCTCGGTGACTCCGCCTCACCATCACCACGCGGCGCACGGTCACTAGCATTGGCGCCATGACGGGACGCGCGGAGATCGGCCGGTTCGGGATCTGGCGCAGCGCGAGCCTGGTGACGCCGGAGATCGCCGCCGGCATCGAGCGGCTCGGCTTCGGCGTGCTATGGCTCGGCAGCTCACCGGACGGCGACCTGGCCCAGGCCGAGGGCCTGCTGGACGCGACGACCACGCTGACGCTGGCCACCAGCATCGTGAACATGTGGAAGGACCAGGCGGAGCTGGTGGCGCGGTCCTATGCCCGGGTGCAGCAGCATCACCCCGGCCGGTTCCTGCTGGGCGTGGGCGCGGGCCACCCCGAGGCAACGCGGCACTACGCCAGACCGTACGAAACCCTGGCCCGATACGTCGAAGTGCTCGAGGCCGGCGGTGTCCCGCGGGACGGCCTGGTACTGGCCGCCCTGGGCTCGCGGGTGCTCCGCCTCGCCGGGGACCGGACCGCCGGCGCGATCCCCTACCTGGTGCCGGCCGAGCACACCGCCCAGGCACGTGCCCTGCTCGGCCCCGGGCCGCTGCTCGCGCCGGAGCACAAGGTGGTGCTTGACACCGACCTGGCCCGGGCCCGCGCGCTCGGCCGGAGCCGGGTGCGCACCCCCTACCTCGGGCTGGTCAACTACACAGGCAACCTGCGCCGCCTGGGCTGGGCCGAGGAAGACCTGAGTGACGGCGGCAGCGACGCGCTTATCGACGCGCTGGTCGCGCATGGCAGCCCGGCCGAGGTCGCCGCGCAGCTTCGCCGCCACCTCGACGCCGGCGCGGACCACGTCTGCCTCCAGCTCATCACGGAAGAGGGCGCTGACCCGCTGCCCGGTTACGCCCGGCTCGCGCCAGCACTGGGATTGTGATGTGAGCCTGGCCCTCATCGGGGCGACGAAGTGGCTGAGCACCGCCTCGGTGCCCGCGCCGCCGTCGAGCGCCTCATACATCAGCCGGGCGCTGTAACGTACGTAGACAGCAAGCGGGACTCCGTGCACGTGGCCGCACGGCGCCCAGCCACCAGCCGGTGGCCCGACCTGGGGAACGGTGCGGTGTCCAAGGGCAGCAGGAACAGGCAGCAGCAGGCCCGCGAGAAGATCGCGCAGGCCAGAGCGGCCGAAGCGCGGCGCAAGCGCAAGCAGCGCTGGCTGGCCGCCGCCGGCGGGGCCGTGATCGTGGGCGCCGTCGCCGTCGGCATAACGATCGCGGCTACCTCCGGCGGATCGTCAAGCAGCGGCACCGGGTCCGGCAGTGCGCCCTCGCTGAAGCTCGCCGCGCTCAGCAAGCTGGGCACGCTCAAGCCGGCCACGCCTTCGGGCCCGGCCGGGCCCGAAGGCGTGCCCGTTCCCAGCGCTCCCCCGCTAACCGGCACCGCCACCAAGGCAACCGGCCAGAACGTGGACGGTATCAGCTGCAGCACCAGTGAGCAGACCCTGTTCCACATCCACTCGCACCTGACCCTGTTCGTGAACGGCTCGCCCCGTCAGGTCCCGGCCGGCATCGGGATCCCCGGCGCCACTGGCCAGAACTCTCCGCAGGGCCTGTTCATCAGCAACGGGAAATGCTTCTACTGGCTGCACTCCCACGCCGCCGACGGGATCGTGCACATCGAGTCGCCGGTGCATCGCACCTACACGCTGGGGAACTTCTTCGACGAGTGGGGCCAGCCGCTCAGCACGGACCAGGTCGGCCCGGCCAAGGGCCACGTGACAGCCATCTACAACGGCCAGCTGTACCAGGGCAACCCGCGCGATATCCCGCTCAACGCGCACGCCCAGATCCAGCTGGAGGTCGGCACTCCCCTGGTCGCCCCGGAGTCGATCACCTGGCCGGGCAGCCTGTAGCTGGGAGCCGCGACCGGGCACCTCAGCGTGCTGCGGCCCTACCTGCTATTGCCGAGGCGGCGGAGCGGGGTGACAAAGGCGCTGCATCCATACTGAGCTGATGTACTGGCCGTTCTTGATCGCGTATTCGCGGAACGTGCCCACGTCGGTGAAGCCGAACTTCCGGTGCAGCGCGACCGATGCGTCGTTGGGCAGGGCTATCCCAGCCAGGGCAACGTGAACCGACGGCTCAAGAGCCAGGCTGTCAAAGAGCGCGCGGTACAGCGCGGTGCCCATGGCCTGGCCCCGGCTTCTGACGTCAAGCGCGATGCTGACCTCCACGGTCTCCCGGAAAGCCTCGTGGTCACGGTAGCGCTGGGAGCAGGCATAGCCCAGGACCTCATCGCCGCGCCGCGCCACCAGAAGCCGGTAAGGTCCGGTCGCAGAGAACTGGCCGAACCAGCCGCGTCGGCTGGCCACGCTGACCGGCCGTGTGTCGAAGTGGGCGATCGAGTTGGCCGCCGAGTAGTTGAGGATGCCGACGATCGCCGGAAGGTCATCCTCGGTCGCCGCCGTGACCTTGACCTGGGTCCGTCCGCCTCGCCAGCACCCGGGTGCTGTGTGTGCGTGCCAGCCGCTGTCCGTGTCGGTGCCCTCCGGTTCGTCCGCCCTCCTGGGTCCCCCCATGCGCATCACTGTAGGTGCCTGGCTTCAGCCCGTCATCGGCGCCGGGGTGGAGGTCCGGCCTCCACCCACGGGCCGGCCTGCCCGGGCAGCCACGCTGCGCTCATAGGCTGGGCAGATGCCTTGGGGGATCCAGCGACAGCGCAGGCCGGCGGCGCGACCGCTGCTGCCCCCGGGCATGCACCGCCCGGCTGCCCTGCTGGTCGCCGGATGTGTGGCGGTGACGGCCTGCCTTGCGCTGGCGTTCGGCCACCAGGCCAGCGCCGGCCGCCTGGATGCGGCCATGGACGCCCGGATCCAGAGTGCTCTGAGCAGCTACCAAGGGCCGTTGCACCTGCTCTCCCAGCTGGGCGGCCTGCCCTCGGTGGCCGGGCTGACGGCCGCGCTGGTGCTGGCCTGCCTCGTGACGCGCCGGTGGGGTGGAGCCGCACTGGCGGGCCTGGCCGTGCCCGCGGCGGTGACGCTGACAGAGTTCGTCCTCAAGCCCCTGGTGGGGCGGAGCATCCATGGCTACGCCAGCTTCCCCAGTGGGCACACCACCGCGGTGTTCGCGCTCGCAGCCACCTGCGTGGTGCTGCTCGCCAGCCCGCCTGGCCCGCGGCTGCCCCGCGCCGTGCGGGTGCTGCTTGTGGCTGGCGCCGTGCTCGTCGCGGCCGTGGTGCCCGTCGCCATGGTGGCCCTGGGATTCCACTACTTCACCGACACCGTGGCCGGAGCGGCCGTCGGCACCGGGACGGTGCTGCTGATTGCGCTCCTCATCGATCTGGCCCGCCCGCCAGCCCGGGCCTCGCGCGGCCCGGCCGCTGAGGATATCGCAGCGCTGAGCGCGGGTCGTTTACCGTGACAGCGGCGGCCACAAAGAAATCTCGCCGCTTGGGCGAACCGGTCGCCGCCAGCACGCAATAGAGAAGCGATGGACGACGATGCGCTGATCGCCGCCGTGGCCCGCCGTGACGACACCGCGCTGCGCGAGCTGTTCTCCCGGCATGCGCCGTGGCTGGCCGCCCGGCTGCGCGGCGTGCTGCCCGCCGCCGAGGTCGAGGACGTGCTGCAGGAGACGTTCCTCGCGGTCTGGCGCGGCGCGGCCGGTTACCGGCCGCAGGGCTCGGCGGGCGGCTGGCTCTGGGGCATCGCCCGGCGGCAGGCGGCCCTGTGGCTGCGCCGCCGGGGGCCGGCTGAGCTGCTGCTGCCGGCCCTGCTCGCCGCCGACGGCCGGAACCCGGGCGACCCGGCGGAGGCGGCGTTGTCCCGCGCCGAGCTGGCAAGGGCCGTCAGCGCCCTTGGCCCGGAGGGCGGTGCGGCGCGCGAGACCTGGCGGCTGATGTACGTCGAGGACAAGAGCGTGGCCGAGGTGGCGGAGCTGATGGGGGTTTCGGCGGGCACGGTGAAGAGCCGCGCGCACCGGGCCCGGCGGCTCATGCGGGCGGCGCTGCGGCACCACGAACCGGTGCGGGAGGGAGGCGGGCGATGACCGGTGACAACCTGACCGGCGGGTACCAGGACACGGGTCCGGCCCCCGGTGACGTTGATCTGGACCGGGTGTGGCTGGGGGTGGCCGCACAGGTGTGGCGCCGCCAGCCCGGGTCGGCCGAGCGGGCGGCGGGGCGGCTGCTGCGCTCTCCCGGCCTGGCCCGGGCGCTGGTGACCACTCCGTCGCTGCTGCTCGGCTGGGTGATCGCCACGGTGGTGATACTGCTCGCCGGTATCGGGTTCACGCTGGGCACAGGGACACCGTGGGTAGCCCTGCTCGCGCCGGCGGTCGCGGCCGCGGGCATCGCCTACGCCTACGGGCCGGGCATCGACCCCGCCTGGGAGCTGTCCCAGAGCATGGCGGTCAGCGACCGGATGGTGCTACTGACCCGCGCGCTGGCGGTGTTCGGCCTGAACGCGGCCCTCGGGCTCGCCGCCTCGGCCGCATCGGGGGCCGCGGCCGCGGTCACTTTCGGCTGGCTGGTCCCGATGACCGCGGTCTGCGCACTTGCGCTGGCCGCTGCGACGGTCACCCGGTCCCCGAACGTCGGCGTGGCGGCAGGCTCGGCCGGCTGGGTGATCGCGATCCTGGCCGGCCAGGCCGCCGAAGGCCGGTCCACCGCCGCCATCACCGACTCCTTCCTCGTCCTGCCCTACCTGGCGTTCGCGGCCTGCTGCGGCGCGGTCGTCTTGTTCGCGACCCGGATCCCGAGAGGAACCTCATGAACGTCGAGCTCACCGAGCTGACCCGCAAGTTCGGCCGCACCCAGGCCGTGGCCGGGGTGACCCTGCAGGCCGGGCCGGGAGTGTTCGGGCTGCTGGGCCCAAACGGGGCGGGCAAGACCTCGCTGCTGCGGATGATGGCCACCGTGCTCCCGCCGACCTCCGGCACGCTGCGCCTGCTCGGCCGCGACCCAGGCGGCTACGTGCCGCGGCGGGAGATCCGGCGCCGGCTCGGGTACTTGCCGCAGAACCTCGGCTACTACCCGGGCTTCACCGTGACCGACTTCGTTGAGTACTTCGCGCTGCTCAAGGACATGCCGCCAATGCAGGTCCCACGGGCTGTGGCTGCCGCCATCGAACAGGTGGGCCTGGGCGACAGGGCCCGGGCCAAGCTGCGCACCTTGTCCGGCGGGATGCTGCGCCGGGTCGGGATCGCGCAGGCGATCGTGAACGAGCCGGAACTGCTGCTACTCGACGAGCCGACCGCCGGGCTGGATCCCGAGCAGCGGGTGGTGTTCCGTGCCCTGCTGCGCGAGTTCGGCCAGCGCGCCACGGTGATCGTCAGCACCCACCTGGTCGAGGACGTCGGCGCCGCATGCTCCGAGGTCACCCTGATGGACGCGGGGCGGATCGTGTTCCACGGCACCCCGGACGAGCTGATCGCCCGGGGCGTGGGGCACGGCGTCGGGGACGCGCCGCTGGAGCGCGGGTACAGCGCGGTACTGGCGGCGGCGCGGTCATGACGGTTACCACCGCCCCGGTTCGGTCCACGGCACGCCAAACACCCCAGGTAGCGCCGCGGAACCTGGCACGGCTGCTCTGGTTGGAACTGCGGCACAACGCGATGCCGCTGGTCCTGCCGCTGATCGCCGCGCTGTACTGGGTCGACTGCTACCGCATCGCGGCGACCCTGCCGCCGCTGTGGGAGACGCGCCTGTTCTACATCCTGGGGCAGGGCCATGCCCTGCTTGACTTCGCGCCGTTCGTGGCCGGGGTGGCGGCCTGGATGGGCTCGCGGGACGGCCGCCGCGGCATGGGCGACCTGGTGACGGCCACGGTCCGGCCGCGCTGGGAGGCCCAGCTGGCCACCTGGGCCGCGACCGTCGTGTGGGCGGTGGGCGCCTACCTGGTGTTCATGGCGGTGATGCTGTATCTCCTCGGCCGCGTCGTCGCCTGGGGCGGGCTGCCGTGGTGGTCGATCGCGGTCGACGGTGCGGGCGTGGCCGCGTTCGCCTCCGTGGGGTTCGCCGCCGGTGCCCGGTTCCCCAGCCGGTTCACCGCACCGGTGACAGCGTTCGGCGCGGTTGTGGCCATGGGGATGTCGTCGCAGACCGGGTTCGCCGCCAACGGCGGCTGGGCGCTGATCCTGCCCACCATGTCGAACGGGAACTTCGGGCAGGACGCCGGGATCTTCTATCAGTGGCTGCCGGACCTCCCGATCGCCCGGGTGATCTTCTTCACCGGGATCGCAGCGGCAGCGGTGGGCCTGCTCGGGCTGTCACCGGCCGCCGGGGGGCCGCGGCTGCGGCGCTCGGCCGCGGTAATCACCGCGACCGGGTCGGCGGCGACCGTGACCGCGATCGTCCTGGCCGTGACCGCTCACGTGGGACCGTACGGCACGGTCATCCCGGCGCTGCACGACGCGGCCAACGACAAGCCGATCTCGTATACGCCCGTCTGCCGCACTGCCGCGATCCCGGTCTGCGTGCAGCCGGCCTACCGGCCCTACCTGGGGGATCTCACCGCCGCGGTCGGGCCGGTGGCCAGCGAAGTCGCCGGGCTGCCCGGCGCGCCGGTCCGCGCCACCCAGATCGCCGCGCAGTTCGCGGCCGGTCAGCAGCATCCCGTCCAGGGCTGGACGGGCCAGATCGTGACGCTCGGCGGCAGCCCGCCGGTGCTGTCCATGCCTACCGGCGCGATCGCTCTGCCGGGCTCCTTCGGGTCGTACAACGCCGGGTTCATCGACCAGATAAAGGTCGAGGTGGTGCATGCGCTCGTGACTCCAAGGAGCGCCTTCGGCAACCCGGCCCAGGTGGCCGTCGAGGCGGCATTGCTCCAGCACGCCGGGATTCCGCTGGCCGCGCAGCCGAACGCCCTGGGCAACTCACCCTGGCCGCTCCCCGGCGGAGGACCGCACACGCCGGCCCATTACCCCCCGCCTGTGGCCGCCGCGGCCCAACGGCTGGCCGCGCTGCCGCCCGGCGCCCGGCACGCCTGGCTCGCCACCCACCTGGGCGCGCTGCGGGCCGGCCAGATCTCCCTGGGACAACTGCCATGACCGCCGCTGGGGTGCACCGGGCCGCGCCCGGAGCCGTGCCCGCTCCGGCGGCCCGCCCGGGCCCAGCGTGGCTGCGGCTGGTGTGGCTTTACCTGGTTAGCCGCCGGGCCCCGGCCGCGCTGGCGCTGCTGGCCGGGTGCGGCGCGCTGCTCTGGGCGGCACTGCACTGGCACTGGAACGTGGCCGGCGGGGCTGCCGCGCAGGTGATGTTCCCCCTGGTGACCGAGGCCGGGGCCGCCGCGGTCATCGCGGCGACCACCTACGGCCCGTTCGGCGAGCCGGAGCGGGCCACCGGCCGCTGGCTGCCGTACCTCAGGCTGGGCGTGACCGTGGCGCTGACCGCGGCGGCGATCGGCGCGCTGGCCCTCGGATCCACCGGGGGCGAACTGCCCGGCGGGTTCGCCGCCATGGCCCGTAACGTCGCCGGGATCACCGGAGTCGGCCTGCTGTGCGCGGTCGTGCTGGGCGGGATGCTGGCCTGGACCGGGCCCTTGGCGTACTGGGTGCTCGCCGAGTCCGCACTGGCCGACAGGCTGACCACGCCGTGGGTCTGGCCGGCCAGGCCGCCACTGGACCGCGGCGGGGCGATCTGCGCCTGTCTGGTCTTCGTCACCGGGCTGGTGCTGATCACGGTGCGCGGGGTCCGTGAGTCCGCCCGGGACACCACCACCTAACCGGGGCCGGGCAGCCCGGTCGGGTTGATCTCGGGCAGCATCCCGGATGCGGCCACCGCGCGTACCGAGGGCCGGAGCAGGGTGAGCACCTGTCCGACGCCGTGCTCGCCGAGCGCTGCCAGCCCGCCGCTCCAGGCCAGCTCATCGGTGCGCGCCTCGACCGAGTCGAGCAGGGTGCGGCCCGCCGCGGTGAGCGTGAGTTCTGGGCCACCGCCGAGCAGGCCGCGGCCGCGCAGCGCGTCCGCCTGTGCCGCCCACTCCTCGTCCGACCAGCCGATGCGCGCCCGCTGGATCACCGCCTGCGAAAACCGGCCGGCCGCGGCCTGCAGCAGGTGCGCCTGCGGCCCGGCGATGCCCTCGGTGACCAGTGCCGCGATGTGCCCGTCGCCGCGGTGCTCGCGCAGCGTGGTGGCCAGTTGCCAGAGCCGGCCCAGCGGATCGCCGGGCAGTTCCAGGGCGGCATTGGCCGCGCCCAGGGGCCGGCCGGTCGGATCCGCGGCGGCGGCGACCGGTCCGAGCACCGCGGCCGCCTGGCCGCAGGCCTCCGGGTCCGCCCCCGCCTCCCGCAGCGCGGCGGTACTGACCGCGGCGCGCGCCTCAAGGCACGCCTGCGGCGTGGTGCGCGACCACGCGTCCGGCAGCGCCCTGGCGACGGTGCCCGGGTGGAATCCAGCGAACATGGCCACGACCGGGGCAGCCGGGACCGGCCCGAGCGGCGCGGCGCGCCAGGCGAAGTAGGTCATCCAGAAGCCCTTGAGGCCCAGTTCGATCCCCGCGGGCCGGACGGCACCGGCGAAGTAGGTGACGTCGTGCAGCGTTTCCAGGGCCACCCACAGGCGGCGGGCGGGATGCGTGGACACGCGCGGAGTCTAACCCGCGGCCGCTACGCCAGACGTGAGGCGCTGGTACATGATGTGCCGCTCGGTCGATGACCAGCACGCTTGCCCATGATCACACTGGGGAGCAAGCACATAGTGCCGGGTATACCGTGTCCGGACGGGCGCGAGGTGCCCGCGGGCCACGATCCGGGAGGGCGCATGAGCGACGCGACGGACGAGATGCACGGGACTTGCGAGCCTGGCTTCGAGCCGGTGCGCGAGGCGTTCGCGGCGAACTTCGCCGAGCGCGGCGAGATCGGCGCCAGCGTCGCGGTGGTGGCCGCCGGCAGGCCGGTGGTGAACCTGTGGGCCGGCTGGGCCGACCCGGCCCGGACCCGGCCATGGCAACAGGACACGCTGACGAACGTGTGGTCCACCACGAAGGCAGTGACGTCGCTGTCCGCGCACCTGCTGATGGACCGGGGCGAACTGGATCCTGACGCGCCCGTCGCCCGGTACTGGCCGGAGTTCGGCCAGGCCGGCAAGGGCGAGATACCGGTCCGCTTGATCATGAGCCACCAGTCCGGCCTGACCGGCCTGGCGGTGCCGGCCAGCGTCACGGACTACTACGACTGGGAGAAGATCACCGGCCTGCTCGCCGCGCAGGAGCCGCTGTTCCCGCCGGGCACGGCCAGCGGGTATCAGGCCATTACCTTCGGCTACCTGGTCGGCGAGGTGATCCGGCGGATCGCCGGGCAGAGCTGCGGGCAGCTGATCGCGGCCGAGATCGCCGGGCCGCTGAGCGCCGACTTCCACCTCGGGCTCGCCGCGGCGGACCTGGGCCGGTGCGCTGACCTGCAGGGCGTACGGCCGTCCGAGGACGAGCAGGCGCAGCTTGCCCTGGCGTACGCCAACGCGCATCCCGCCGCGCTGGCCGCGCTGCTCAACCCGGCACTGACCGGTGACGAGGCCAACGAACCTGGCTGGCGGATGGCGGAGATACCGGCCGCGAACGGGCACGCGACCGCGCTCGGCCTGGCCACGATCTTCGGTGCAGTGGCGGACGGCTCGGGCCGGCTGGTCTCCGCGCCCACCCTGACGAAGGCACGCACCGGCCAGGGCCGGTACACCGACCTGGTACTGGGCTTCCCGATCGAGTTCGGGCTCGGTTACGGGCTGTCCGGCACCGAGCACCACTACGGGCCCAACCCGGCCGCGTTCGGCCACGACGGCTTCGGCGGGTCGGCCGTGGGCGCCGATCCCGAGGCCGGTGTGGCGTTCGCCTATGTGATGAACCGGATGGGGATGAACCTGGTCGACGACCCGCGCAAGATGGCCGTGGTCGACGGCGTCTATCAGAGCCTGGCCGGCTGACGCGCCGGGACGGGGCGCTCAGCCCGCGGTGATCTCCGGGGGCGGCGCCGAGCCGGCGATCTCCGCCTTGAGCGCGGCGAGTTCGGAGTCCACCTGTGCGTTGGTCCCGGCCTCGTCCAGCTCCTGCTGGATTTCGTCGGTGTTCCCGCCGACGTCTTCGAGCACGCCGGACTGCAGCAGTTCGTCCACGGCCTCGGCGTGGGCCTGCATGTTGGCGATCTTGTCCGTGGCCCGCTGGATGTCCGCGCCGGTGTCGCCGAACGACGTGGAGATGCCCGTAGCGGTCTCGCTGATCGCGCTCTGCGCCTTCGCCGCGCTGTACTGCGCCTTCAGCACCTCCTTCTGGGTGCGGAAGTTGTTCACCCGCTGCTGCAGTGCCGCCAGGGTGTGTTCGAGCTTTTCCTGCTCCTCGCCGAGTTGCTGGCGC
>DASXKD010000123.1:0-3255 GCA_036497045.1 Streptosporangiaceae bacterium | reverse complement strand
TGGCATTGCCTGGTGGCCCAGTTCCCGGCGCGGGGCTGAACGTTTGACATCGCGTCCGTCGTGATCGTTCCATTCATCACTTTCTCCTTTGTAGCTTCGGGACATTTGCCCTGGTCATGGTCCGAGTTTCCGCCGTGGGGGGCCGGGCCCGGCAGTGCCGCAGCTACCCTTCTGGCATGGACCGCCCAGGGATCGGGCATGGGCCTCCCACCCGCCGGATGTGCAAAATGCACGCCAGGATCCGGTGGTAACGCTTCTGGCCGGCCGCCATGAGGCGGCCGGCCGGAGCGTGGAACGCGAACCCGCCCGAGGAGGCTGGTTGTTTCCGGGTTAGGCGGTCCGGGCGGGGACAGGGGCGGGGGCGGGGTCTGCGCTGGTACGGCCGGGAAGCCAGGACAGCCAGCGGGGCAGGTACCAGCACCGGTCGCCGAGCAGGGTCATGACCGCGGGGAGCAGGACGCCGCGGACGATCGTGGCGTCGAGCAGGACGGCGACCGCGAGACCGACACCGAGCATCTTCAGCTCAACAAGCGACAGGCCGATGAAGATGGAGAACACCGCCACCATGACGATCGCCGCGCTGGTGACGACGCCGGCGCTGCTCGCGATGCCGGCCGTGACGGCGCTGGCCGTGGTCGCGCCGCCCCGCCGCAGTTCCCTGATCCTGCTCAGGATGAAGACGTGGTAGTCCATCGAGATGCCGAACAGGAACGTGAACAGGAACAGCGGCACCCAGGGGGTGATCGCGCCGAAGCCCGTGTAGCCGAGCAGTCCCTGGAACCTGCCACCCTGGAAGATCCAGGTGATCAGCCCGTAGGCGGCGGAGACGGACAGGAAGTTGAGCGCGATCGAGACCAGCGGCAGGACCACCGACCCGAAGGCGAGCAGCAGCAGGCAGAAGGCGACCGCCGCGACCACGGCCAGCACCAGCGGTGTGCGCCCGCTCAGCTGGGCGGCGTCGTCGTGGTATGCGGCCGTGTCGCCGGTCACCGCGTAGCTGACCCCGGCCCGGCCGAGGGTCTCGGGCAGGATCCGGTCGCGCAGCGTGTCCAGCGCGTTGTAGGACGTGGCGTCGTCGCCGTTGCCCGCGAGCGGGACGCTGACGATCAGCGCCCGGCCGTCGGCGACGGCGCCGGCGGTGACCGGCTCACGGATCGGGCCGCCCGCAGCGGCCAGCTTGCCCAGGTCGGTGATCGCGCTGGTGACGGCGGGGCCGGTGAGATCCTGGCCGGTGACGACCACCTCGGCGGGCGTGGGGCTCTGCGGGAAGGCCGCCTGGATCGCCTCGGTCGTGGACACCACGGGCAGGCCCGCCGGGGCGTCGATCGCCGGGAAGGCGAGGCGGAGGCCCAGCGCCGGCGCGGCGATGGCCAGCATCACGATCGTGGCCACGCCGCCCCACAGCAGCGGGCGGCGGACCACCCCGCGGATCAAGGCGGCCCATGTCCGGGACGGGGCCGCCGCCGCGCGCTTGCGGCCGATGAACGGGATGCGCCCCTTGTCTACCCGGTCCCCGAGCAAGGACAGCAGCGCGGGCAGCACGGTCAGCGAGCCCGTGACGGCGATACCGACCACGATAATGGCCCCGAACGCCATCCCGGTGTAAAGCGAGTAGCCGGTCAGGAACAGCCCGGCCAGCGCCGCCATGACGGTCAGGCCGGATACTAGGATCGACCGGCCGGACGTGCGGGCGGCGGTGGTGAGCGCCTCGCTCACCGGCACGCCGCGTGCCCGCTCCTCGCGCTGGCGGCGCAGGAAGAACAGCGAGTAGTCGACGCCGACCGCCATGCCGATGAGCAGCACCACCGTGGAGGTCTGGTCACCGACGGGCAGCCAGTGCCCCGGGATGGCCAGCAGCCAGGTCGCGGTGAGCGCAGAGGTGAGGGCGAGCAGCACCGGGATGCTCGCGGCGACCAGCGTGCCGAACACGGCGATCAGCAGGATGAGGGTGACCGGCAGTGAGATCGTGGTCGCCTTGCCGAAGTCGCTGCTGAGCTGGTTATTGATCGCCTGCCCGAGGCTGGCGTCGCCGGCCTCGGCCACCAGCAGGTCTGGGTGGCCGGCCTGTACCTTGGCCACCGCGGACAGCGCGGGGGTGACCGCGGTGTCCACGTTCGCGGACGGCCCGGGGACGGTGAAGGTGACGAGGGCGCTGCGGCCGTTGGCGGAGACCAGCGACTGCCCGCCGGGACTCAGCGGCGACTGGATCCCGGCCGCCGCGCCCGGCAGCCCGGACAGCGCGCTTACCACCTGGCTGGCGGCCTGGCGCATCGCGGGATCGGACGCGAACGTGGCACCCGGGGTGCGGGCCTGGATCAGCACCGCCTCGTCCGACGGGGTCACCACGCCAAGGCGCTGCAGTGTCTGCTCGGCCTGCCCCGCCTGGCCGACGTCGTTCTGCTGCGTGTTGGCGGAACCGAGCAACTGCATGATGACGTAGGCCACGGCGACCAGCGCGAGCCAGCCGAAGATGGCGGTCTTGCGGTGCCGGGTGCTCCACCCGGCGATCGCCTCTACGGCCGGCGGGCGTGCCCGGTGCCGCGGAGGACTGACAGGGGTTGCCGACGCCCCGTGCCGCGTCGCGCTTTCCTGTTGGCTCATCGCGGAACTCCTCAATAATCGCTAATCGTGCTGTGGTGACCGGGCGCCTTGCCCCGGTCGCGATTTGAGTTTCCGCCGCCGCCGGGTGGCCAGAGCAGTGCCGCAGATGCCCACTTGACGTGCGCCGCCCAGGGGTTGGGCGTGAGCTTCCGACGCGCCGGACGTGCAAAATGCACGTCGCGGGTGTATTGCCTTGTCCGGCGCTTATACCCGCCATTAGCCTGACGGCGTGGCAGCAGAGGACAGCTGGGCGACGGCGTGACGACCTTGGCCAGGACGGCCTACCTGAGGACGGCAAGCATGGCCGACGAGCCGGCGATACGGCGGGCGACGGCGCTGGTCACCGTGGTCATGTGCCTGATCGCGGTCTCCGAAGCGGGTTACGGCATCGCCAGCGGCGGGCTCGGCGAGGTACCGATGATCGCGGCGCTGGCCGTCCTGCCGTTGCTGTACGTGATTCCGGCGACCAGGCCGCTGTGGCTACGGCACCGGTACCCGCTGCTTGCCGTGCAAGCGGCGCTGACCTACCTGCCGTTCGCGTGGTTCGGCGTGCACTGGGCACCATCGGGGTGGCTGGCGGGACTGGTCTTGCTTACGGTCTCGTCGCCGGAGTCGTGGTTCGCGGCGGCGATCCTGGCTGCGCTCGAGGCGGCC
>DASXKD010000122.1:0-4066 GCA_036497045.1 Streptosporangiaceae bacterium | reverse complement strand
CGCCCAGGGACCGCAGATCGCCGGCGCGGTCCAGTCCGGGCAGATCGGTAACGCGATCGCACGGCTGCCCGCGCCCGCCAGGCAGGTCGCGGGAACGATCACCCGCGCCGCCTTCACCACCGGCCTGAACCGCATCCTGCTGGTCGCGGCGATGATCGCGCTGGTGTCGGCCGTGGTCTCCCTGGCCACCATCCGCAGCAAGGACTTCGCCCAGCAGCGGAGCGCCGGCCACGAAGGCGGGCCATGACGGACGCCATCAGGCGGATCTAGTGTCAGGCGGAGAGCCTGGTCGTTGGTCAGTCAGAGTTCTATCTGATGGTGGGCGACAGCATCGTTGTCCCATTCCAGGCCGTTGCCGGGGACATCTGGCAGGTGCAGTTCGCCGGAGCGGACCTCGAACGGGTGGGCCAGCACCGGGTGTGCCCAGTCCTGCCATTCCAGCCAGTGCCGGGTCGGGGTGACGCGCAGCAGGTGGCCAGAGACCTCCGGGTACAGATGGGATGACATCGGGATGCCGGCGACATCGGCGATCGCGGCCGCCTGCAGAAAGCCGGTCACACCGCCGATCCGCATCAAGTCGGGCATCACCAGGTCGCAGGCCTGCGCCTGGATGGCCTGATGCATGGCGCGCGGACCGTAGAAGTTCTCCCCGAGCATGACCGGCGTGCGGATGTCACGAGCGAGCCGGGCATGGCTATCGAGGTCGTCGTAGCGCAATGGTTCTTCGATCCAGGCAAGGCCCTCGGTGTCCAGCGCGCGGCAGCGCCCCAGTGCCTCACCCAGGTCCAGTCCCTGGTTGTAGTCAGCGACCAGCACGACCGAGTCGCCGACCGCTTCCCTGACCCGCCGGACCGCGGCGACGTCGTCCGCAGCAGCGGTGCGCCCAACACGCACCTTCAACGCGGTGAACCCGCCCTCAGCAAGCAACTCCAGCGCTTCATCGCCGGCGGCGGCAGGCGGGATAAGCCCCAAGCCGTTGCTGTTGTAGGCCGGCACCGGTTCCATGGACCCGCCAAGCAGCCGCGCCAGCGGCAGCCCAGCCGACTTGGCCAGCGCATCCCACAGCGCAATGTCAAGCCCGGCCACCGCTGCCAGAGCCAGGCCCTGATATCCGGCCAGACCGAACCACCTGCGAGCCTCCCGGTAAGCAGCAGCCGGTGTGACCGGCCGCCCCCGCAACCCAGCGCCAAGATCACGGATCGCCGGAAGCAGCACGGCGGCCGCCAGGTCCAGGTAAGGAGCCAGATAGCTGCGGCCGACGATGCCCTGCTCGGTGCTGACATCAATCAGCAGCAGGGGCCAGCGCAGGAAATCTCCCACCTTGGTAGCCAATGGGCGCCGCAACGGAACCACCACGGCCCGGACCATGACATCGCGCACCACAAGCCCGGCGTCCGGACCGGTCACACCGCCTCCCAAGCCCACGCCCGGCATGACGCCGGCATCTCCAAGAGCTCTCGCTCTCCGACTACATAATGACCCGTGAGAGAGCGGTCAGTACCTGCCATCGCTGCCGCGAGCACGTCATGTTCGTCCATCGGTCACATTCTCTTGTCGTTGCCGGTCATAGAAGTGACCGTCCAGACCCGCCGATGTGACAGGAGGCCGACTTGGTGTTCAGTGCCGGTTCAGCCGCGGCGTACACGGAGGAACAAGCGTGCATCCATGGACGAATCGCCGCGAGCGGACGTAACTCATCTCTCGCCGCGTCCGTACTCGATCGGCGTCGTCGTGGTGCTGGCGACCACCGGCGGCGGTTGGTGCAGCAGCCATGCACGACGCTCCCAGCCGGCGGGCCGCCCGGCGGCGATCGCCGCGCTCGCCGCTGTCCCCCCGGCCACCAGCGCCAGGCCGCGCCCCCCGTGATCACTGCCATGCCCGGTCGTAGTCTGGCCCTGTTCCCCCGCTCCGCTCTCACCCGCTGATCGGCGGGCCGAGCAGCCGGCCGCCGTGCCTGGCGCCGATGGCGGCGAGTTCCGCCGGGTCCGGTGGCCCCTGCAACCGGGCGAAGTAGGCGGTCTGCTCGGCGAACAGTTCCTCGATCCCGCCAGGCACGGCTATCCCGAGCAGGCGCACCGGGCTGGCGGAGACATTGGCGAAGGTGTGCGGGACCTGTCTGGGCACCCACGCGAAACCGCCCGGGCCCAGCTCGTGGCGGTCTTCGCCGACCTGGATCAGCAGGCGGCCTTCGGCCACGTAGAAGCACTCGTCGGTGTCCTCGTGGAGGTGCAGCGGCGGCCCCGGCGCCCCGGGCCCCAGCACCCCCTCACTGACCGTGAGCAGGCCGCCGGTGTCCGCCGCCCCCGCCTTGACCGGCGGAAAGGTGCCCGGGTGGCTGCGAGCCTGGCCCTGGGTGAGCACATACGGTGCTGCTGGCTGGTTCATGAGATCTCCTGGAGTGGCTGTGGCGGGCCGGAGGGCGGCATCCCCTCCGTGCTTGACAGGTGTCAAGCACGACGATAGGCGCTATCCTTGACAGGTGTCAAGCACGAGGGACCGGATCCTGGACGCCGCCCGCCAGCTCCTGGAAAAGCAGGGCAATGCCGTCCCCACCATGTCGGCGATCGCCCGCGCGGCGGGCATCTCACGGCAGGCGCTGTACCTTCACTTCGCCGACCACGCCGAGCTCCTCCAGGCACTGGTCGCGCACCTCGATGACCGGGAACAGCTCCAGGCCGGCATCGCCGCGGTCCAGGCGGCCGGCGACGCCGCCGGCATGATCCGGGCCTGGGCCCACATGCAGACCTGGCACAACCCTAAAATCGCGGCCATCGCCCGGGCCCTGGACAGCACCCGGCACACCGACCCATCCGCGGCAGCCGCATGGCGTGACCGGACCAGCAACCGCAGGCGCGGAGCCCTGTCCATCATCCAGCGGCTGCGCGACGAAAGGCGGCTCCACCCGGCCTGGACCACCGCCGAGGCGGCAGCCCTGCTCTCGGAACTGACCTCGTTCCACGTCTGGGACGACCTGGTGACCGACGCCCAGATCCCGCCCGGCCGCTACATCGAGATCATCACCACCACCGCACTCAGCGCCCTCGGCGCCCCCCTCACCCAGCCAGACGAGCAGTCCACGTGAATCCACCGGAACGCCACCGGCCCGGCCGGTCCAGGCAAGCACCCCGCAACATGTTGCAACCCGTCTCCGCCCTTACCGGGTTCGCCGATCGAAGGCAAGCTCCGCTGCCCCCCGACAGCCCAGGTATGGGCGGACCGCAATACCTACGCCGAGTGGGCTGCTGACGTACAGAACAGTTGGGCGGATACGTGCGCGGGGGGATAGGGTCGCCACCTCGCCGGCGCTCTAACGATCTCAGCTTTGATCCAGTGATCGGGTTGGCCAGTTTGCTCTTGCATAAAACATCCATCGCCGTGGTGCGCAGACACGTCCTGTCTGCCGCTGATCGGCGGGATGCATTCCCTGCCTGGAGGCAGTCTTTTCCAGGTTCGGCCGCGGCGCCTGCCAGCCCGTGGAGGCAGCCGCTACTAGCGTGTCGCCCGGGGTTTGAGCGGTGGAGGATCCGCAATGTCAGCTTTTTGGGTGGTTCTCTGCGGGGCGGAAGGTGGCGGCGAAGGCCCGGAAGTAGTGGTAGCTCGTCTGCCATTCGCTGGCCGGGGTGGACCAGTACAGGGCGTAAGCATGATGGGCGTTGGCCAGGATGTTGCGGTTGAGTACCTGGGTGAGCTGGCCGTTGTCGTCGTAGGTGAACTCCCAGTCGGCTGCCCGTTCGGCCTGGGCGTAGCGCACCGCCTGGAGGCGGATCCGGTGATAGCCCGGAAACGTGCTGATGCGGGCGGCTTCCTGCTGTCGCCAGTCGGCCAGCGGGTTGGGCTTGGGATGTGTGGTCTGATCGATGATCAGGAACCTGCCGCTGTTGGGATCTTGTATGTAGACCAGGTGCCCCTGGTGGGAGATCCGCCAGTTTTCCGGCATGCCGATCGAGAACCCGGTCGGGTCGTGATACCGGGAGAATCCCCGGGGAAGCGCCCCCAGCCCGCTGCGGCCCGGTGCCGGGGAATTCAGGCCCGATGGCCCCTGCGCAGCAGGACGGCGCGGCAGGGC
>DASXKD010000121.1:0-2495 GCA_036497045.1 Streptosporangiaceae bacterium | reverse complement strand
GACAAACCCTGCTGGGTACGGATGGCGCGCAAGCGCGCACCGAGCGTCTTGGCGTACTCGGATGGCATGATCTCGGCCCCCTGGCCAGTCGTCGCTTTGAGTGATGGTTACGGACAGTGACGGTAGGCCGCAACCACGACGAGGTCAAGCCGAATGGCGAAAAGTAGGTGAACTTACGCGCGTTGCGCGGACCTCCCTCGAAGCTTCCGGCGCGCCGATCAGTGGCCGGGAGCCCTGACGCCCACGGGGGTCTGGGCGGTTGGACCGGCGGATACGCCCCGCCGGCGCCACCGTGGGCGGCCCGCCAGGTCACGGTGAGGCAGGTCACATACCGTAACGCGCAGATCGTGCCCGCCCGGCAGCACCTGGGCGCCCGGCAGCACCTGGGCGCCCGGCAGCACCTGGGCGCCCGGCAGCACCTGGGCGCCCGGCAGCACCTGGGCGCACGGCAGCACCTGGCCGCCCGGCAGCACCTGGCCGCCCGGCAGCACCTGGGCGCGGCGGTCCCTGGTGGTGAACCGCCCGACTGGTACGGTGAGTCCGAACTGGCGTCCTTTAAAGGCCCGTCCCGTGAGGCGGGAAAGGAGGTCCTCGTGGCGCATGCTGCGCACCCGGCCGGCGGAAAGCCCGGCACTCCCGGTGACAGCGTCACCGCTCAAGGCCCGGCAGGCGGCCCCCCCGCACCCGGCCCACAGGCTCCCAAGACCGTCCTGGAAGCGGCGGAGATCAACCGCGCGCTGACCAGGATCGCGCACGAGATCATCGAGCGGACCAGGGGAGCCGAACAGGTCGTGCTCCTGGGCATCCCCACCCGCGGTGTCCCGCTGGCCGGGCGCATGGCCGCGCGGATCACCCAGGTGGAGGGCAGGCCGGTGCCGCACGGCTCCCTCGACATCACGATGTACCGCGACGACCTGCGGCTGCGCCCGGCCCGGCGGCTCGGCCCCACCGAGGTACCCGCCGAGGGCATCGACGGCAAGACCGTGATCCTGGTGGATGACGTCCTCTACTCCGGGCGGACCGTGCGCGCGGCCCTGGACGCCCTCAACGATCTGGGCCGCCCGCTCGGCGTGCAACTGGCCGTGCTGGTCGACCGCGGGCACCGCGAGCTGCCGATCCGGGCCGACTACGTGGGCAAGAACCTGCCGACCTCACAGCAGGAGGTGGTCAGGGTCCTGCTCGCCGAGACCGACGGAGAGGACGCGGTACTGCTCGAACCGGTCGGCGCCGCGGAACGGCCCCGGCGGGGCGGAGTCACCGGGAGGAGACGGTGAACCGGCACCTACTCTCGGCCGCCGACCTGAGCAAGCAGGACGCGCTGCTGATATTGGACACCGCCGAGGAACTGGCCCGGGTAGCGGACCGGCCCATCAAGAAGCTGCCCACGCTGCGCGGGCGCACCGTGGTGAACCTGTTCTTCGAGGATTCCACCAGGACCCGGATCTCCTTCGAGGCCGCCGCCAAGCGGCTGTCGGCCGATGTGATCAACTTCGCCGTCAAGGGCTCGAGCGTGGCCAAGGGGGAAAGCCTCAAGGACACCGCGCTCACGCTGGAGGCCATGGGCTCCGACGCCGTGGTCGTCAGGCACTGCGCCTCGGGCGCGCCGCACCGGCTGGCGGGCTGGGTGCGGGGCAGTGTGATCAACGCTGGGGACGGCTCCCACGAGCATCCGACCCAGGCGCTGCTTGACGCGTTCACGATCCGGCGCAGGTTCGCCCGGGGCGGCGGCGAGGCGCTGGACGGGCTGCGGGTCACGATCGTGGGCGACGTGCTGCACAGCCGGGTCGCCCGGTCCAACGTCTGGCTGCTGCACCTGCTCGGGGCCGAGGTCGCGCTCGTGGCACCGCCCACCCTGCTGCCCGTGGCGATGGACGACTGGCCGTGCTCGGTGAGTTATGACCTCGACGCGGCGCTGCCCAAGAGCGACGTGGTGATGATGCTGCGAATCCAGCTGGAACGGATGAACGCCGCCTACTTCCCCAGCGTGCGCGAGTACAGCCGCCGCTACGGGCTGGACACCGCCCGGCTGCGGCAGCTTCCCGAGGATGCGATCGTGATGCATCCCGGCCCGATGAACCGGGGAGTCGAAATCGCGGCCGAAGTCGCCGACTCGCCCAGGTCCACGATCGTCGAGCAGGTCGCCAACGGTGTCAGTGTCCGGATGGCCGTGCTGTACCTGCTGCTCGGCGGGCTGGAGGTGGCCCAGTGACCGCGGAAAGCACGACCTGGGTCATCAAGGGAGCGCGGCCGCTGGGCGGCGAGCCCGCCGACATCACCGTCGCGGGCGCAGCGATCACCGGGATCGGGCCCGGAGCCACGGCACCGCGCGGCGCGCAGGTGCTCGACGCGTCCGGGCTTATCGCCTTGCCCGGGCTCGTGGACCTGCACACCCACCTGCGCGAACCGGGCCGGGAGGACGCCGAGACCATCGAGTCCGGCACCCTGGCAGCCGCGCTGGGCGGGTTCACCGCGGTGCATGCGATGGCCAACACCGA
>DASXKD010000120.1:0-13471 GCA_036497045.1 Streptosporangiaceae bacterium | reverse complement strand
CGCGAGGAGGCCGGCGGCATCGACCTCGATCCCCGCGCCGTCGGCACCGGCCTGACCGCCCTGCTCGGGCTGATCGAGAGCGACGGCCCGCTGATGCTCGCCGTGGACGACGCCCAGTGGCTGGACCCGGCCTCGGCCAGGGCCCTGGGCTTCGCCCTGCGGCGGCTGGACGACCGGCAGCTGCGGCTGGTGACGGCCGTGCGCACCGAGGGGCCCACCGGCCAGCGGACCGGCGCGTTCGCCGCGGTGGCGGCGTCGCTGGACCGGCAGACGATCACCCGCATCGAGGTCGGGCCGCTCAGCGTGGCAGCGATCCACCAGATGTTCGCCCGCACGCTCGGCTCGTCGTTCGCCCGGCCGGTGCTGGTCCGGGTCCACCGGGCCGCGGGCGGCAACCCGTTCTACGCCCTGGAGATCGGCCGCGAGGTGCAGCGCCTCGGCGTGCCGCCGCCGAGCCAGCCGCTGCCCATCCCCGGCGACCACCGCGACCTGGCCCTGCTGCGCCTGCAGCGGCTGCCCCAGGCCACCAGGGACGTGCTGGCCAGAGTGGCAGCAATGGCCCGGCCGTCCACCGCCGACCTGGACCTGGACGCGCTGGCTCCGGCGGAGGTGGCGGGCATCGTCCGGGTGCGCCCCGGTGGCCGGGCCGAGTTCACCCATCCCCTGTTCGCGTCGGCCCTGCACTCCTCACTCCCGGAGGCCAGCCGCCGCAGGCTGCACCGCGACCTCGCGGAACGGGCGGCCAGCCCGCAGGAGCGCGCCCGCCATCTGGCCCTGGCGGCCGACGGTCCCGACGAGGCCACCGCCGCCGCCCTGGACGAGGCCGCCGCCGCGGCCGCCGCGCACGGAGCCGCCGACGTGGCCGTGGAGCTGACCGAACTGGCCCGCAACCTGACGCCGCCGGGCGACACCGCCGCCCTGGTCCGCCGGGAGACCGAACTCGCCGAGCGGCGCTATTTCGCCGGCGACCCGACGGGCGCCCGCCACGAGCTGGAACGGTCCCTGGCCGCGCTTCCCGCGGGCGAGGACCGGGCCCGGGTGCTGCTCGAACTGGGCAGCCTGCTGTGGGTACAGGGCGAGTCGGAGCAGGGCCTGGCCCTGATGTCCCAGGCGCTCGGCGAGGCGGAGATCCGGGCACTGCGGGCCAAGATCCACAGCCGGATCTCGTCGCAGGCGGATGACGCGGACATCTCCGTGGAGCACGGCGAAGCGGCGCTGGCGCTGCTCGACGAGCACGAGGATCCCATTCTTTACTGCTTCGCCCTGCACAACCTGGCCTTGTTCAAGCTGTACTCCGGCCGTGGGGCCGACCATGCCGCGATCGAGAAGGGGATGGCGCTGCAGCGTGACCTGGCCGCGTGGGAGATGAGCACGGTTCCCGCGTTCTGGGCACGCAACTTCGATGACTTCGGCACCGCCAGGCAGCGGTTCGAGGACATCCTCCGCGCGTTCCGCGAGCAGGGCGACGAGGCCACCGTCAGCGGCGTGCTGACCCACCTGGCCCGGCTGGAGGTGATGACCGGGCACATGGACCGGGCGCGGCTGCTGGTGAGCGAGGCCCTGGACCTCGCCGAGCAGACCGAGCAGGAGACCTACCTGCACATGGCCCTGTGCGCGCAGGGCTACCTGTGCGCCTATGCGGGTGAGCTCACCCAGGCGCGGGCAGCGTGCGAGCAGATCCTGGACCGGCTCGGCACGCACCCGGACGACATCCTGGAAGGCATGGCAAGAGCCGTGCTTGCCCTGGTGGCTCTGTCGGCCGGAGACCTCGCCGAGGCCGACCGGCAGCTCACCCGGGCGCAGCAGATCGAAGAACTGGCACACAACCGGGAGCCCGCCAGCAACCGGTTCCACCCCGACCATGCCGAGGCCGTCATCGGCCTCGGGGACCTCGGCCGCGCCGAGACGCTGGTGCAGCGGATGGAGGAGCGGGCCAGCGCCTTGCCCCGGCCGTGGATCCTGGCCGTCTCGGCGCGCTCCCGCGGGCTGCTCCACGCGGCCAGGGGCGACCTCGGCCAGGCCCTGGCCGACTACCAGCGGGCCCTGGCGGCACACCAGGCGCTGGACATGCCATTCGAGCTGGGCCGGACGCTGCTGGCACTCGGGCGGCTGCTCCGGCGCCGCAACGAGCGGCACCGGGCGCAGGAATGCCTGGCCCGGGCGGCGGAGGCGTTCGATGCGGCGGGCACGCCGCTGTGGGCCGCGGTGGCCCGTGAGGAGCTTGGCCGCGCCCAGGGCCGGCGCGGAAGCCGCGAACAACTGACCCCCACCGAACGGCGCATCGCCGAACTTGCCGCGTCGGGGCTGCGCAACCATGAGATCGCGACCCGGCTGTTCCTGTCGCACAAGACCGTGGAAGCCAACCTGTCCCGCGTCTACGGCAAGCTCGGCATCCGCTCGCGCACCGAAATCGCGCACGGCCTCGTCTCCGGGGCCGGGCGGAAAACCCCTGAAGCATAGGGTTTCGCCCGACGCGACGGCCCGGCTCCCGGCCCTACCTTCTGAGGCATGCCCGCGCTGAGGCACGCCCGCACCAGGGAGGACCGATATGAGAGCGCTTCATCCAAACGTCAACAAGCATGGCTCCGCTCTCAGGCGATGGCCGGCCCGGGCAGTCCTCTGCGCGGCGGGGGGACCAGCGGCCCGCAGCAGATCGCGGCCGGGACCAACCATGCCTGCGTGGTGATGGTCTCCGGGCTGGTCCAGTGCTGGGGCCAGGGCTTCTACGGCAACCTCGGCAACGGGTCCAGCCTGGACCGGGCCATCCCCACACCCACGGTCGGGCTGCCCGGGCCGCCGCACACGGCCAGCGCCGTCTCGGCGGGGATATTCACCAGCTGTGCCGTGACCGCCAGCCTGAGTGCTGCCTGCTGGGGCCAGATGGTCGGAGACGGCAGCGCCCTGACGACCACACACACCTCGGCCGTCGGTGTCAAAAACCTGCCGGCCGGCGGGGTGTCCCAGGTGTCGGCGGCCTACGGCGGCTGTGCCCTGGTCCGCCTCGGCGGGCTGGCGACCGGGCTGCGGTGCTGGGGCGACAACAGCTCCGGCGAGCTCGGCAACGGGTCCACGACCAACAGCACATCGCCTGTTCAGGTCAGCGGCCTCACCGGCGGCGTGGTGGCCATCGGCGGGGGTGGCGCCGCTGCCTGCGCGACGCTGTTCACCGGCCAGGTCGAA
Organism: Streptosporangiaceae bacterium; assembly: GCA_036497045.1. Lineage (GTDB taxonomy): Bacteria > Actinomycetota > Actinomycetes > Streptosporangiales > Streptosporangiaceae > DASXKD01. The sequence continues at coordinate 10,291 of DASXKD010000120.1, read as the reverse complement.
TGCTGGGGTGACAACTCCAGCGGCCAGCTGGGCGACGGCTCGATCGGCGGCATCAGCACGACTCCCGTCGCGGTGTCGGGCTTCACCTCCAACGGCGCCTCGATCGGCACCATCAGGGGGGCGACCAGTTGCTCCCTCAACAGCAGCCAGGTGCCCGAGTGCTGGGGCAACAACCACGAGGGCGAGCTGGGCGACGGAGGGACGGCCGACAGCGGCACACCGGTCGTGGTCCAGGGGTTGTGACGGCCCGGCGGCCTGCCGTGGCGCGCGGTGCCGCGGCAGGCCGCCGGGCCTACCCGCCGCGAGCCCTGGCGGATAAGCTACGAGCGCGCCCATGGTTCCTCCACGCCTGGGCGGGATGTGGTTCCGTGCTCGCCATCGCCACGCTCGTCACCTGGCTCATCGCCGGCGCCGCCGGGATCTATATGTTCGGCACCTGGGTGTACCACGGCGGCCCCGGGCACCAGCGCGCCCGCAGTGACGGCCTGCCCCCGGCGGTGATCTTCACCCATCTCGGCTTCGGCGCCCTCGGCTTCGTGGCCTGGGTCAGCTATGTGGTGACCGGCCTGGACTGGCTGGCATGGACCGGTGTGGGGCTGCTGATGCCCGGCATCGGGCTCGGCATCTGCACCGTGACACTGTGGGCGCCCTACCCGACTCCGCCCGGGCCCGGCGCGCCGGTCACCGACGACGCCGGCCCGGGGGGCGCCGGGCCGGTCAGCGGGATGCTCGCGGCACCGCCAGAGAACGCGATCGGCGACAGGCTCACCGACGAGGGGCTCGCCAAGGCCCTGTCCAGCGAGGCGCAGACCAGCAGGCTCATCAACGAGGCGCTGGCCGGTCTGCCGGCGCAGCAGGCGCCCGCGCGCAAATCCCGGCGCCATCTTGCCCCGCTCATCCCGGCTGGCCACGGCGTCGCCGCCGTGGCCACCTTCGTGCTCGCGGTGACCACCGCCATCAGCGCACGCTAGGCGTCATGCCCCGGGGGACATCCCGGCCGGCTATCGTCGCCGCCGTGGAGCAGGTGGAGGTGGCGGTTGTCGGGGCTGGCCTGCTCGGGTCGGCTACCGCCCGCGCGCTGGCCGCCCGCGGGGTGCCGGTACTGCTGTTCGAGCAGTTTGCCCTGGGGCATGCCCGGGGCTCGTCGCACGGTGCCACCCGGATCTTCCGGTACTCCTACCCCGACCCGTGTTACGTCGAGATGGCGGTGCGCGCGGGCGAGGCGTGGGCCCGGCTGACCGCCGACGCGGGCGAGGAACTGCTGGTGCGGACCGGTGGCCTGGACGCGGGCCCGGGAGCCGAGGACTGCGCAAAGGCGCTGGCCGAGTGCGGTGTGGCACATGCCTGGCTTACCGGCACGCAGGTCAAGCAGCGCTTTCCGGGCATCGCGGCCCACCCAAGCGAGCGGATGCTGTTCCAGCCGGACTCAGGCGTTTCCCTGGCCGGGCGCACGGTCGCGGCGCTGCAGCGACTGGCCCGCCGCGACGGTGCCGCGATCCGGGCCGGGACCCCGGTGCTTGCCATCGAGGCAGGCCGCGACCAGGTGCTGCTGCGCACCGCGGCGGGCGAGGTCACCGCGCGGGCGGCGGTGATCACGGCCGGGCCCTGGGCGCAGGGCGTGCTGGCCGGGGCACTCCCCCAGGCTCCCCGGCTGACGGCCACGGTGCAGCAGGTGCGGTACTTCGCGGTGCGGGATCCGGCCGTCCCGTGGCCGACGCTGATCGAATGGCCGCCCGAGGGGCTGTGCTGGTACGCGGTGCCCGCGGCCGGCGGTGCCCCGGGAGTGAAGGTGGCAGCCCACATCCGCGGGCGCCAAGTGGACCCGCGCGACGGCCCGTTCACCGAGATCGACCCGGCGCTGGAAGAGGAGGCGGCCGGGTATGCGCGCGACCGCCTGCCTGGCCTGGACCCGGCCGGGCTCGCCGCGGAAACCTGCCTGTACACGATGACGCCGGACGAGGATTTCGTGCTGGACCGGGCCGGGCCGCTGGTGGTCGGCGGTGGCTGCAGCGGGCACGCGTTCAAGTTCGGGCCGCTGCTCGGTGAGTTCCTGGCGGACCTCGCGCTCGGGCTGGACATCCCGGTGCCGCGCGAGCGGTTCGCGCTGCGCCGCCCGTCCCTCGCCGCATCCTGACCCCGGCCGCCCGCCTGGATTGTCGTCAGCGCGGCGAGGCGGGCGGGTGTGCGGTTGCCGCCATCGAAGCGCTTCCCTCGTCCGGGCTCAGGCGGCCTTGGCGCGGACCAGCCAGACGGTGCCCGCGAGCAGGATCAGGGACAGCGCGAGCAGCCAGCCGCCCTCGATGAGCTGGAAGTGCCAGTACCTGCTCTGCGGCTGGTAGAGCCACCACTGCGTGTAGTGGTGGGCAGAGAGGTAGGCCGTCGCCGCGTTCGGGTTCGTCGAGTTCTGCACGGATGCCGGTGCGTGCGCCACCACGTTGCGGATCGTCTGCTGGCTCACCGCCTTGCCGTTCGGGCCGGTGTACCACTGGGCCCACGACCAGTTGTTGGCGAAGCCGCCGGTGTTGGCCTTGGCGCTCCCGGCGACCAGCGGCGCCTGGTAGTGCTTGCGCAGAAACAGGAACGTACCGAAGAAGAGCCCGGTCCAGGTGGCCAGCGCGGCGACCATGGCGGGCACCGTGCGCCTGATCAGCGCCCCGGCGGCCACGCCGAGCGCGAAGGCCAGCAGGGTCCACGCCGCGAAGTCCACCCCGCGCAGGTCGAACAGCTGCGGCGCGAGCCCTCCATCCAGGCCTTGGGCGAACCACGGCTGGAAGTACCAGGAGAACAGCAGGCTGAACACTTCGGCCGCCACGGTGACCGCGACGGCGAGGAGTGCCAGCTTGGCGATCACCCAGCGCGTCCGCCCGCACCCCTGGGTCCAGGCGAACCGGAACGTCCCGGTCTCCAGCTCCCTGGCTAGCACCGGCCCGCCGACGAACACCCCGACGAGCACCGGGATCACCTGCAAGAAGCCGGTCATGGTCTCCGCGGTGGGGTAGTAGTCGCCGGTGACCAGGCTCCTGGTCAGCCCGCAGGCCGCGGACCCGGCCGGGCGGCAGGACGTCACGCTGGCGTAACCGCTACGGATCTTCAGGCCCATGATCAGCAGGTACAAGCCCAGGCCGCCGAGCAGCACGGCCACCCCGGCCAGCGCCACCCGGTGCTGCCGCCAGGTGACCCAGACCAGCCTGGTCCACGGCACGGGGCGCCGGGCGCCGGCCGGCGCGGGCGCGGTGACGGCGGTCATGCCGGGATCCCGCTGTCGTGTGTTGCCCGCGCCGCAGGCCCGGGCAGCGCCGCGGCGCCCGGCTCGCGCAGGTAGGCCAGGACGAGTTCCTCCAGGCCCACCGGGTGAGCTTCCCAGCCGGACGGCACCGGCTCCGCCGCCCCGTTGTTCCTGACCAGCAGGTGGGCCACGGCTCCGGCGCGGCGGGCGTAGACCACCGCCAGCCGTTCAGTCAAATCGTCGGCTGCCGGCGACGGGCCGGTCAGCGTGCTGTGCTCGGCCAGCAATCCCTCTACCTCTCCGGCCACCTGCACCTGACCGCGGGACAGCACGATCAGGTAGTCGGCAACCCGCTCCAGGTCCGCGATCACGTGCGAGGACAGCACCACCGACAGCCCGTTCTCGGCCACCGCCGCCATGACCGAGGCCATGAAGTCATGCCGGGCCAGCGGGTCGAGGCTGGACAGCGGCTCGTCGAGGACCAGCAGCCGGGGCCGCCGGGCCAGCGCGAGGGTGAGCGCGAGCTGGGCCTGCTGGCCGCCAGACAGCTTGCCGACCTTGCGGTTCAGTGGGATTTGCAGTTCCTTCAGCCGGGTCTCGGCGCGCTGCTGGTCCCAGCGGCGGTTCAGGTTCCGGGTCAGGTGCAGCATGTCGGCCGTCGACAGGTTCTTGTACAGCGGCGCGTCCTGGGCCACGAACGCGATCTGGTCCAGCGCGGCCGGCGACCCGGCGGGCTCGCTGCCCAGCACCGTGATCTGCCCGGCCGTCGGCCTGGTCAGCCCCACCGACATGTGCAGCAGGGTGGTCTTGCCCGCGCCGTTCGGGCCGACGAGCGCCACGACGTAGCCGCCCGGGATCGCGAGCGCGGCGTCCTTCAGCGCCCAGGTCCGCCCGTAGCGCTTGCCGAGCCCGGAGGTCTCGATGACGTTCATGCCACCCCCTCCGAGGTACCTGCCTGGCCGCGGCCGCCGTCACGGCCGCCAGGCACCGGTCCCTCGCCGCGACGGTCATGGAAATCCCGCAGCGCGCTGGTGAACAGCGCGACCATCCCTCCCTCGTCCAGCCCGGCGGCGTCGGCGCTGCGCAGCCAGGTCAGCAAGGTCTTGCGCAACGCGGTCAGCTCGGGCAGCCCTACGGTGCCCGGGGTGCCCTGCACGAACGTGCCCTGCCCCGGCCGACCGGCCGCCAGCCCCCGGTGTTCCAGCTCGCGGTAGGCCTTCAGCACCGTGTTCGGGTTGATGGCCAGCGAGCTGACCACCTCCTTGACGGTCGGCAGCCGGTCCCCCTGGCCCAGGTAACTCAGCCGGAGCGCGTGCTCGACCTGCTGCACGAGCTGCAGGTAGGTCGGTACGCCGCTGGCGTGGTCCAGCCGGAACGCGATCGGCGAGACGGAGCCGCGCTCCCCCGGCCCGGCCGGCTCAACCTGTTTACCTATAGTCATAGGTAAATGATATGAAGTCGCCTCGCGTTGTCAAGCGGCCCGGGCTCGCGGCTACACTGCCGCGGTGAAGGCCAGGTTCTACAGCATCCGGACCGAGCGGCTGGTGATGCGGCGCTGGCGGGACTCCGACCGCGGGCCGTTCGCCGCCATGAACGCCGACCCCGAGGTCATGCGCTACTTCCCGGAAACCCTGGACCGCGCGGCCAGCGATGCCTACCTGGACCGGATCGAGACCCTGTTCCAGCGCCAGGGGTTCGGCCTGTGGGCCCTGGAGCAGGCGGGGACCGGGCGGTTCCTCGGGTTCACCGGGCTGAACCCGATGCCACCCGGTGTGCCGGGCGCCGGCGGCATGGAGGTGGGCTGGCGGCTGGCCAGTCACGCCTGGCACCAGGGTTTCGCCACCGAGGCCGCCACCGCCGCGCTCGATGTGGCGTTCCGGGGGGCGGGACTGGCCGAGATCTGGTCCATGACGGCCGTGCTCAACGAGCCGTCCCAGGCCGTGATGCGCCGGCTCGGAATGACGCTGCACGGGCATTTCGAGCACCCGAGGGTCGCGCCCGGTCATCCGGTGCGCCCGCACGTTGTCTACCGGATCGCCCGGCCGGCGACAGGGCCGGCGACGGGGTCAGCGACGTGATGAGAACGTTTGCGACAAAGAGTGGCCGGTCCTGCTCGTAGCGCAATAGTGTCGGATCATGAGCGAAACGTTGCCGTTGTTCCCGCTCGGCACGGTGCTCTTTCCCGGCCTGCTGCTGCCGCTGCACATCTTCGAGGAGCGTTACCGGCAACTCGTCCGCGACCTGCAGGACGGCCCGGAGCCGCGGCGGTTCGGGGTGATCGCGATCCGCCAGGGCCGCGAGACGGGCGTGGACGGGATCCAGGCGCTGTACGAGATCGGGTGCACGACGACCCTGCGCCAGGTCAAGCAGCTCGAAGACGGCAGGTACGACATTGTCACCGTCGGCACGGACCGGTTCCGGCTGGCGGGCCTCGACGGCTCCAAGCCCTACCTGCAGGGCCAGGTGGACCTCCTGCCTGAGGAGATCGGCGCACCAGCTGGCGCCGCCCAGGCGGTCCGGGTGGTCCGGGACGCGTTCCGCGCGTACCTGAGTGCGCTCGCCGAGCGCGGGGTCACCCAGATCAGCGCCCCCGAACTGCCGGACGACCCGGTCACTCTGTCCTACCTGGTCGGCGCGTCGATGATCATCGACCTCAGTGACCGGCAGACGCTGCTGGCCGAGCCCGACGCCCTGCACCGGCTGGTCGCCGAGCGCACGCTGCTGTCCCGGGAACTCACCATGCTGCGCACGCTCACCGCCACACCAGCCCCAGATCTACGGAACTCCCCCTACAGTTCCAACTGAGTGGCTCCTATTGAGACGTGCCGCCCCTGGCGTGGCCGGCGGGCGCTGCGCGACCATGGGGCCAGCCACGCCCGGCAGAGGAGTCCGATGATCTTCATCACCGCCAAGTTCCAGATACTGCCCGAACACGCCGACGCCTGGCCCGAGATCTCCGCCGAGTTCACCGAGGCGACTCGCGGCGAGCCGGGCTGCCTGTGGTTCGACTGGTCCAGGAGCCTGGCGGACCCGGCCGAGTACGTGCTGGTCGAGGCGTTCCGCGACGGCGAGGCCGGAAGCGCGCACGTCCAGTCCGGGCACTTCAAGAACGCCCAGCGCGCGCTGCCGCCGTTCCTCGCGCGCACCCCGAAGATAGTCAACGCGGTCGTGCCCCAGGACGACTGGTCCCTGCTCGGCGAGATGGCGGTCCCCGAAGGCCGGTGACCATCCCGCTGAGGAGTCCCTGGCGACTGTGTCGACGCGACGGCTACCGCAGCGGTGCCCGGCTGGCGAGAATGGTGACCGTGGGAATGCGCATCCAGCAGGCCGGGGCGACTACGGCGCCGGTGGTGGTGTTGCTGCACGGTTCGGGGCGGGCGGGGCGCATGTGGGACCCGGCCCTGAGCGGCCTGTCAGGCGAGTGGCATGTCCTCGCCCCCGACCTGCCAGGTTTCGGCCGGTCCGAGGGACCGTTCACGGTCGCGGGCGCGGCGCAGGCGGTGCGCGACACGATCGCGGTGCAGACCTCGCCGGTGCACTTGTGCGGCCTGTCGCTGGGCGGAGTGATCGCGATACGCGCCGCCGCGCAACTCGGCTCCCAGGTGGCCAGCCTGGTGGTCACCGGGACGCCGGTCGTCCCGGGAAGGGACCTGCCCGCGGCGCTGCGCCGGTTCCGGCAGTTGCCCGGCCCGTTGCTGCCGTTGTTCTCCGATGTCGGCGGGCGCCGGGACTGGCTGCGCATGCTCGACGAACTGGAACGCACCGACCTGCGCGACTACCTGCCCCAGGTCACCGCGCCCGCACTGGTCGTCTGCGGCTCCCGTGACTGGCGCGCCATGCCGGCCGCCTGCGAACTCGCGGGCGGGCTGCCCGATGGCCGGCTCTGGATAGCCCCGCACCAGGGCCACAGCTGGCCGGCCACCTCGCCCGAGCTGTTCTGCAGGGTGGTCACGGACTTCATCGGCACGGTCACCGGCGCGCCCGGTGGCGCGCCGGGCGAACTGGCCGGCGCCGCCTGAGACGCGCGTACGGCCAGGCTGCCGCCGGTTCTCAGGCCGCCCCGGGGAGGAGCCGCGGCTCGATCCGCTCTTCGCGGGCCTTGTCACCATCGCGGATGACCCGGTAGGTGCCCTTGCCCTTCACTTCGCTCAGCGTCTCGGCCATCTCGGTGCCGCGGTAGAGCAGGCCGGTCCCGTCGTCGGTGGCCCAGCCGTCCGGCAGCGTCCCGTCGGCGATCAGGCGCTGGTAGAGCGGCCGGCGCCGCGCCTCGGAGTCGTAGTGCACGCCGTTGGAGTACGGCAGGAAGGCCAGGCCATTGGTCACCGGCCGCAGGTCGGGGCCGAAGGAGTCCGTAGTGCCGCCGACGTGCCAGCAGATGGAGCCCGCGGAGACCCCGGCAAGCACCACGCCGGCTTCCCATGCCAGGCGGAAGCTCTGGTCCAGGCCGTGCAGCCGCCACAGCGCGAGCAGGTTCGCCACGCTGCCGCCGCCGACCCAGACCACGTCCTGCTCGAGCAGCAGGCCCGTCATGTCGCCGGTGTTGGGCATGTAGAAAAGGTTCAGGTGGGACACGGTGATGCCCTGCGCCTGGCCCGCGGCGTCGTACCAGGCCTGGGAGAAACGCTGGTCGCCGCCTGCGGTGCCGACGTGGCACAGCCGCGGCGCCCGGCCGGTGACGCCGGACAGTTCGATGGCGTGCAGTACCAGCGGGCTGAACTCGACTTCGGTGCGGCTGCCGGGGCGCAGGCCACCGGAGGTGGCGAGGATGGTGGGGGTATCGGCGGGCATGGCAGAGAAGCCTACGCGAGCCCACCGCAGAGCCCGCGAGCCTGCCCGGCCCGTGGCGGGGCAGGCCGGCCCGGCTGCCGGTGGTCAGGGCAGCAGCCGGTCCCAGGTGACCGTTTGCGTGAGGATCTCGGGGAATGTGCGCTGCGCGTGCCGGGCGTACGACTCGATGTGCTCACGCATCCGCTCCCCCGCCCCGTCCGCGTCGTGCTCGGCGATCGCCGCGTAGATCTCCTCGTGCGCGCGGAGAACGGCGGCCCGGCGGTCGCCGGGGTCGTCGATCCCGATCACCGTGCCGTCGAGGATGCCGAGCACGGCATCCACGAGGTAGGCGAACAGGACGTTGCCGGACGACCAGGCGATGACGTCGTGGAAGCGCCTGCCGCTGTCACGAAAGGAGTCCCGGTCGTCGATGTGCTCGCGCATCTGCGCGACGCACCCGGCCAGATCGGCAAGGGCCTGCGCGTCGATGCGCTCGGCCGCGAGGCGGCTCAGCACCGGCTCCAGCGCCGACCTGGCCTCGATGAGCATCCGGTACGGCGCCTGGTTGAGCTGCATCAGCAGTTGCAGGGTGCCGGCCAGGTGAGCGGCGGCCGGGTTCATCAGGATGGGCCCGCCACCGGGGCCCGGCTTGAGCGCGATGACGCCCTGGAACTCCAGCAGCCGCAGCGCCTCGCGCAGCGTCCCGCGGCCGGTTCCGTAGGTTTCGAGCATGGCCCGCTCGGGTGGCAGCAGGTCCCCCGGGCGCAGTCCCGCGCGCCCGACGTCACGCACGATCCGCTGCGCCACCAGCATCGCGGCCTTCGGCGGCCGGCTGCCGGTCTTCGGGGAACCGCGGTGATCCGGCGCGGAATCGGGCCGCCGCGAAGCCGCCACCACACCTCCCTGCAACGCGATCAGGGCCAGGTGAAGATGCGCCGCTCATCGCGCCTTCAACGTTATGAAACATGATCATTGATTAAGGGACGGAAATCAATCGGGCATGGCGCCATCGTGGCAGCCCGAACGGGCCGGTCAGACGAAGATCCGCCCCGGCCTGGCCTCTGGATGGCATTGCGGCGGGGCTGCCCAGCGGCGGCATGGCGGCGGGGCTGCCCAGGGATGGCATGGCGGCGGGGCTGCCCAGCGACGGCCGGGCAGCCCCGCCTTTCTATGAGCGCCGGGACCTGTGACCGCCCCGGCCGCCCCGGCCTACCCGCCGATCCCGGGCAGGACCTGGGTGTGCTCGATCTGGACGGCCTGGAGCTGGTTCGGGTCCAGGCCGAGCAGCGTCAGGATGGTCGGCGCGATCTGAGTGGTCTCGACCGGCGTGCTGATCGTGCTGCCCGTCGTCTGGCCGGGCAGCACCACGAGGATCGGCACGTTGCGGTCCTGCAGGGCGTCACCGCCATGCTCGGCGATCTTGCTGGTGCCGCCGGTGTAGACGGTGCCGTACTGAGCGATGCCGATGATTTGGGGGACCCGGGGATCGCTGGCCGGGACGCCGATGAAGTTCGCCGCCCCGGTGCCCGCGTAGACGTGCCGGAGGCCGGACGACGACACCGTGATCGGCTGGTCGTTGATGTTGTTCCCGGACGCCGGGTGGGTCAGCAGGTAATTCTTGACGAAGTTGCACGCCGTCTGGGACGTGTCGCTCAGCCAGAGCAGCATCCCGTCGTCGTCGGTGGAGAAGATCACGAGGTTGGGGTTGCTGGGGTGGCTGACCGCCCACGCCGCGTTGATCGCGCTGATGATCGGCGAATCCGGGACTCGCTTCAGGGCGTTCGGGTTGGTGGGGGACTGGCCATGCTTGGCCGAGATGATGATGGCGGTGCTGCTGGCCAGACCCTGCTTGGCGATCTCGGAGACCATCAGGCCGACCTCGGTGTTGATGTAGTTGAGCGCGCGCACCAGCAGCGGGCCCGGGACCTTGCCGCCCGGCTTGTAGCCGCCGATCAGCCCGTCCGAGGCGGGCAATTTCTCCGCGGTGGACACGGTCTGGAAGTTCATCCCGAAGATCGCCGGGACACCCTGCTGCCGCGCGCCGCTGTGGTCGAGGCCGTTGATCCAGTTCAGGACCGCCTGCACCTTGTAGGAGTCGTACTGCATGGTCGCGTTGTTGTCGGTGGTCCAGTCACCGGTGGTGTAGCCGATCGCGGTGCTGTTGATTTCCGGCGTGAAGTAGTCCGTGACGCCGTTGCCCTGCGGGCCGGACAGCGCCAGGTAGGCGGGGTGCTTGTCGGACCAGGCGGTGAGCATCCCGGCGTTGTGCGCGACGTTGAAGATCGTGTTGACCTTCAG
>DASXKD010000119.1:0-5641 GCA_036497045.1 Streptosporangiaceae bacterium | reverse complement strand
CCTGGTGGTCGTCACCGCCCTGCCCGCCATCCACCGTGAGCTGGGCGGGCAGGTCTCCACCCTGGAGTGGGCGGTCAACGCCTACCTGCTCGTCTTTGCCGCCGGGATCATCACCGCGGCGAGCATCGGCGAGCGCTTCGGGCGGCGACGGGTGTACGTCGCCGGCCTCGCGCTGTTCAGCCTGGCCTCGGCGGCCTGCGCCCTGGCGCCCAGCACAACACTCCTCATAGTCGCCCGGGCCATACAGGGCTTCGGGGCAGCGATCGTGACGCCTCTCAGCCTCACGATCCTCACCACGGCGTTCAGGCCCGAACGCCGTGGCCGCGTGATCGGGATATGGGGCTCCATCGCCGGCCTGGCCGTGGCCGCCGGGCCGCTCGTCGGCGGGGGCGTGACCCAAGGGCTCAGCTGGCACTGGGTGTTCTGGGTGAACGTGCCCGTCGGGTTGGCAGCCGCCGCCTTGTCGAGGCTCCGTCTCCCCGAGGCGCCTGCAAGCGGAGCGGCCCTGGACCTGGTCGGGGCCGTCTCGGCCAGCTTGGGTGCCCTGGCCGTCATCTGGTCGCTCGTCGAGTCGGGGGGCACCAACTGGGACGCCACCAACCTGGGCCTCATGGCCGGGGGGCTCGTGGTCCTGGCCGCGTTCCTCGCTTGGGAGCGCCGCGCCGCCGCCCCCATGGTCCCCACGAGGCTCTTCCGGGACCTGCAGTTCTCAGCGGCCAACGCCACCGCGTTCTTCGCCTACGGAGCCATTTTCTCGGCCACCTTCTTGATGTCGCAGTACTTCCAGATGAGCCTCGGGTACGGGCCGCTGGCTACCGGCCTGCGCTTCCTGCCCTGGACGGCTACACCTCTGTTCATCGCACCATTGGCGGGCGCCCTCTCCGACAAGCTGGGTCCTCGGCCACTGATGACGCTCGGGCTCGCCATGCAAGCCGCCGGGCTTGCATGGGTGGCGCTCCTGGCGGGTCACACGGCCAGCTACGCCGAGATGGTGGTCCCGCTCGTCATCGCCGGGGTCGGCATCTCCATGGCCATTCCCACGATGCCGCTGGCCGTGATGGGTGCAGTAGCCCCACGGGACATGGGCACCGCTTCGGGGGTGCTCAACATGCTCCAGCGCTTTGGCGGGGTCGTGGCGGTGGCCGTGGCCTCGGCCGTGTTCGTCTCCAACGGGCACCTCGGCACCGCGGTCAGCTTCGACAACGGGTTCCGTCTCGCCTTGCTCGTGCCGGCCGGCATGTCCGTCCTTGGCTCCGTCTCTGCCATCTTGGCCCGCCGACCCCGGGCAAAGGCCGTCGACCTGACCGGCGCCGGCGGCCAACAGGAAAAGACCACGGCCGGAGCCGCAGCAGCCTGAGAGCTGATACCCCAGCCGCAAACTTGCAGAGTGAAAGAGAGAAACCCCATGTTCACCAGCGCCGCGCAACTCCTCGGCACCGCGGCGACCGCCTACGGCGTGCTCGCCGCCCTCACCACGCTTTTGCAGGCACGGCAGATGCTCGCCCGCGGCACATCGTGTGAGGTCTCGGGCCGCTTCTTCGCCTCCTACGCCGGCGGCTACGCCATCTGGCTGGTCTACGGGCTCAGCACCGGCAACCCCCCCCTCATCACCGTGGACGCCGTCGGCCTGCTCTGCGCAGGGCTGACGCTCGCCGTCGCCCTGTCCCTGCGCGGCTCGCTCCTCCACCCAGCCACCTGGACCAGCTGCACCGATCCCCGTCCCAACCCAAGGCCCGCCGCCCACCCCGGCCCAGAGAGCCGTCTCGGCTGGCGGAGGCGGCCGGCACCGGCTCAGCGAACTGGTGACCGGCGCGCGGCGGATGCGGGCCCCGGCCGCGTTCGCCAGCGACCCAACGACCCAGCCGGCCTACCGGGCACAGAACCGGCCTGAACAGGGCCGACCATCAGAAGACCGGGCCTGGGGCTTCACACCCTGGGGTCGCCCCGGAAACTCACCCGGTCATGACCGGCCTTCAGCCCACTATCGCCACTGGCCGTTCCGTTGTTGCTCAAGCCCAGTGATTCCCAGGAGTTCAGCTGAACTGAAGGATCTTGGTAGCGAACCGAAGGATGCTCACCTTGCATGGGGCTGCTTGACCCTTGGGTTCGCCTCACGGCCTTCGCATCGAATGGTGGACGTGCGGGCGGCGAGGTACTCGCCAACCGCAATGTGCCCAGCGGCGTCGGGCCTGTCGGCGACGGGTGAAAACTATCGATCGGTGGGCACACTGCCCGCCAACTGAAGCGCCAACTCGCCAACTCAAGCGCTCAGTCACACCGGGGGTCGCCCCCCGAACTAGCACAGGTCCGCGCGGGAGCAGCGGGTCACCATGTTCAGGGTGATCTCGTCCTCGCCAGCCAGCGCCGGGTGCGTGTCGAGCAGGTTCTGCACCTGGGCGAGCACCTCGTGGCGCCGCTCGTCCGGCAACGTGATCACATAGCTGCGGGAAGCGACCCAGTCGATCATTTCCGCCCGGGACAGCCGGTACACCCAGTCCACGCTGCGCCGCTCCACCGGAGCGAACGGCGGCCCGATCTCGGGGAAGTGCCTGCTGGACCCCGGGGTGCCGCGGCTGCCGACGATGGTGGACAGGTCCGCGACCCACTCCTCGTCCTCGACGCGGCGGTTCCACAGCAGGGCCAGCCGGCCGCCCGGGGCCAGCACCCTGGCCACCTCGGGCACGGCACGTTCGGGGTCCACCCAGTGCCAGGCCTGGGCCACGGTCACCACGTCCACGGTGCCATCGGCCAGCGGGATGTGCTCGCCCGTGCCGGCCAGGACGGGGACCCCCGGCACCGCCCGGTGCAGTTCCTCCCGCATGCCCGCCGACGGCTCCACGGCGATCACGTCCAGGCCGCGGTCGCGAAGCTGGCGGGTCAGCTTCCCGGTGCCCGCGCCGACGTCGGCGACCCGCAGTGCCCGCGCCGGGATCAGCCAGTCGATCGCCTCCGCCGGATAGGACGGTCGGCCCCGTTCGTAGACGTCGGCAACCGCGCCGAAGGAATTCGCCTGCTGCTGGTGCCATTCGTCGAGCGCCATTGCTTCAGTCTGCCAGTCCGGCCGGCGGGGGCCGGTGCACCCGCCGTGGCCGGGCGCTACGCTCGGGCCGTCGGTGACGCAGCGGTGGGGACCAGTGGAGGTGACACGTGGAACTGGCGGACGACTGGGGTGAGCTGCTGCGCGCCGAGGCGGCGGATTACGCGCGGGTGGCGCTCACCAACATCAGGCGCGAGTTCCCGTCCGGGGTCTACCACGACATGACCGCGCCCGGCGACTTCCCGTTCCGCCCCAAGGCGCGCACCCCCGCCTTCTACGGCAGCTACGACTGGCACTCGTGCGTGGAGATGCACTGGCTGCTGCTGCGGCTGTTGCGCGTCGCGGAGGACGTGATCCCCGTCAAGGAGACCAGGTCCGTGCTGAACGCGCATTTCCGGCCGATGGCGCTGGCCGCCGAGGTGGAATTCGTCACCAGCAGAGACGGCTTGTGGGAGCGCCCCTACGGCTGGGCCTGGGCGCTGGCCCTGGCGCATGAGGCGGCATTGCTTGACGACCCGGGCGGCAAGAAGTGGGCCGCGGCCCTGCGACCGCTCGCCGGGGCGGTGACCGGCTGTTTTCTCGACTGGCTGCCCAAGGCGACCTACCCGGTCCGCTACGGCGTGCACACCAACAGCGCGTTCGGCATGGGGCGGGCGCTGGACTACGCGCACGCCCAGGCCCGGACCGGGGACCGGGCGCTGCTGGAGGCGATCACCGCCAAGGCCTACGACTGGTTCGGCGGGGACACCATGTACCCGGCCTCCTGGGAGCCGTCCGGGCACGACTTCCTGTCGCCAGCGCTGTGCGAAGCCGAGCTGATGGCCAGGATCCTGCCGGAGGGCGAGTTCGGCACCTGGCTGTCGGTGTTCCTGCCCGGAATCGCCGGCGGAGAGCCCGCCACGCTGTTCACCCCGGCCGTGCTATCCGACCCTGCCGACGGGCAGATCGCCCACCTGCACGGGCTGAACGCCAGCCGCGCCTGGTGCTGGCGCCGGATCGCCGAATCGCTGCCCGCCGATGACCCGCGGGTCGGGCCGGCCATCGCCGCCGCGCGCACCCACGCCGGGGCCGCGCTCCCGCACGTTGTCGGGGATGACTACACGGTCGAGCACTGGCTCGCCTGCTACGCCGTGCTGATGCTGAGCTAGCCCGGGGGACGACCAGCGCGGTGTCGGACTTCGTCCGTTCCGCCGCGGGGGATCTCAGCGGGACTGGGACCGGCCAGGTTCCCGCCACCGGTTCGTGATCGGCAGCCGCCGGTCCCTGCCGAAGTTGCGCGGGGTGATCTTGGGCCCGGGCGGGTACTGGCGCCGCTTGTACTCGGCCCGGTCCACCATCGCGACCACGCGGTCCACCAGCGCCGGGTCATGCCCGGCGGCCACCACGCCGGCCACCCCGAGGTCCTTGACCACGTAGTCGTCCAGAATGGCGTCGAGCACCTGGTAGTCCGGCAGCGAGTCGGAGTCGAGCTGGCCTGGCGACAGTTCCGCACTGGGCGGCTTGGTGATCGAGTTCTCCGGGATCGGCGGGGTCTCGCCCCGGCTGGCCGCGTCGGCGTTCCGCCACCGCGCCAGGTCCCATACCAGGGTCTTGGGGACGTCCTTGATGGGGCCGAAGCCGCCGGCCGAGTCACCGTACAGGGTGGAGTACCCGGTGGCAAGCTCGGACTTGTTGCCGGTGGTGAGGGCCAGGTGCCCCTCGGCGTTGGACAGCCCCATGAGGATCACGCCACGGACCCGGGCCTGGAGGTTCTCGGCCGCGAGCCCGGTCAGGTCCAGTTCGGCCTGGAAGGCGTCCACCATAGGCTGGATCGGCACCGTGCGGGCGTGCACGCCCTGCCGCTTCACCAGGTCCTCGGCGTCGCTCACCGAATGCCCGGAGGAGTGCCGGCTGGGCATCAGCACCACGTGCACATGCTGCGGGCCGATGGCGTCGGCCGCGATCGTCGCGGTCAGCGCCGAGTCGATCCCGCCGGACAGGGCGAGGATCACCGACTCGAACTCGTTCTTGACCACGTAGTCCCGCACCGAGGTGACCAGCGCGGCGTAGACCTCGGCCATCGGGGACAGCCGTGGCCAGAAGTGCTGGCCTGGGGGAGCGACCTGCGCCGGGCTGGCGGGCGGGGGCGGCAGCAGCACGCGGTGGATCGTCATCTGGGTGCCGTCGCGCGGGTCGGCAGGCGTGTCGCCGGGCGGGAGGCCGGGGCTTGCGGCGGGCAGTTCCAGGTCGGCGACCACCAGCGCCTCCTCGAACTGCGGCCCCCGGGCGAGCAGTTCGCCGTCGGCGGTCACGATCACCGAGTCGCCGTCGAAGACCAGTTCGTCCTGGCCGCCCATCATGTTCACGTACGCGAGGGTCGCCCCTGCCTCGGCGGCCCGGTTCACGCACAGGTCCAGCCGGGCGCTGTCCTTGCCCCGCTCGTAGGGGGAGGCGTTCGGTACCACAAGCAGGCCCGCCCCGGCCTGCCTGGTCACCGCCACCGGCCCACCGTCCTGCCACAGGTCCTCGCAGATGGCGATCGCCACGTCGGCGCGGGAGTCCCCGCACGGGACGCGGACGACCGGCAGCCGGTTACCGGGCACGAAGTACCGGTACTCGTCGAAC
>DASXKD010000118.1:0-1910 GCA_036497045.1 Streptosporangiaceae bacterium | reverse complement strand
AGACCATCACCGTCACCCAGGCGTGCCCTGCTGGCTCTTACTTCAATGGCTCCGCGTGCGCGCCTGCAAGCCCCGGCAATTACGCTCCGGGGGATAACAACCAATACCCCTGCCCGGCCGGCACCTACCAGCCCAACTCAGGCGCCGTGTCCTGCCTCAACGCCGACCCCGGCCACTTCGTGGCCTCCCCCGGGCAGGCTGGCCAAACCGCCTGCCCGGCCGGCACCTACCAGCCCAACTCCGCGGCCGTGTCCTGCCTCAACGCCGACCCGGGCCACTTTGTGCCATCCCCCGGCCAGGCCAGCCAAACCGCCTGCCCACCCGGGACCTACCAGCCCAACTCCGGCGCGGCGAGCTGCGCCGCGGCGAGCGTGGATCACTACGTCCCCGGCAGCGCGGCCACCGCGCAGCTCCCGTGCCCGGCCGGCACACACCAGCCCCTCACCGGGCAGTCATCGTGCATCCCCGTGCCATGCCCGCAGGGCACCAAGGCGAACTTCCGCTGGCACTACAGCGCCAACGGCAGCGCCGGATCGTGGAGCGCCACCAAGACCCAAACCTGCCCAGGCACGTTCAGCATGGGACCGCAGGCGATGGAAGGCAACCTGCAGGTCGCGCCCGGTGCCACGCTGCAGGCCGGGTATGACTTCACCCTGCCCGGCAACAAGAACTCGCTGACCATGACGGTCTCGGCCGCCCAAGTCACCTTCGCAGTGGCGTGCGTGTCCGGGGCGCCCCCGTCACAGCCGGCAATCACGGTGCCCCTGCAGCACCAGACCTACCAGATCACCAACGACCAGTGGTATCCCAGCGGCGACCAGTCCAGCACGCTGGTCTACCAGGGGTCGGTCACCGTGAAGGACCTGTGCGGCGGCGGCAAGATCAGCCTGGCCAACGGCGGAACCTTCAGCGCCACCCTCGGCTGACCCCGCCCGGCGGGCCCTGCACCGGTCACCTGCCGGGACCACCACGTCGCAGCGCCCTGCCCGCCAACATGCCATGCGCGGCAATAGCGGTAGTTCACGTCCAGCGCTAGCGACGCATAAACATACGGCCCGGCCGTCTGCCTGGTCGGCCGCCGGTGGCGCCAGCCAGCGGTACGACGGGCTCTTGATAACCGCGCGCCGAGCCGCCGTTCTGCGCTTCTGGCCTTCCTCCGCGGCCGGTGCCCGAGTGAGCTCAGATCGGGTGCTATGGACCGGCCGGGCCGTCCAGGTGCACGCGTGCCGAGGTCTGTGAAAGCGGCGGCGGGCCGGGGCGTGCAGCGGCGAGCGCGGCGAGGTCAGGGCCGACAGCAGGCGCAGCAGGCCCGGTGACAGTGGTGGTGGTCAGCCCCCAGTAGCCGCCGGGTCCGGGCGCGATGCCGGGCAGGCCCAGCGCCGCTCGCGCCGCCGGGACGGCGGGTGCCGGGATGGCCGGTGCTGTCATCTGCCCACCGCATGGCGCCCGCGCGGATCAGCAGCGTAGTGCCTGCCACCAGGAACAAGGCGGCGATCTCCACTATCACGCGCCACCAGGCAGCCGCCGATCGCATCCGAAGTCCTCCCGTCGCTCCAGGTCGGCAAACGATCACCTGATGCTGGGCACAATTGTCGGCGGCGGATGTCAGGGAGCCGCGCGGATTACGAGCGAGTTCTGTGCGAGTCCGTATGACGTGTGGGGTCAGTGCGAGTAGTGGTGTTGGCCGCCGGGCTGGCTCACATGGTCCAGAGGGCCTGGGTGGGTGACATTCGGGCCGCGCGCAGCGCGGGCAGCAGCCCGGCGACCGTGCCGATGAGCAGGGCGGCGCCGATCCCGCCGGCCCATGCCTGGGCGGGGATAGCGATGGCCCAGCCCTTGGTGTGCGCGTAGACGGCGGTGGCCAGCGCGCCTGCGGCGACCCCGGCCGCGCCGCCGGCCAGGGCGAGCAG
>DASXKD010000117.1:0-5275 GCA_036497045.1 Streptosporangiaceae bacterium | reverse complement strand
CAGGGGATGCCTACCGTGCGAGCGCGCCCATCGGATCCCAGGCCGGCAGCACGATCGGCGCGGTGTCCAGCGCGGCCTGGAGGTCCGCGGAGAGCGCGGAGCGGCGCGCCGCGATCTCGAACACGTACTCGTCGAACCATGAGTCGTACATCGTGTAGAAGCCGTCCTTGCCCTTGTCGGCGCCCCAACTGTTCTCCACCCGCCACTTGCGGGTGGCGCCGTCGAGGACGTCCACGCCGGTGAACAGCATGGCGTGGGTCATCTGGGTCTCGTGGTACAGCAGCCGGTCGGCCTTGCCGAGGTTGAGGGCGGTGTCGTACACCCCTTCGTAGTCGTACAGGCGGGCGTCCCAGATCCCGTACTCGGTGCTCATCATCTTGCCGACGTCGCAGCCGAACCAGACCGGCTCGCCGCCCTGCAGGGCCTGCGCCGCGATGTCCTTGATCACCGGCATGGCGACGTTGAGGTAGATGACCGGCGGTGCGCCGAGCACGTTGCCGAGGTACTGCACGGTGAACGTCCGGCCCTCCGGGCTGGACGGGCGCGGGTCGTGGACCAGGCACACATACTCGTCAAGCGGCAGGTCCACGTAGCGCTCCGCGAACTCCCGCGGGGTGAGCACCCCGTCCCTGTGGAACTCGCGGTCCTTGTCGGTCCACTGCCAGTCGAAGCGCTCCGGCGGCGTGCCGAGGTGGATGCACAGCACCCGGTAGACCACCCGGAGCACCTCGGCCTTGGCGGCCCGCGCCGCCTCGATGCCCCCGGCGGCGAACGCGGTGCGCACCGACTTGGCTCCCTGCCGCAGCAGGTTGCGCAGCGCCGAGTTCATCGGGCCGGTGTCACGGGAACTGTGGGTCTCCGGCATGAACGCCTTGGGCACCAGGCCGTGCTTGGCCACGATGGCCACGAACATGTTCCACTGGCCGCCGTCCTCGGCCGGTGAGCCGAGGAGATGGGCTACGACCCGGTCGCCCAGGTCGCAGCCGGCCGTCTCGATGATCGCCTCGAGATAGTAGTTGGCCCGCTCGATCTTGTCCCAGAACATGGCGTAGTTCTGGGAGAACTCGAACTCCTTGAGGCCCATCTTCTTCATGGCGCCCACGCGCAGCAGGTTGAGCCCGGCGAACAGCCAGCACCGCCCGCTGCGCTCCTGGTTGGTGACCTTCCAGTCATCAAGCAGCGTGGACATGAAGTGGTCGGTGTTGTTGACGATCTCCCTGTTGATGGCCACGTCATCCACGGCCACCTGGGTCACCGCGTTCTGCGCCAGCCGGTATGCCGGATTCGCGGAGAAATCCTTACGGAGCAGTTCCAGGTCCCCCGCGCTCAGCGCCCCATTCATCCGGCATCTCCCGCTCTCTCGGCCTGATCACCCCTACCGTCCTCAAAGTACCCCAGCGGGCCGACACCCGGACTCTGCTGGTCCGGGGGAGCGACCCCCGGACCCCCGGGGCGCCAGGGCAGTGGGATCCGGGCGAGCAGGAGGGTGAGCGCCAGCAGGGCCATCATCGGCGCCCACCAGATCCAGACGCCGTGCCAGGTGGCCTGTGAGACGAACGTGAGCACGGCCGCGACGATGCCTGCCGGGATCAGGCGGGACCAGGACTCGCTGGCCACGATGAGCGCCACCGCCAGCGCGGGCCACAGGTAGTAGGCCACCACCACCGGCTCGAACGCGCACCGCAGCGCCAGCGCGAACGCCGCCCACCAGAGCACGTCGCGCAGCGTCCCGCTGTCCCACTCGGCGCCGCGGGCCGCGCGCCAGCGGCGCCCGGCGGCCACCGCACAGCCGCAGGCCACCAGGATCGCCAGGATCCTCGCGGGCCCGGCCGCAATCACCCCGTTGGCCAGGTGCGGGGACAGCGCCGCCCACGGGGTGGGGTGGTTGATCGCCGGGAAGTTGGGCTGGCTGGTCACCGCCGCATAGGTGGCGTCCCAGTTGGCCGCGGCCGCGGCGCCGAGTGCCACCGCGGCGGGGGCGGCCGCCCTGGCCAGGAAGCCCGGCAGCCGGCGTGGCGGCATGGCCATCGCCAGGACCGGCAGCGCGAGCAGCACCAGCGGCTGGATGACGATGGCCGCCCCGGCCAGCCACCCGGCCCCGCGCGGCCGGTCCCTGGCCAGCGCCAGGATGGCGTAAAGGAACAGTCCCACCGCCATGGCGTCCTCGGGGTGGCCCCAGCGAACCGAGACGCTCCACAAGGTAGCCACCTCCGCGAGGGTGAGCGCAGCCCGCCGGAACCAGGGCGTGCCCAGGTGCTCGGCGATCGCGTCGGCGGCGAACAGGGTCACGGCCGACAGGACGACCTCGTAGGGCCCGGCGAGCAGCCACACCGCCGGCTGCGGGTTGTGCGCGCTCTGTATGGCCAGCGGGATCCCTGCCGCGTCGGCAACCGCCACCACAGGGACCAGGATGACCGCCGCGCCTGGCAGCGTTATCAGCCCGGTGGGCTGGGTGTACAGGCCGCCCAGGTGCAGGTGCAGCAGCCGGTTGGCGGCGGCGAGCGTCCCCCACAGGTCGTCAGGGAGCGCCCAGGCGGTCTTCCCCCCCATGGCCGGGCCCCACCAGGTCGTCGAGAGCATCCCGATGACCACAAGCGCGACCGTGGCGATCAGCGCGAACATCCGGCGGGCAGGCCACGGCGCGGCCGGCCCGGGCCCGGCCCTGGCCGTCCCGGCGCCGAGCACCGCCAGCTTGCGGACGACCGTCACCGCGGCAAAGTTAGCGCACCTGGGCCCGGCCAGGCCAAGATGGCTCCAGAACCCGGGGGACGCCTCAGGCGGCACAGCAGAGCGGAGCGGCGGTGGCTACCCGAACCGTCACATTGGCACGGATGAACCGGTGGGCGATCCTGGCCGGGTACGGCCTGCTGGCCGCCAGCACCCAGTTGCTCTGGCTGACCTACGCGCCGATCACCACCCAGACACACCGGGTGATGGGCGTCTCGGCGGGCGCGGCCGGGGACCTGGCCGCCATCTTCCCGTTAATGTACGTCGTGCTCGCCCTGCCCAGCGGCCGCTGGCTGGACGCCCAGTTCGAACGGGCCCTGTCGGCCGGTGCGATCCTCACCGCGGGCGGCGGCCTGCTGCGCCTGGCCGGTCCTACCTCGTACGGCTGGGCGCTGGCCGGGCCGCTCGTGGTGGCCGCTGGCCAGCCGCTCGTGCTGAACTCGATCACCAAGGTCGCCGCGCGCTACTTCCCCGCGCCGGAGCGGACCGCGGCGATCTCGGCCGGCAGCGTGTCGCTGTACCTGGGCATCCTCGCGGCCGTGCTCAGCGGCGCCCCGCTGTTCGACGCGGGCGGTCTGCGGCTGCTGCTCACCGTGCAGGCCGCCGTGGCGGTCGTCGCGGCGGTCTGGGTGCTGGTGGCGGTGCGCACCCCGGCGGCGTTCGGCGGGGATGCGTCGGTGGCCGTGTCGCTGCGCTGGCTGTGGCACGACCGGTTCCTGTGGGTGCTCGCCGGGCTGCTTTTCGTCGGGATGGGCGTGTTCAACGCGGTCGCGACCTGGCTCGATACGATCCTCGGCCACTTCGGCAGGGGCGGCGCCGCCGGGTACCTGATCGCGATCATGACGGTGGCCGGGATCCTGGGCGCGGCGGTGGTGCCGCAGGCGGTGGCCAAACGGGACCGCCGGCGGGCCCTGCTGCAGGTCACGGTCGGCGTCACGATCGTGGCGTTCGCGGTGATCACGGTGCTGCACCCGGTGGGCTTTGTCGCGGTGGCCCTGTTCGCGGAGGGGTTCGTGCTGCTCGCCGCCCTCCCGGTGGTGCTCGACTGGTCCGAGCTGCACACCGGCCCGGAGCGGGCCGGCGCGGCGGTGGGCTTCCTGCTGCTCGCCGGGAACCTCGGCGGGGTGGTCCTGGTGCTGATCATCCAGGGCGTGATCGGCAATCCGTACCTGTCCCTCGGCGTGTTGTCGGTGGCCGGGCTGGCCGGGCTGGTGCTGTCCACCAGGCTGCCCGCCCGGGTCTCCGGCGCCACGGACGCGAGCGGCACCGGCTGAAGGAGGGCTGAAAATGGAGGCAGACGAACTGGTGGCCGCCCTGGAGCGGCAGTTGAAGCCGTACCGGGGCGAGCTGCCGTCCTTTCCGCGGCTGCCGGAGGACGGCGTGCCGCGGGCCGAGGTGGCCGGGCTGGTCGAGCGGCTCGCCGCGGCCGAGGAGTCGCGCTGGCGCAACGGTTACGCCTCAGGCGCCGTCTACCACGGCGACCCGGAGCACGTCGCCTTCCTCAACCGGGTGTACGCGGCCCAGTCCCAGAGCAACCCGCTGCACCCCGACCTGTGGCCGAGCGCCACGAAGTTCGAGGCCGAGATCGTCGCGATGACCGCGGACATGCTCGGGGCACGGCACGCCGACCCCGCCGCCCCGGTGGCCGGCACGGTCTCCTCCGGTGGGTCCGAGAGCATCATGCTGGCCATGAAGACCTACCGGGACTTCGCCCGGGCACGGCGGGGCATCGCCGAGCCGGAGATCGTCGCGCCGGTGACCGCGCACGCCGCGTTCGACAAGGCCGCCAGGTACTTCGACATGACCCTGGTCCGGGTTCCGGTAGACGCGGGCTTCAAGGCCGACCTGGCCGCCATGGCCGATGCCATCACCGAGCGGACCGCGGTCGTGGTGGGGTCCGCGCCGACGTTCCCACACGGGATCATCGACCCGATACCGGCGATCGCCGCGCTGGCCGCCGAGCGGGGCGCCGGCTGTCACGTCGATGCCTGCCTCGGCGGATTCATCGTGCCGTGGGCCGAGAAGCTCGGCTACCCCGTGCCGCCGTTCGACTTCCGGCTGCCCGGGGTGACGTCGATGTCCGCCGACACGCACAAGTACGGCTACGCGGCGAAGGGCTCCTCGGTGATCCTGTACCGGGGGAAGGAACTGCGGCAGTTCCAGTACTACACGACCACCGACTGGCCCGGCGGCCTGTACCTGTCGCCCACGTTCGCCGGGAGCCGGCCGGGCGCGCTGTCCGCCACCTGCTGGGCGGCGATGGTCTCCATCGGCGCCCGTGGCTACACCGAGGCGGCCCGCCGCATCCTGGAGACCGGGGCGAAGGTGCGCGACGGCATCGCGGCCATCCCCGGCGTCCGGGTGCTCGGTGATCCGCTGTGGGTCATCGCGTTCGCCACCGAAGAAGGCGTGGACGTGTTCCAGGTCCTGGAGAACATGTCCGGCCGGGGGTGGAGCCTCAACGGGCTGCAGTTGCCGCCCGCGGTGCACATCGCGATCACGCTGCGGCACACCCTGCCCGGGGTGGCCGACCGGTTCCTCGCTGACC
>DASXKD010000116.1:0-6223 GCA_036497045.1 Streptosporangiaceae bacterium | reverse complement strand
CCATCAGCTACATCGTCACCCGCCCCCGGCATGTCGCGGTCAACGAGATGCTCATCCGCCCCACCGAGCAACAGCGCTAGCTCCCCGACCACAACCCGAGCACCCCGGGCGCCACCTGGGGGCAGTTCCAAGAACTCCCGCCACCAGTCGGCGGCATGAGCGTCGGGCCGGTCATGCTCGGCACGGCGGCGGGTTGGGTCCGGTCCGGCCCGGAACGCCAAGGTTTCGCCAACATTGGAGCAACCTTGTGGCAATGGCACCGCTGTAGAACTGTCACCGAGGCCATCCGGAGTGCGGGGAGGTTCAGATGAAGACGGCAGCACAGCGGGCTGCATCCAGGCCAGGGCGTGGTTTCGGCGAAGGGGTGCTTGTGGATCGGCAATGGCTGGACGCTCACCTGCTCGATCCGCGGGTGCGGGTGGTCGAAGTCGACGTCAGCCCGGTGGCCTACAGGAACTGGCACATTGACGGTGCCGTGCTATGGAACGTCTACACCGATTTGAAGGATGCCGACTACCGCACCGTGGGCGCCGCCGCCCTGGAACGGCTCGTGGCGCGTTCGGGGATCGGCCCAGACTCGACGGTGGTGTTCTACGGGTACGCGCCCGCTCTAGGCCTGTGGCTGATGAAGCTCCACGGCCTCCCGGACGTGCGCATTCTCGACTGCTCCCGGGACACCTGGCGTGCCGGAGGCCATCCGTGGAGCACCACCACGAGCAAGCTGCTGCCCGCCGACGGCTACCACCTGGGCGGTGAGGACCATCGCGTCCGAGCGGACCGGATGGCGGTGCAAGACGCCATCGGCCGGCCCGGCACGACCCTGGTGGACGTGCGCTCAGCGGCTGAGTACCGGGGGGACTGCTTCTGGCCTTCTGGCGGCATGGAGCCGGGCGGCCGTGCCGGTCACGTGCCATCGGCTGTGCATCAGCCCATCGACTGTCTCTGCAACGCTGATGGGTCGTTCCGCTCCGCGGCAGAATTGCGCGGTGTCTTCTCACCGGCCGTTCTCGACGGCGGGGGTGAGCTGATCACCTACTGCACCATCGGGGGACGCGCCGCCACCGCCTGGTTCGTGCTCACTCACCTGCTCGGGCGCGACCGGGTCCGGGTCTACGACGGGTCATGGGCGGAGTGGGGCCGCACCCTCGGCACCCCCGTCGAACACGCATAAGCACCCTTGGCGCCCGGCGGCCGTAAAACCACGGACCGGGGAACGAGCGCCACGACCACAATCCAGCCAAGTTCCACACGGAGGGGCGATGAGAGAGACAGAACCCGGGACGCCGGGAGCTGGGGCGCATGCCCGGTGGCGGCTGGATGGCAAGATCGCACTGGTGACAGGTGCCTCGGCCGGCCTAGGGGCACGGTTCGCCCGAGTGCTGCACGCAGCCGGAGCTCACGTCATCATGACCGCCCGCCGAGCTGACCGCCTCGACGAGCTGGCACGCGAATGCGGGACCAGGATGGAGACACTCGCCGGCGACATCACCGACCCGGCTCACCGGCAGCGTCTCGCCGACGTCGCCCGACGCCACGGCCGACTCGACGTACTGGTCAACAACGCCGGCATCTGCGACGACGGGCCGCTGGAGCAGCAGTCGCTGGCGGACCTGCGGCAGGTGGTCGAGGTCAACCTCATGAGCGTGCTGGACGTGTGCCGGCTGACCGCGGACCTGCTGCGTGCCGCACCCGCGGCCAGCGTAATCAACGTCTCGTCGATGTATGGAACCGTCGCCTCCCGTGACCCGATGGCCGCCTACAACGCCACCAAGGGAGCTCTGATCAACCTCACCCGCCACTTGGCCGCGGTCTGGGGCCAAGACGGTGTGCGGGTCAATGCGCTGGCGCCTGGTTACTTCCCCACCGAACTGACCGGGTTCCTCGCCGATCCTGCCTTCGCGCAGTCCATCCGCGAACGCACACTGCTTGGCCGCGCGCCGGAGGCAGACGAACTCGACGGCCCGCTGCTGTTCCTTGCCACCGACGCCTCCAGCTACATGACCGGCCAAGCGCTGGTCATCGACGGCGGATGGACCGCGGTGTGACCTGATCCCCCGTACTGCGCATGCGCTGGCGAGGCCGCGTCAGAGTAGAACCGCAGGAACTTCCGAGGCCGAAGCCTGATCGGCAGCCTCGCTTAGTGGTCCGGCCGCCCCTGGGCTACTCGGCTTGGATCCAGCTGAGCAGGTCCTCCCGGCTGACCGAGCCCAGGAGAGCTGGATGGTCGCTGGCCATGTGCCCCCGGATCACACCGACCACCTGGTCATCGCTATCGCCTCGGGCCACGAACCCGCACTCACAGCGGATCAGCTTTGCCATCGCCCCTCCCACCTAGCCTGGCTGGCTTCTATGGGCAGCGTATTGCCAAGATGTTGGCGTGACCTTGGCGTCGCCGCGCCCAGTGCGGATCCAAATCTGCGGAGCGCTGGCTATCGAGTGCGATGGCCAGCGGCTGGATGCGAGCTTGCCCGGCCGCCAGGGCCGACTGCTGTTCACCTACCTGGCCGTTCATCGCCACCGTCAGGTCCCACGCGACGAGCTGGCCGAGGCCCTGTGGCGAGAACCTGACCCTGCCGCCGTCGATACCCGGCTGAACCCGCTGCTGTCCAAGCTGCGCCGGGTACTCGGCGCGGACGCCGTGGACGGCCGCTCCACGATCCGGTTGTGCCTGCCCGATGCCTGGGTCGACCTCGAAGCCGCCGCCGAGGCCATCCATCGAGCCGAATCCTCGGTCGCCCAGCAGGACTGGGCGCGAGCCTGGGGGCCCGCGCTCACCGCGCTGTTCGTAGCCGAGCGCGGCTTCCTCCCGGGCGAAGACGCCCCCTGGATCGACGAGATCCGCCACCAGCTCACGGAACTCCGTCTGCGCGCCCTGGAATGCTACGCGGCCGCCGGGCTGGGCCTCGGCGGAACGGAGCTCGCAGCCGCGGTCCGGGCCGGCCAGCAGCTCACCCGCCTGGCACCCCTCCGCGAAAGCGGCTACCGGTACCTCATGCAAGCCTTCGCCGCCCAGGACAACCTGGCTGAAGCCCTCAGCGTCTACGGTCAGCTCAGCGAGTGCCTGCGCGACCAGCTCGGTGTCTCACCCAGTCCAGCCACCCGCCAGCTCTACCAGCGGCTACTCGCCGCAACCTGAGCGGTCCTATCCGGCGAGCCAGAGCCATCCCGCGAATAGCGGGGCAAGCTGCATCTGCGGGACCGCGTGCAAGCTGTGGTCCTCAGCGACGGCACCCCGGAGCGCGACCGCTTCGCCTCAGCCTGACCCTGGCAACGAGACCAATTCCCGCAGGCCGTACGGCCTGGCCGCTGGGCAATCGTCGTGCTTGGCGACGACTGGCTCCGGATCCGCGCCCAGTGGGGGGTCAGAGGCCCTGGGCTGATGGTTTCAGGAGAATGCGCGACCCGCGCCATCTCAGCTCTGCGTCGCAAAACTTGCAGCCGGCCGCATGACCATGGGCACCACTAGTCTCCGTTCCCACCGCCCCCATCACTCCCGCCGCCACCACCGTCGCCCCGGCCGTTACCGTCGCCTCCGTCGCCGGACTGATCAGCCTGCTGGGCGGGCTGAGCGACCGTTACCTGGACGATTGTCCCCGGCGGCAGTGCGCCGTCGGGATGCACGGACAACACGGTCCCAGGGGCCTGCGCCGACGTGGGCACCCACGACAGGCGTGGCCGCAGGTCATGCCGACGCAGGTCGGCAAGCACGAGGCTGACCTGCTGACCGACCAGCCGGGCACCACGGACGAGGACCATCGGCGCTGCTGGTGACGCAGGCCGCCGCGGAACAGCGACGGTGGTATGGGGCCGGGCGGTGCCGGCCAAGCTGGCCTGCCACCCCAGCACCCCGGCTGCGGTCAGTACCGCTGCCGCGGCCAGCCCGGCGCTGGCCTTTCTCGACCGCGCGCGGGGGCGCTGCGGCAGCACCTCCCTGCTGATGGCAGGCTGGCACGCCTGCGTCGTCTGGCCGCTGCCATCGGCCAACGTAAGGGGCCCGGCGGCGGGCGCATCGCCGACTGCAGGCATAGACGAGATAGGGCCCAGCGAAATGATCCTCTCCGCGTCACGCAGCCGCCCAGCCTGCTCGGCCACCTCGCGGGCCGAGCCGGGCCGGGCCGCCGGGTCCTTGGCTGTCAGCGCGGCGATGAGTGTGCCAACCTCGGCCGGGACGGTCACCGGCAGCGCCGGAAACGCGGTCCTCACATGAGCTTCGGCCACCTCCAGCGCGGGACCGCGGAACGGGGGCGCCCCGGTCAGGCACTCATACCCGACGACACCCAGGGAATAGAAGTCCGACGCTGTGGTCGCCGC
This sequence comes from Streptosporangiaceae bacterium, assembly GCA_036497045.1. Classification (GTDB taxonomy): domain Bacteria; phylum Actinomycetota; class Actinomycetes; order Streptosporangiales; family Streptosporangiaceae; genus DASXKD01. The sequence goes on along the minus strand of DASXKD010000116.1, from coordinate 1,912 downwards.
CCCGCCGGCGGCCCGTTCCGGCGCGAGGTAGGCCGGGGTGCCGACCAGAATGCCCGTGGAGGTCAGTGGCGTATCCCGTGCCACGCTGGCGATGCCAAAGTCGGTGATCTTCACCTGGCCGTCCGCAGTGACAAGCAGGTTGGCCGGCTTGATGTCCCGGTGCACGATCCCTGCCGAGTGCGCAGCGTGCAGGCCTGTGGCGACTTGCGCGATCAGGTCCATGGTTTGCCCTGGGCCCAGCGCTCCGCCCGCGAGCACTTCCGCCAAGGACGGCCCGTCCACCAGCTCCATCACCAGGAACGGCCGGTCCGGGGAGACATCTTGGCCGTAGTCGTACACCTGCGCCACGCCAGGGTGAGACAAGCGCGACGCATTGCATGCCTCGGCGCGGAACCGGGCGCGAGCTGCTGGGTCGCTGGCGGCGCCCGGCCGCAGCAGCTTGACCGCGACCACCCGACCCAGCACAAGATCCATTGCGCGCCATACCTGCCCCACACCGCCCGAGGCCACTGGCTCATCCAGACGGTACCTGCCCGCCAGCGACGTCCCTTGGCCAGCCATGGAAGTCATTCTGGCCAGTGCCCCCGCAGACACGGCGGCAACGGCCAGCGCGGCGGCAACGGCCAGCACCGCGACAACGGCCAGCACTTCACGGCAGGCCGGAACCCTGCCGCTGCCGGGCAATACCGAAGCATCGCGATGCTCCAATCACAAGCAGGACATCTACCTAACCGACGTATCGCCGGGCGATCCCGTTCACCGGCAAGGGCCGCCTCCTATCACTCGCACGCCAGTATGCGGCACGCTCGCTGCCCCTGAGGCTCCCTTGGCGGGGCCTGTGACCTGCTGTTGCCTGGGCCCGTTCGGCGGGTGGACGGCGCCGGGGCGAAGGGCTGGACGTCGCCGCGGCAGTGCGTGATGTTCGGCGCCGGAGCCAGCGGACGGATCAGGTAGCCGAATACCGCTTTGTCGACGCACGCGGACGTCCCCACAGCCTCATGGCCCCAGCTGTTCGCTGGCGACAAGCCGGCTGTTGGGCAGCAGATGCGCCACCTTCACGGCGTTGCCGTAGCTGGTGACCGGATCCCACTTGTTGCCGATCACCAGGACGGGCGCGGAGGTGCGGTGGTCGAATGGGCCCCGGTACACGTCCTGATCCTGCGCGGTCCAGGTGTTCCGTGCGCACTGGACGGTGATCCAGGCATAGAACGCTCCGAAGTACTTGGTACGACCGTCAGCCGCCCCGGCGGCCGCAGGACGTCCATGTCGAGGGCGTCGTCCGTGGTGGACATCGCTGACGCGATTGACCGCGCTGTGGTGGAGCAGGCCTGGCCGAGTGCCTGGGCGGCGCCGATCCAGGAGCGCTGCTGCGCCGGCGTGCCGGGGAAGGGGGTGGCGGTGAAGGGCGCAAGCGTACGGAATTCCGCCGCCTTCGTGGTGAAGCACCGGATCGGCGTGCTGCCGCCGACTCCGTGCGGGTCGACCCCGACGATGTCGAACCGGTCGAGAATTACCTTGGGCAGGCCCTGCGGTAGCAGGGCGGCCCAGGCCCTGGCCGAGTCGCCGGGTCCCCCGGGGTTGACGAAGATGGTGCCCAGGCGGTGCCGGGGGTCTAGCGCCGGAACCTGCAACAGCGCCACCTTGATTGTCGCGCCGCGCGGATCCTGGTAGTTCAGCGGGAGTTCCGCGGTAGCGCATTGGTCGGTCTTCTGGCACGTGGTCCACTGCAGGACGGGCGTGGGCACCTGGTCCGCCAGGCGGGCATAGGCGGGGCCAGCCGCCAGCCGCCCAGTGAAATACCTCACTCCTTGCGGGGGAGGTGCCGCGCCCGGCTGCGCGTCACCGTGAAAGTGACACGGTCGGCGGCGGGATGCCGCTGGCGAGGCGAGGCGGCGCGCCCGGCGCGCGGGTG
>DASXKD010000115.1:0-2003 GCA_036497045.1 Streptosporangiaceae bacterium | reverse complement strand
TGGTGCAGGATCACCAGGTGCCCGCTTCTCGGGGGCTGGCCCTGGCCAAGCCGGCCCAGCAGGGCCCATGAGCGCAGCGCCGCCGGGGTGATCCGGCCGCCGATGTTGCGCATCACGACACCTTCGCCGAGCTCGAGACCGAGTACATCACCCTGTGGGGTGCCAGAAGCCTGCCTGGCCTGTGAGCTGCAGTGATGACGAGCGTCAGCCGTAGGGCATCATGATCATCCGTGTCCTTGCGCCTGCTCTATCTCATCTTCGCCCGGCTCTGCGGCTGGCTGGTCTACTCGGCCGGTCGGCAGCTTCCAAGGACGCCGGACTGCTTGTGCTGCTGGCACGAGGTCGCCGTGCTGCGCCGCACCCATCCGCGGCCCCGGCTCGACTGGGCCGGCCGGGCGGTCCTCGCCACGCTGATCCGGCTCTTGCCGGCAAGGCTGCGGATCCACCGGCTCGTAACCCCCGGCACCGTCCTGCGATGGCACCGCCGCATGGTCACCCGCAAGTGGACCTACCCGCACCGGATAGGACGCCCCCCCAGTCAGCGCCGGGCTCGCCGCGCTGATCGAACGGCTCGCCACCGAGAACAACGGCTGGGGATACCAGCGGATCCAGGGTGAGCTGCTCAAGCTCGGCCACCAGGTCGGCGCGTCCACGATCCGCAGGGTCCTCAAGGCCCGGAAGATTCCCCCGGCACCGCAGCGGCGCTCCGACACGACGTGGCGGAAGTTCCTGCATACCCAGACATCGACGATGCTCGCCACGGACTTCTTCCACGTGGATTGCGCGGTGACCCTGCAGCGCCTGTACTGCATGTTCGTCATGGAGGCCCGCAGCCGTTACGTGCACATCCCCGGGATCACCGCGAACCCGGACGGCCCGTGGACCGTGCAGCAGATCCGTAACCTCCTGCTAGATCTGGGTGATCGCGCCGCCGGCTTGCGGTTCCTGGTCCGTGACCGGGCCGGGCAGTTCACCGCATCGTTTGACGCAGTCCTGGCCGATGCCGGTATCCAGGTTGTGACGATCCGGCCCCGCAGCCCGCGCGCGAACGCTTATCCGGAACGGTTCGTGCACACCGCCCGGACCGGGCTCACCGACCGGATGCTCATCTTCGGCGAACGGCATCTGCGGACGATCCTGGCCGAGTATGAGACCCATTACAACGGGCGGCGACCCCATCGCAGCCGCCAGCTCCGCCCGCCCCGGCCCGATCACCCGGCCGCGGACCTCTCCAAGGAGCAGATCCAGCGTCGGCCCGTCCTCGGAGGCCTCATCAACGAATACGAACGGGCCGCATAGAATCCCAGGTCAGCACCAGTGGCCAAGTTCTGAAGCCCCACAGGGGGTGCTCGATGATGGCGCTGTCGTTCCAGGTGCTGCTGTCAGCACGGCCGCGGCAGATGGTCCGGCTGGGCCAGGCTCAGACGACCCCGGTGCGCGCGCCCCAGGCTGCGGCGGCGGCGCGGGAGGAGAGGCCGAGCTTGCGGAGGATGTTGGCCAGGTGCCGGTGGACGGTGTGCTCGCTCAGGTAAAGCCGCTGGGCGATGTCGGTGTTGCTGAGTCCCTGCGCGACGAGCTTGAGCACGTCGAGCTCCCGAGGCGTCAGCCCTGTCGCAGCCTCACCTGGTACCGCCATCCGCGGCTGCCCGGCCGCTGCGTCCTTAGCGCCGAGCGCGGTGAGCACCTGGGCCGGGTCGAGGGTGCGGCCCGCGGCGTATTCGTCCTCGAAGGCGTCGGCGCCCATCGCGGTGCGCAACCGCTGGCGGTCCACGTCAGCCAGCCGCGCTTCCAGCGGTTCGAGGGCGTGGCCCTGGTCCTCCAGGGCCTGGTCGGCCGCGCCGTGCAGCCGGGCCGACCAGCCTGGATCGGCCCGGCCGTGGCTGGTCAGGGCCAGGCCGATCAGCGCATAGGCGATGTGCCGCTTCACCCCCGTGCGCATGGCCACGTCGAGTGTTTCCGCGAACAGAGCCTCGGCGGCGCCCAGCGAGTTGCCCAGGTACTCA
>DASXKD010000114.1:0-35364 GCA_036497045.1 Streptosporangiaceae bacterium | reverse complement strand
GTATCTGCATGTCCCGCTGCTGCAGGGCAGCAACCACGACGAGGGGCGGTTCTTCGTCGGGCTCGAATTCGACGCACAGGGGCACCCGCTCACCGCGGCGCAGTACCCCAAGGTCATCGCGGCCCAGTTCGGCGCCAAGGCGGCCCCGGCGGTCCTGGCCCACTACCCGCTATCGGCGTTCGCGTCCCCGGACCTGGCCTTCGCCAAGGTGCTCACCGACTCCGAGTTCAGCTGCCCGGCGCTGCTGACCGACCTCCTGACCCAGCGCAGCGGGACCTACGCGTACGAGTTCAGCGACCCGGCCCCGCCGAACGACTTTGGCATCAAGTTCAGCTTCCCGCTCGGTGCGGCGCACAGCACGGAACTCCAGTACGTGTTCGGCAAGGTTCCGCTCCTGGACATCACGCCGTCGTTCAAGCCGGACCAGTTCGCCCTGTCCGCACAGATGATGGGCTACTGGACCCAGTTCGCCGCCACCGGCAACCCCAACGTCGGCGCGGCGCCGCACTGGCTGCGGTTCGGCGGCGCCACGCCGCAACTGCAGGAACTGATACCGAAGGCGACTGCGCCGCAGACCGAGACCGTCTTCGCCGGGTTCCATCAATGTGCCTTCTGGGCCACGATCGAAGGCCCGGCGGCGCCCGGGTGATCCGCCGCTCAGCCGGGTGACGTATCCCTTGTGGGACCGCCCCGCCATGAGGTGGCGGGGCGGCCGGGCAGCGCCCGGATATCAGGCGGCAGGTCGGTCACCGGCCGCCGCCCGACCCCCGGCCAGCCCCGGCACGACAAGCCCGGCCGCGGCGCGGATGGTTCGCCGCGCCGCCCGCAGGTGCCGTGACATCCGGGCAGCGGGCCAGGCAATCACCAGAACAGCCGGCGCCGGAACCCCGGACCGCCCGGCCGCGTCGAAGTGACAGGCGCTGAACGCGCCCGCCTAACGCAGACATGGAGTGAGCGATGCCGCACGGTTCACGGCGGGGCGGACTGCCGGTGGCCGCCGCCGCCATCATTCTCGCGGCGTGCGGCAGCGGCCCAGCCGCGCATGCCACCACGCCTGCCCGGCCTTCCCCCGCCACCACCACCACCACCACCACCACTGCCGCAGCGGGGTCGCCGCAGCCTTACCAGCTGTACACCCACTGCGGCATCGACGAGGCGCGCATCGGTAACCGCTACTTCGAGGCCGTGCACCCGCTCAGCGACGGGCAGGGCAGCCCGCCACCCGGCTGGGGAAACCCCTCCCAGCAAGGCACGATGACCTTGCTGTCACCAGCCGAGGCGGTATTCCGCGACAGCGTCGGCCACCAGGTGCAATTCCGGCTGCGTCCCGGCGCCACAGCGTTCAAGCATCTCTGCGGGTGAACTAACGCGGCACCGGCCACTGCACAGCAACCCAACCCCGATATGCGCCAGGTGCCGACCGCATCAACACGGTCCGTTGTGAGCCAGCAGGGCGGCAGCGTGAAGGTCATCCTCCGTGGCGCTCAGATACCTGACGTGGCCGGGCTTCAGGACAGGCTCCGCAGCGATGGCATACCGGCGAGGGTCGCCCGCATCGGGTACCTCCGCGCTCCTTTGGACGTTCCTGGCTGCCATGTATTTCGCGACTGGAGCGCCGAGCCGGGCGGGATCTCCTATTCCCTCTGGCACAAGATCTTCTATGGCCCGCACACCGGCCAGCAAAGCAACCACGCCTTCTGGGTCTATCGATCGGCTATTCCCCGTGGGCTTGGCGTCTTGGTAGATATCTACTGCGACGGCACATTCGGGCTCTACGCGGTGAAGGCCAGCCCGCAGTGCACCGGCACCTGAGCCGCCCCTTGGCACCGGGGGATCCAGCGGGCTTTGCCCGGCGTGGCCGGCTCGCTAGGCGTAGCCCGGCCGGCGCTAGGCCCGCCGGCCCGCTGGCTTGACGATGTTGGCCAGCGGCTGGCCGCTGACGTGCCGCTCGGCCTGATCGGCGACGAAACCGGGAGCGCGGCGGGCGAAGGCGAACGTGTCGCCGCCGATGTGCGGGGTGATCAGTACGTTGGGCAGCGCCCACTCCGGCCGGTCCGCGGGCAGCGGCTCGATGTCGGTGACGTCGAGGGCCGCGCGCAGCCGCCCGTCGGTGAGGTGCCTGACCAGGGCGGCCGCGTCCACGATAGGACCGCGCGCCACGTTGACGACCATGGCCCCGTCCGGCAGCGCGGCGAGCACCTCCTCGCCGATCAGGCCGCAGGTGCCCGGAGTCAGTGCGATGCACACGACGAGGATGTCCGTGTCCGCGGCGAGCCGGGGGAGCTGGGACAGCGGCGCCACGCCGTCCCGCGCGGTGCGGGAGGACCTGGTGATGCGGGCGCCGAACGGCGCGAGCCGCTCCTCGATCGCCTTTCCCATGCCGCCGTACCCCACCAGCAGGACCTTCTTGGCGTCGAGGCTGTCGGTCCGCACGTGCTGCCAGCGGTGCCGCGACTGGTCGAGCGCAAAGCGCGGAAGCTGCCGCAGGCTGGCGAGAATGAGGCTGACCGCCAGCTCGGCGGTGCTCTCCTCGTGGTGCAGCCCACTTCCGTTGCAGAGCGTCACCTGCTCGGGCACGGAGCCGAGGATGTTGTCGATGCCGCTGCTGAGGCTCTGCAGTACCAGCAGCCTCGGCATCTGCGCGATCATGGCGACGCTCGGCCCGTCGCCCATGTACGGCAGGCAGTAAAAGTCGACCTCGCCGAGGTCGTGGCCGCCGTCTTCGTACCGTGCGATCGTGGCCTGCGGCAGCCGCCTGGCGACCTCGTCGGCCACTCCGTCCGCCGTCGGCAGCAGAAACGTCATAGACCGGTCACACCCCTCTGCACATGTGGCACCTGCGACGGACGCTACCGCGCCGGGACCCCGGGACCACTAGTACACCTGCTATTGCCCGCACCTGGAAGCCGAGTTCCCGTGGAGTTGGCGGCCGCGGCCTGCTGGCCCCCCGGCAGGTGCTGCGAGGATGATGGCATGCCGTGGATCGAGCTTGACGGTGCCGTCAACGTCCGTGACGTGGGCGGGCTGGCTACGCGCAGCGGTGGCCAGACGGTGAGCGGCCGGCTGCTGCGCGGCGACAACCTGCAGGAGTTGTCGGCTGCCGACGTCACGCGACTGGTGGACGACATCGGCCTGACCACCGTGGTTGACCTGCGCAGCACCACCGAACTGCGGGCCGAGGGCCCGGCGCCGCTGCAGGCCGTGGGCAGCGTCCGGCACGTGCATCTGCCGGTTCTGCCGGAGCAGGGTTCGGCTACCGACATGGTGGCCGATGCGCTGCTGACCCGCGAGGACGCCGACCGGTCCCGCTATCCCGCCGATCCAATGACCGGTCATTACCTGGGTTACCTGGAAGACCGCCCGGAACAGGTGGTGGCCGCGGTGCGCACGATCGCCAGTTCCGAGGGGCCGGTGCTGGTCCACTGTGCCGCGGGCAAGGACCGCACCGGGGTGGTCGTGGCGGTGGCCCTCAGCGCGGTCGGCGTCCGCCAGGAAGCCATCGTCGCCGACTACGCCGCCACCGGTGAGCGCACCGGCGCACTGTTCGAGCGGCTGCGCCGGTCATCGACCTACGCCGACGACATCAACAGCAAGCCGCAGCAGGAGCACGCGCCGCGGCCCAGCACGATGACGGCGTTCCTGGAGCAGGTCGGCACCCGGTACGGCGGGGCCGGTCACTGGCTCGCCGGCCACGGGTTCGGCGAGGACGACCTGGGTGTGCTCCGCGCCAAGCTGCTGTCTCCCTGACCGGCCGCCCATACCGGTGTCTCCCTGACCGGCCGCCCATACCGGTCAGCTCCATGCCGGGTCGCGGGCCAGTTTCGCGGCGATCCTGTCGTGAAAGCTCTTGCGGCGCAGCGCTTCTTCGATGTCGGTGACGGCCTGGCTCAGTGGGTAGGGGATCTCCGCCTCGATCTCGGCGACGGCGGCCTCCGTGGCCCGCCACTCGGCTGCCAGCCGGCCGACGATGCGGGCCGCCTTGGCGGTGAGCCGTACCCGCTTGGTGCGGGCATCCGCGCCCGCCGTCGTGCGGACCCAGCCCGCGGCACGCATCGCGGCCACCTTCTGGCTGGTGCCCGAGTGGGTGCGCTGCACAGAACGGGCCAGCTCGGTGATCGTCATCGGGCCGCTGGCGTGCAGCCGGAGCAGCTCAAGCACGAAGCTCGGCTTGAGCCCGTCGATCCGCGCCTCGGCGTAGACCTTGGCGATGTCGGCGTCCATCGCGTCCTGGAGCAGCCGCAACGGCCGCCATCTGCTCTGCTGAGTCGGGTCTGGTGTGCTGCCTTCGGTCACTGGAATATTCTAACAGCACTTATATAAGTACTGCTACAATACGGAGGCTCGTGGAAACGTGCCACCGGCGCGCGGCCAGGGCCCGCCCTGGCCAGGAGCGGGCCCTGCGTGGCTGAAGGGAAATCGAGGGGAGCGGGGATCGTGGCTGACCGGCGCCGGCTGCTTGCGGACATCACCCCGCTGCGCGAGTCGCCCGCGTTCCGGCGGTTCTGGACGGGGACCACGCTGTCCTCGGTCGGCGGAGCCATGACCGGCTTCGCCGTCATGCTCCAGGTCTACGACCTGACCGGCTCCTCCCTGGCGGTCGGCGCGATCGGCGTGGCACAGATGGTGCCGACCCTCATCGTGGGGCTGCTGTGCGGCCCGGTCGTGGACGCGATCGACCGGCGCAAGCTCGTGCTGGTCACAAGCACGTGCCTGGCCCTGGTGTCGGCGGCGCTCACCGCCCAGGCGTTTGCCGGTCTTGACCTGCTCTGGCTGCTGTACGCCCTCGTCGCGGTGCAGGCAGCACTCGGTGCCCTGGACCGCCCGGCGCGCAGCACGTTCGTGCCCGCCCTGCTGCGACCCGGCCAGCTTGCCGCCGGGCTGGCGCTGAACCGGGTCAGCTTCCAGATCATGCTGACCGCCGGCGCCGCCCTCGCCGGGCTCATCGCCGCCGCGCCGCACCTGGGCCTGCGCGCGTGCTATTTGGCCGACACGGTCAGCTTCGCCGCCGCACTGTACGGGATCGCCAGGCTGCCCGCGATGCGGCCGTCGGGCGGCACGGCGCGGCCGGGCCCCCGCGCGGTCGCGGAGGGGCTCGCATTCATCCGCCGCAGCCAGGTGATCGGCGGGGCGTTCCTGGCCGATCTGGCTGCCACGGTCTTTGCCCTGCCGGTGGCTCTGTTCCCGGCGATCAACGCCGAGCGGTTCGGCGGTGACCCGCGCACGCTCGGCCTGTTCACCACGGCCATCGGGGTCGGCGGCCTGGTCAGTGCCGCGTTTTCCGGGCCGCTAGGCCACATCATGCGCCAGGGCCGGGCCATGCTCATCGCGGTCGGCGTCTGGGGTGCGGCCTTCGCCGGCTTCGCGGTCGCCGCCAGTCTGTGGCTGACACTGGGCCTGCTCGCCGTGGCCGGGGCGGCGGACGCCTTCACCGTCGTGTTCCGCGGGGCGATCGTCGCGGCGGTCACCCCCGACCGGCTTCGCGGCCGGGTCATGGCGGCCGACTACGTGGTAGGTGCGGGCGGCGGGCAACTCGGCAACCTGGAGGCAGGGGCCGTAGCGGCGGTGACCTCGCCGGTGATCAGCGCGCTGGCCGGCGGGCTGGCCACCGTCGGCGCCGCCCTGGTGATCGGCCTGGCGCTGCCGGCCTTCACCCGGTACCGCAGCGTGCCGGATGCCACGGCTGGGGATGAGCGCCGCCCCGCCGGCGCGGCCGCGCGCTGAGATGCGGCGCCGGGCGGACTGGGGGACCGCCCGGCGCCGCGAGATTTGCGGCAGTGCGCTACCGGCGTGGCGTCACGGGTAGCTCACCACGTCGACCGGGGTATCCGGGTTCGCGATCGTGGTAGATCCGCCGACGCCGTTCACCACGTGGTTGATCCCGCCGGAGCCGGCCGTGCTGAGGAAGATCGTCAGCAGGTCGTGGAGCGCCAGCCCCGGCGGGTTGTCCGCCTCGAAGCCGTTGGTGGCGAAGATCGGCACACCCTGATTGAAGAAGCTGTAGCTGCCCATCCCGTAGCCGGAGAAGTCAGCCGCGCGCTGTGTGATCAGGAACGCCGGGTAGCCGTCGGTGGACGGGTTCTCCATCCAGGCCGCCTGGCTCGGCGGGTCGTAGGGCATCTCGTTCTGGAAGAAGATGTCCGTGCCGTCCCGGCCGTTCCAGATCACATTAGCCTTCTCGTAGTGCTCGACGAACAGGCCGTAGGCCGTCACGTCGTCGCCGTTGACGACCACGCCGGTGTTCCCGACGTTGCTGGTCCAGCCCACGCCGTTGCCGTGGTCGGCCCGCCAGGCCCAGATGTCGTCGAGGATGACCTGGGAGGAGTTGACCACCAGGCCGTTGCTGGCCTGGCCGGGCGTGGCACCGCCGACGCGGAAGAACACGTCCTGCACCAGAGTCGGGTCGGCCGGGTCCGACCAGCCCCGGCCAGACAAGCCCACCTGCAGCAGCGCGGGCGAGTTCACCGGGCCGGCATCGAAGATCATTCCGGACAGCTTCACCCCGGGAACGCTGGCCACCAGCATCGAGACGTTGCCGTGCGCGGGCACCAGGGTGGGGAACCCGAGGCCGAGTACCACGGTGTCGGGCCGGGCGACCACGATGGGGTGGTTCAGGTTGTAGACCCCCGGGGTGAGGATCAGGTCCTTGCCCAGGACCAGCGCTGCGTTGATCAGCCCGACCGGGGTGCTTGGGCTGGCGATGAAGAACCTCTGGATGGGAATTGCGGCTCCCGGCGCCGGGCCGTTTCCCCAGGTGGTGCCCGCCGAGTTGTGCTGGACCGCGGGCACGAACACGCTGTAGTTCCCTGCGGCGTCCATTTGCAGGAACGGCTCCTCCTCGGTGACCGGGCTGGCCGCCAGCGTCGTGAACTGGCCGCCCGAGCCGAAGTTCTGCGCGGGCGCGCCCACGTCACCGGAGAAGACCTGGTTCCAGACACCGTTGGTCCAGCCGTCGAGGTTGCTGTTCCGTACGACGAACTGCTGCTGGGTGCCGTTCAGCACGGTGCTGCCGGAGAACTGCGAGTCGGCGATGAAGCCGCCGCTGGAGAAGCTTGGCGAGGTGCAGTAGTCCTCCAGCGAGACGAACCCATTCACGTCCACCCGCCGCACCGGGGAAGCCTGGGACGTCGCCCAGAACTCCGCCGACTGAGCGCACGGGGCGCCCGGTGGCGGCGCAGGGAAGTTGATGGTCAGGTTGGACAGCGACCGCCAGAAGTTCACCAGCGCGGTGCAACTGCCGGCGCTGCACTGGTTGAACGAGTCGACCGCGCCGTTGATGACCACGTCGCCCGGCGAGGCGCCCAGGCCCGCCACGCTGGTGTAGTAGCCCACCTGGAAGAACAGCGGGTCGGCCGCGGAGCCGTAGGTGCCCGGCTCGAAAAGCAGCGCGTACCGCTGGGTGCCGAACTGGTTGCCGACCTGCTGGCTGGCGATCGAATCGACGGTGGCCTGGATCTGGCTCTGCGGCATGTTGGGGGTGAAGATGTAGACGTTCGGGCCGAGGTCCGGCGCGCCCGCTTGGCGGATAGCGGGGCGCACTGCCGAATGATGGCCCAGCGCGGGACGGGCTGGGGCGGCGGACGCCGCGGAGGCGGCGGTGAGCGCCGGTGCCACGCTGGTAGCCAGCAGCGCAGCGGCTACTAATACCGAACGACGGACGGGGCGGCGGGTGGCGTCCGGCCGATGGGACGCGGGGTTGAGCTTGCGGGGGTCAGGCATGACTGATCTAGCCTCCGTGCTGGGATAACGTACCGCTGGGGTGTGGCCCGTCCCCGGCTTCGCCGGGGGCGGGCCTGCTTGCTGTGCTGGCCCGGGGGAGCGACCCCCCGGAACCCCCCGATGGCCCGGGGGAGCGACCCCCGATGGCCCAATGCCCCGTTCCTTCGTCACGGGGCATTGGCCCTGTTGGGATTAGCGGGGACTCAGGTGCAGGATGACGACCTCGTCGGTGCCAGTGCCTGCGTTGTTGTTAGTGCCGGAGGGCTGTCCCGACTCGTACGGGTTCGACTGCGTCGGCCAGCCGACCCAGTGCTGCGAGTTGTACTCGAACCAGTCCGACGCCGTGGTGACGGGGATGATGGGCAGGTTCGCCTCGACGTACTTCGCGATTGGTGTGAGCGCGGCGGTCTGCTGGGCCACCGTCTGGGATCCGGCCAGCTTGGCCAGGGCGGCGTCGATGGCCGGGTTCTTCAGCCCTTCGTAGTCGCCGGTGGCGGCGGTGGGGCTGGTCAGCGCGCTGTCCAGCCAGTTGTCGTACAGGTTGTAGGGGGTGACGCCGCCGTTGGACCAGTGCTCGGCCAGCATGAAGTTGCCGGTGGCCATGTCCTGGTTCCAGGCGTTCACGCTGATGCCCTGGAAGTTCGCGTCGATCCCGGCGTTCTTGAGTTCCTGCGCGGCGATCGAGCCGACCTCCGCGTAGTCGGTGTACGCGGACGGGCTGATCAGCGTGATCGAGACGGTCTTCCCGCCCTTCTGGAAGAACCCGTTGGATCCCTTGGTGTACCCCGCGGCCTTCAGCACGTTCTGCGCGGCGGCCGCGTTGCCGGTGGCGGACACCGTGTCCGAGGAGACCGGTGCGCTCCAGGCGGAGTAGGTCGGCAGGGTGATGCCGCTGGCGTTGAGCACCGGGTTCTCCAGGCCCGCCTCGCCCTCGGTGGCGAGCACCGTGCGGTTCACCGCCAGGCTGATCGCCTTGCGCACGGCCATCTGGTTGGTAGGCCACTTGTTCAGGTTGGGGATGAACGCGTTCGTGCTGCCCGGTGCCTCCCAGAAGTGGTGATGGGCCGGGTCCTTGGCGACGAAGTCCTTCTGCAGGCCGGGGATGAAGTTGCCGGTCCAGTCGATCTGGTTGTTGAACAGCGCCGACAGCGCGCCGGTGTTGGAGGTGTACACCGGGAAGTAGACGTTGGTCACCTTCGCCAGCGAGGCCTGCCAGTAGCCGGTGTTCTTGGTGAGCGTGAAGCCCTGCGGGGTGAAGGTCTTGAGCTTGTAAGGCCCGGTGCCGACCGGGTTGGCGTCGGGGTACGTCGCCGGGTTGCCGACCTTGCTCCAGATCGACTGCGGCAGGATCGGCACGCCGGCAATGGACTGCAGGTTGGTGTACTGCGCCGCGGGGAACGTGAGCGTGACGGTGTTGCCGGAGGTGCTCACGCTCGAAATGGCCAGCCCGGCGAGGTTGAGCGCCTTGTTGTTCTTGACCAGGTTGTAGGTGAACGCGACATCGGCGGGCGTCATCGGTGTCCCGTTATTGAACTTCACGCCCTGCCGGATCGTGAAGGTCACCGACTTGCCGCCGTTGGACCAACGGTAGGACGTAGCCAGCCACGGGTAGTACTTCGGCGGCGCGGCGATGTCGAACTGGATCAGCGGCTCGTAGATGAGCCCGTCCGCGCCCATGCCCCAGATGGCCTGGGTGGGGATGAATGGGTTGAACGCCTGGGTGATCGTGCTCTCTGGCGAGCTCTCCATGGTCAGGGTGGCAGAGGAGGAGGAGTTCGAGCTCGACGCGCCTGTCGAGCTGCTCGACGAGCACGCGCCTGCCCCGGCGGCGAGAAGGGCGGCCGCCGTCACGGCGGCCAGCTTTCTGTGGCCTAGAAATCTGGAGATCATTTTTGGTTTCCTGTCCGTCGAAATGTCGAGGGCCCCCCGATTTTCTGCGGCGGCGGCCTAGCTCGTCATGTCCCACCCCCCCTGCGACTGCGCGAGGATGCCTGGCGCGGCGACGTCGAGCCGCCAGCAAGCAGCCGCCCGCACCGCCGAGACGGGCCGCAGCGGCGGGTCGTCAGTGCGGCAGCGGTCGTCGGCCAGCGGGCAGCGGACGCTGAACGGGCAGCCGGTGGCCGCCGGGCCGGTGCCGGCGGGCTGGCGGCCGCCGACCGCGACGCCGCCGGGCGCGGTGCCGCCCCGCAGCGTGCTCCCGAGGTTGTCGGGATCCGGTGCCGAGGCGACGAGAAGCTGGGTATACGGATGTGCCGGGCGCTGGGTCAGTTCCTCCGCCGGGCCCCGCTCGACGATCTCCCCGCCGTACATGACAAGCACCTCGTCGGCGAAGTAGCGCGCCGAGGCGATGTCGTGGGTGATGTAAAGCAGGGCGAGCTGGAAGCGGCGGCGCAGGTCGTCGAGCAGGCCGAGCATCTCCAGCCGGATCGACACGTCCAGCATGGACACCGGCTCGTCGGCGAGCAGCACGCTCGGCCGGGCGGCGAGCGCCCGGGCGAACGAGACCCGCTGCCGCTGGCCGCCGGACAGCTCATGCGGAAACTTGGGCAGGAAACTCCCGGCGGGCGTGAGCCGCACCTGCTCGAGCAGGCCCGCGACCTCGCGCGCGGTCTGGTCCGCCGACCGGGTGCCCCGGTGCAGCTTCACCGGCCGTTCCAGGTGATAGCGCACGGTGTGCACGGGGTTCAGCGAGGAGAACGGGTCCTGGAAGACGAGCTGCACCTCGCTCTTGTACTGCCGGAAGGCCCGGCGGCTTGACATCTCGACCGGCTTGCCGTCCAGCCGGATCGAGCCGCCGGTGGGATGCTCCTGCCCGGCGAGCAGCCTGGCGACCGTCGACTTGCCCGAGCCGCTCTCGCCGACGAGAGCGACCACGGCGCCGCGGTACAGGCCGAAGCTGACCTTGCGGACCGCGTGCAGCACCTGGCCGCGGCCGAGCCGGAAGTCCTTGTCCAGCGAGACCGCTTCCATGGCCAAGGGTCCCCGCTCGGCGGCCACGGAGACGACGCCGTTGCCGTCTGGCTGCTGCGCGCTGCCGGGGCCGGTCATGTGGTCAGCTCCGTGCTCGCGGCAGGCTCGGGGCGCTGCTCGGCGGGGCGGCCCGCGGGGGCCGGGGGAGCGGGGGTGTCCGGCCCCACGAACGGGCAGGCGGTGACGTGCCCGGGATCGCTGGCCGAGGCGACCGGTGCGAGGCTCATGGCGATTTCGGTGCAGGCCTGCGTGCCGTAGCCGCAGCGCGGCAGGAACGGGCAGCCCGGGGGCGGATCGTGCAGGTCGGGCGGGGAACCCGGGATACCGGCCAGTTCACGGCGCGCACCGCGCAGCGAGGGGAACGAGTTCAGCAGGCCCCTGGTGTACGGGTGTGCGGGGCTGTGCTGCAACTGCTGGGCTGTGCCGATCTCCAGGAGCTGCCCCGCGTACATGACCGCGATCCGGTTGGCCAGCTCCAGGAGCAGGGACAGGTCGTGGGTGATGAACAGGATGGAGAAGCCGAGCCGTTCCTTCAGCTCCACGATCTGGGCGAGGATGTCGCGCTGCACCACCACGTCGAGGGCGGTGGTCGGCTCGTCCATGATGACGATCTCCGGATCGGTGGCCAGCGCCATCGCGATCATCACCCGCTGCCGCATGCCGCCGGACAGCTCGTGCGGGTAGCTGCGCAACCGGGATCGCGGTATGCCGACCAGGTCGAGCAGCGATCCGGCCTTCTCCCTCGCCTCCTCGCGGGAGACCCGCAGGTGGGCGTGGATGACGTCGATGATCTGATCGCGGACGTTGAGCACCGGGTTCAGCGCGTTCATCGCGCTCTGGAACACGATGGCGATCTCCCGCCAGCGCAGCCGCCGCAGCTCGGCCGTCTCGAGCCGCATGATGTCCATCGGCCCGGCGGCACGCCGGCCCCGGTAGACGACACTGCCACCGGTGATCACCGCCGGCGCCCGGAGCAGGCGGTTGGCGCCGTAGGCCAGCGTGGACTTACCTGATCCGCTCTCGCCGACCAAGCCGACCACCTCGCCGGCGTATAGATCCAAATTCACCTCGCTGACCGCGCGCACGTCGCCGGACGGTGTGCGGTAGACGACAGAGAAGTCCTTGACCTCGAGCACCGGCTCGGTCACGGCAGATCACCGCCTGGCTGGGGGCCGCTGCGCCAGCGGCGGCGCGCCGGTGCCGTCTGCAGCACCGGGGTCGGGTCGGTGGGCCGCAGGTGCTTCCAGGCGGCCGCGCTGGCCCCGCCGGCGTCGCGCAGCCGCGGGTTGCCCAGTTCGTCGATCCCGCTGTTCAGCAGCACGAGGGCGGTGCCCATGAGGGCCACGGCCAGGCCCGGCGGTACGAACCACCACCAGGCGCCGATCTGCAGGGCCTGCTGGCTCTGCGCCCAGTAGAGCATCGTGCCCAGGCTCCAGCTGGTCAGATCGGCGAGGCCGAGGAAGGCCAGCGCCACCGAGGCCCCGATCGCATAGAGCACCGTGTTCACGAAGCTCGCCGCGATCAGGCTCACCTCGTTCGGCACTATCTCGAAGGCGAGGATCCGCCAGGTCGGCTCGCCCGTCTCCCGGGAGGCGGCCACGAAGTCGCGGCCGCGGATCGCCATGGTCTGCGCCCGGATCAGCCGCGCGCCCCACGGCCAGCCGAGCCCGGCCAGCACGAGCACGGTGGCCGTCTGCCCCTTCTGCGGCAGGTAGCCGAGCAGGATGATCAGCAGCGGCAGGGCCGGGATCACCAGGAACACGTTGGTGGCCAGCGACAGCACCTCGTCCCACACCCCGCCGAGGTAGGCCGCGGCCACGCCGACGACGACAGAAAGCACGGTCGCCACCACGCCCACGATGAGCGCCAGTTCCAGGGTGAGCCGGATGCCCACCAGGAGCTGGGAGAACACGTCCTGGCCGCTCTGCGTGGTGCCAAGCAGGTGCGCCGCGTCCGGTGGTTGCAGCGACAGACTCGGCGACGGGTTCTGGAAAGAGGGGTCGTAGGGGGTGAGCAGCGGCCCGATGATCGCGGCGAGGACGAAGGCGCCGAGAAGGATGGCGCCCACCTTCGCCCTGGTGGGCAGCCGCCGCCACACCCCGCGCCGCCGCTGGTGCTCCTCAGGCACCACGGCCGGGTTGGTGGTGACCGGCAGCGCGACGGTCATCGGCCCCCCTCTCTTGCCCGCGCCCGCGGATCGATGGCGACGATGATGACGTCGACCATCACGTTGGCGAGCAGGACGGCGAACGTGATCACCAGGAAGATCGCCTGCATCAGCGGGAAGTCGTTCGAGGTGACCGCGTTGAGCAGGAGCAGGCCTATGCCCGGGTAGGAGAAGACGATCTCCATGACGATCGCCCCGGACACCACGAAGCCCACCGCCAGGCCGAAACCCTGCAACTGGGGGAGCAGCGCATTGCGCGCCGCGTAGGTGAACATCACCCGGCGGGTGGACAGCCCTTTGGCCTGCGCGGCGAGCATGTAGTCCTCACCGATCGTGGTGATCATGACGTTGCGCATCTGCAGCATCCAGCCCGCGACCGAGGCGATGACGATGGTGAAGGCGGGGAGCAGCGAGTGGTAGATCGCGCTGCCCAGAAAATCCCAGTGCCATCCCGGCACCAGGCCGCCCGCGTAACCCTGGCCCAGCGGCAACAGGTGCCCGCGCACCGCGAGCAGTTCCAGCAGGATCAGCGCGAGGAAGAAGTAAGGCACCGCCTGGAAGAACATCAGCCCTGGCAGGACCCGGTCCAGCCAGCCGCCGTGCCGCCAGCCGGCCACGATCCCGAGCGCGGTCCCGGCCAGGAAGGCGATGACCGTGGCCGTGCCCACCAGGATGATCGTCCACGGGAGGGTCTGCCCTATCAGCGTGGACACCTTGGCCGGATAGTTGGTCACGTCAACGCCGAAGTTGAAGTGGAACACGTTGACCAGGTACGCCCAGTACTGGTCCCACAGGGACCCGGGGTGGCCGACGCCAAGCAGCGCCTGCAGCGCCTTGTAGGCGGACGGCTGCAGGTTGGGGAACTTCGACATGATGCTCTCGACGGCGTTCCCCGGCATCGCGCGCGGTATGAAGAAGTTGATGGTCAGCGCCACCCAGGCCGCGACGATATAGAAGATCACCCGGCGGACGATGAAGGGCACCGTCGGCTCCTAGTTCGATGCGTCTGAGTTCTTGCGGGTGCCGCGGCGCGCGGGCGCCGCGTCCCCCGGTGGGGTGGTGCGCGATGGGGTAGTGCGCGATGGGCGTGCGGCACGGCTGGTCCGCAGGGGGGGAACGGGCCGGCGGATAACGGTGCCTGGCGGGCAGCCGCAGCTTGACCGCAGCACGAGTTCGGTGGGCAGCAACTGCGCCTTGGGGCGCAGGCCAGGCCGGGCGATCCGGTCGAGCAGGCGGGTGCAGGCCTGCTCGCCGAGCAGCCGCATCGGCTGGTGGACCGTGGTAAGCGGAGGGTCATACAGGCTCCCGGGGAAGATGTCGTCGAAGCCGACGACAGCCACCTGCTCCGGGACGCGCACCCCGGCCTTGGCAAAGGCCTGCAGCACGCCGATGGCCATCTGGTCGTTCGCGCAGACTACCGCATCGGGCAGTGAGTTCCCGCTCGCGGCGAGTAGTTTCTCGCCGGCCTCCTCGCCGCTCCCGACGCTGAACATGCCCTCGTACCTGCCGAGGAGCTGGCAGGCCGGATGGGCACCGAGCAGTTCGTGCAGCGCCAGGCGCCGTTCCCTGGCGTCCGGGGCGCTCGGCGGCCCGTCGACGTGGTAGAGCCGCCGCCGGCCGTGGTCGTAGATCAGATGGGACACCAGGGCAGCCGAGCCGGCCCGGTTGTCGGCCGTCACCACGTCCGCCGCCCGCTCGCTGGGATCCCCGGCGATGACCACCACGGGCAGCCGCTTGGCCAGCCGCGCCAGGAACGCGGAAGGCACGACGCCCTCGCCGATCAGCAGGCCGTCGACCTGGCCGGACAGCGAAAGCAGCCGGGGCAGGTCGGGGTCGCTGGCCTCCTGGAGGTAGGTGATGAGCAGCGACCACTCGTGGTGGCGGATGCGGGCCTCGACGCCACGCAGTATCTCGTCGTAGAACAGCAGGCTCATGCTCTCGATGTCGTACTGCTGGCGTGGCGACTGGCGTTCCACGCAGACCAGGCCGATGACGTTCTTGTGCCGCCGGGACAGGCTCTGCGCGGCACCGTCGGGGACGTAGCCGAGCTGATCGATGACCTCGAGCACGCGTGCCCTGGTGCTGTCACGCACCCGGTCCTGGCCGTGCACGACCCGGGAGACCGTCGCGGTGGAGACGCCGGCGAGCCGTGCTACGTCGTAGAGCGTAACCACGGTGGTTCCCCCACTGAGCCTGGGTTCTAAGCGGTTACATCCTTGGTCTAAGCGCTTACATTGGAAAATCTAAGCGCTTACACTAGGACCCGGCCCGGGAGCCGTCAAGAGCCGCGCGGTCGCCGAAATCCTCCCCCGAGGGGATGGAGAGCCTGCCGGACGGCGGATCGGGAGCCTGCCCGCCGGCCAGGTGCGCGGGAGTCTGCCGACCGGGCGATGAGGAGTCCCGGCGACGCGCCAAGGAGGGCTGATGACGACAACGGGTTCCGGTACCAACGGTGCCCAGCCGTTCCCGCAGGGCTTCATCTGGGGAGCAGCGACGGCCGCTTACCAGATCGAGGGAGGGGCAGGCGCCGACGGCAGAGGCCTGTCCGTGTGGGATACCTTCAGCCGCACGCCGGGCAAGGTCCGCGGCGGGGACACCGGCGACATCGCCTGCGACGCTTACCACCGGTACCGCGAGGATGTCGCGCTGATGGCATCGCTCGGCCTGAGCGCCTACCGGTTCTCTGTCTCCTGGCCGCGGATCCAGCCAGATGGCCGGGGCACGGTCAACCAGCGGGGCCTCGACCACTACCGGGCCCTGCTCGACGAGCTTGCCGCTCACGGCATTGCCGCCGCCGTCACGCTCTATCACTGGGATCTGCCGCAAGCGCTCCAGGACGAGGGCGGCTGGGCGGTGCGTGACACGGCCAGGTACTTCGCCGAATACGCGGCGATCGTCGCCGACGCGCTCGGGGACCGGGTCACCCGCTGGATCACGCTGAACGAGCCACAGGTCGTGGCGAGTCATGGGTACCGCACCGGGGAGCACGCCCCCGGTGTGCGCGATGCCGCCGCCGCGGCCGCCGCCACGCATCACCTGCTGCTCGGCCACGGTCTTGCCGCCCAGGCGCTGCGCGCCGCGGCGCCCGGCGCCCCGGTGGGCATCACGTTCGACCTCCATCCGGTCCGCGTGCTGGGGGAGCAGGGCTCGGACCTGGTAGAGCAGGGCCGGGCGATCACCGATGCGAACCTGAACGGCCTGTTCCTCGAACCCGCGCTGAACGGCAGTTACCCGGCCCTCGCCCGGCCGGGCCTGATCCCGCCCGCGGAGCTGATCGCGGCCGGGGACATGGAGACGATCAACCAGCCACTGGACTTCCTCGGAGTCAACTACTACTCCTCGGTCTACCTGCGGGCCGGCGACCCCGCGGACCTGCGCCGGACCGAGGAGCCGTCCCGGTTTGGTGCACCCGGCGTGGTGGAGGTGCGCCCGGACCGGCTGGAGCGCACGCCGATGGGCTGGATCGTCGACCCCGAAGGGCTCTACGAGGTGCTCATGCGCATGTCCAAGGACGCCCCCGGCCTGCCGCTGTTCGTCACGGAAAACGGCTGCGCCGCCGAGGATTACGTCAACCCGGACGGTGCGGTGAACGACGTCGAGCGGGTCCGCTACCTGCACCGGCACCTGGACGCCGCGGCCCGGGCCATCAAGGACGGGGCCAACCTGGCGGGTTACTTCGTCTGGTCGCTGCTCGACAACTTCGAATGGGCCTGGGGCTATCAGAAGCGGTTCGGCATCGTCTACGTCGACTTCGGCACGCAGCGCCGGATTCCCAAGTCAAGCGCCCGCTTCTACGCCGATGTAGCCCGCGCCAACGCCGTACCGCCCGTTTCCGCGGACGTGACCTAACCCGGCCCGGCCCCCGGCCTGCGGTGGGCCATGAACGTGACGACGAGGCCCCTCTTTGGGCACCGAGTTCACATTCATAGCCCCGTGTCCGCGCGACTCGCGCCGGACGGTGCGGCACCATGGGCAGATGACCGACCGCGCTCAGGTGAGCCGCTGGCTGGCCGGGTATGAGTCCGCCTGGCGGGCACCCGGCACCCAGGCCCTCGCCGACCTGTTCACCAGTGACGCCAGCTACCTGCAATCCCCCTACGAGCAGCCCGTCGCCGGCTTGGCGGCCATCGCGCGGATGTGGGACAAGGAACGGGAAGGCCCCGACGAGGTCTTCACCCTGGCCACCGACATCCTGGCCGTCGACGGCGCGACGGCGGTGGTCCGCGCTGAGGTTCACTACGGGGATCCGCCGCACCAGGAGTACCGCGATCTGTGGGTCATCCACCTGGGCGACGACGGGCTGTGCACCTGGTTCGAGGAGTGGCCCTTCTGGCCAGAGCACCCGCACGCTGCCCGCGACGATCACGCCTGAGAAGAGGACCGATGGACCCCGACGCCGAGCTACTGCAGGGTTTCCTCGATATGCAGCGCAACCATGTGCTGGGCATCCTGGACGGCCTGAACGACGAGCAGTTGCGACGGCCGGTGCTGCCGTCGGGATGGAACTGCCTGGGCATGATCAAGCACCTGGCCCTGGCGGATGAGCACTACTGGTTCCGCAGCGTCGTGGGCGGCGAGTCGTTCGGCTTCTTCCCGCAGGGACCCAACGCCGAGTGGCGGATTGGGCCCGATGAATCAGCCGACGATGTCTTCGGCCTCTACCGGGACGAGATCGAGCGCTCCAACGCCGTCATCGCCGCCACTGCGCTCGACGCGCCGCCACGGCAGCCGGATCCACAGTGGCAGGAATGGGGGATGGACTTCCCGCACCTGCGCTACATCATCCTTCACATGATCAAGGAAACGGCCTGTCACGCTGGGCATCTCGACGCGGTGCGCGAGCTTATCGACGGCCGCCAGTGGATCGTCATGTAGCACATGCAGGCTGGCCGCCGTTAGGCAAGAACTTCCGGCGGCATCGGCGGGGAAGGCTCGGCCAGCGCGTCGACGATCGGCGCGGCGCCGGCCGTGAACCGGTCGAGTTCGCCTCCCGCCACCAGCCGTGCCGGAAACGGGTCGGCCGCGAGCCGCCTGGTCAGCCCGGCGAGCGGAAGCTCCACGGCGGAGCCCACGACGACCAGGTTGCCGAACCTGCGGCCGCGCAGCACCGCTGGCTCCGCCATCACGCAGACATGCGGGAACACCGCGCGCACCGCGGCAACCCGGCCGCGGGCGTGCGCCAGCGGTGGGCCGTCGCCGACGTTGACCGCGTAGGCCCCGGCGGGCGCCAGCGCCCTGGCCGCGGCCCTGGTGAACTCCACCGAGGTCAGGTGGGCGGGTGTCCGGTCGCCGGCGAACACGTCCGCGACCACCACGTCGAACGACCCGGCGGGCAACTGCTCAAGCACCGCCCGGGCGTCGCCCAGGCGGACGCCGATCCGCCCCGTACCTCGCTGGGCGCGGCCCAACGGCAGCCGCTGCCGGACGAGCCTGGCCACCTCCGCATCGGCCTCGACGGCCAGTTGCCGCGAGCCGGGACGGGTGGCGGCCACATAGCGCGCCAGCGTCAGCCCTCCGGCGCCGAGGTGCAGCACCCGCAGCGGCGTACCGGCGGGTGCGGCCAGGTCGATCAGGTGCCCAAGCCGCTGCATGTACTCCAGGTCCAGGTGCCGCGGATCGTCAAGATCGACATGTGACTGTGAGATCCCGTCCACCAGCAGCATCCACGAACCCGGCCGGTCCAGGTCGGCAAGCAACTCGACCCGGCCGTTCGTCCCGGGCTGATCTGCGACCGGCTCGCTGCCCTCTCGCGGCTGGGTGGCCATGGCACCATCATCCAGCTACAGGCCTCTGGCCGGCTCGTAGTCTCGTGCTGTACAGGCATTCGGCGATCACCGGTCCGCCGGCAGGTCGCTGACGGGCTCAGGCCTCGGAGCCGATGCTGAGTACGTGCCACACTGTGGCTGCCAGCCACAGGAAGGTCGTGGCCACCACCAGGATCTCCACCGCGTGCGCGCTGTTGCCTGCCAGCCCGGCCAGCCCGGCGACCAGCGCGATCGAGCCGAGGGCGGTGGTGATCCTCCGTACGATCCGGCCCTCTCGCGGTTGCGGCCTGGTGTGCAGGTCAGCGGCCGCGGTCACGGCACAGATGGAACCGAGGATCAGTTCCACGGTGCTGGCGGCCCAGGCGCTGGTGAACAGCGTCGGGCCCAACCTGAACTCAAGTGCCCAGTAGGCCAGCAGCATCGCCACGAGCGCGGCAGAGGACACAAGGTCTCGCCAGGTCAGCCCCATTGCCCGCACCTCCCGCAGCATGGAAGCGACCGCCAGGAACTAGTCTGCGCCCCATTGACAGCCGCGCGATAGGCACGTCCGGGTCACGATCCCGCAAGGACCTTCTGGAGTGGTGGCCGACTGGCCGGCCGCCTTGCTGAAGTCAGGCGTAGCGCAGTCGTTGCCCAGCGCCCAGCGAGGCGGCCTTGGCCAGCAACGCATGGCCGAGGGCGATGTCGGACAGGGACAGGCCGCGGTGCCAGAACAGGATGGTCTCCTTGTCGTTTTCCCTGCCCGGCCGCAGTCCGGCGACGATCTGGCCAAGCTCGGCGTGCAGGTTGCCGGTGGTCAGCTTGCCGGCCTCGACGTGCGCGCGCAGCGCGCCGAACTTGCCGGTCGCGCACTGGCCCCAGTCATCAACGACGATCTTGGACATGATGTCGGTGAGGGACAGTTCCACGGCGCTCATCGTCCCGTAGGGGACCACCAGGGCGCCGGGCTTGACCCACTCGGTGCGCAGCAGCGGCTCCGGTGCGCTGAGCCGGGACGCCTCGACCACGATGTCCGCGCCCTCGACGCAGGACCGCCAGTCGGCGGTAGCGATCACCGGCTTGCCCAGTTCGCGGGACAGGCGCAGGGCGAACCCGTCGCGGCTTTCCGGGCGGCGCGAGTGCACCCGGATCACCTCGAAGCCGAACAGCCGGTCCAGCAGCCGCACGTTCCAGTAAGCGGACCCGCGCGCCCCGATGTGGCCGAGCACCCTGGGCCGCGGTGGCGCCAGGTACTTGGCGCCGACGGCGGTGACCGCGCCGGTGCGCATCTCGGTGATGCCGCTGGCGTCGATGACCGCGACCGGCGCCCCGGTTCCCGGGTCGAACAGGCAGAGCAGGCCGAGTTCCGAGGGCAGGCCAAGGGTGTAGTTGCCGACAAAGTCCCCGACCACCTTGACGCCGGCCATGCCTATCTGGCCGCCGAGGAAGCCGCGGAGCACGTTGAAATGTCCCTCGGCACCGGACCTCGGTTCCAGGTGCACCCGTGGCTCGATCACCGCCTCGCCGCGGCCCTGCATCGCCAGGCCGGCCTCGATCGCGGTAAGGATCTCGTCGTCCGCCAGCGCGGCGGCCTCGACGTCAGGCCCGCCGAGATACGTCAGATAAAGATCCGGCATGGCCTGCGGGGGAGGAGTAGCGCGCGACGGTGAAGGCGATGACGAGCGGTACGTCCAGGGCGTAGATCAGGAGCATCACCAGGACCAGAGCCAGCGGGGCGCCGCGGATGTGGTCCTTGACGAACGCGAAACCGATCATCCCGGCCGAGATGACGTAGGCCAGCAGCGCCCACCGGAACACCAGGAAGAACCGCTCCCAGGCGAACGGCCGCACCCGCGCAAGCAGGTAGCCGCTGGCGAGCAGGAGCACCGCGCCGGCCACGGCGAGAGCGGCCGGCACGCCGAGCGGCGGGCGCCGCGGCGCGTACGACGCCATCAGGATCCCGCCCACGACGACCAGGGCGAGAGACACGGTGGTCAGCTCCGCGACCGGCGGGAACCGCCGGGAGATCGCCGGCGCCGCCCTGGCGGCGGGACCGGCGCTCACTGGGTCGCCACCCGGGTCATGATGATCAGAGTCGCCACCTGCATCACCCCGGTCATGCCCGCGGTCAGGACGAACCGCCGCATCAGCGTGGCGATCACCGCCCCATCCGGTTCCGGCTTGCGCATCTCGAAGAGAACCGCGATGTTGGCCGGCTCCAGGACACCAAGCGCGATCACAGCCATCACTCCGACGACGCAATACGAAACGACCAGCCAACTGTGGTTCGGGCTGGCCGGGGACAGGTTGCCGACCTTGAGCGCGAGCTGGAACCCCGCGGCGAGCGTCATCAGGACCAGCGTGGGCATCAGCAGGACCATCTTCGGCATGAACCGCGCGGTGAACTCGGCCCGCGCGGGGAGGGACAAGCGCCCGAGAATGGGCCCGACGATGAGCCCGACGAACAGGTCGATCGCCGTCCACAGGGCACCGCCCACCACATGGCAGAACGTCAGCGCCCACAGCCAGTTCCCGGCGATGGCGGCGATGACGAACACGACCACGGCGGCCACGATCGGCAGGCCCTTCAGCGGGACCACCTGAATCGTCGGGCGGGCCGCCACTTGGGTGGTACCGACCGCCTCTGCCTGCACGTTTCGCATATCGGTCATGGATCGCCTCCCCGCAACTGCGGCAAGGCTAACCGTTCGGGCCCGGACGCCACCAGGCGCGCTCAGTAGCTCGCGATGAGCGGCATCACTGTCCGGCTGGCTTGCGTGATCGGCACCGGCTGGGTTGCGCGGGTTTGCCGTGGCTTCTGGGTGGTTTCGCCAGGTTCCCAGGCGATCCCTTGAGCCGCTAGCCAGTTGCGGTCGGATGCGCGCAGATCCGCCGTCTGCCGAGGTGTCACATCCGCCGCAGCGACGTGCAGGCCGCTGCTGCCCCCGACATGGGCTGCCCATTCATCGCCACGATCGAGCACGGGCCGGCGACGTATCAGACGCGAAGCAACGGTGCTCTGCATTGATAGCTACTAAGGGCTCCGAGTCCGATACCGGCGCCCGCGCGGGCATAGCCGCGCAGCAGCGCCCCACGGGAGGAAATAATGGCATCTACCCAACTCCGGTCAGGTTCACTCCAGACCACGGTCACCGATGTGGGTGTCAGCAACATCCTGGATGGCCACGTAACGGGACTGGACGTGCTCGACCCCACGGAGAAGAGCGAGAAGACCTCGCTGCTCGAGGTGGACGACGAGTTCGATGTCGTCCTCAGCTGGCAGCTCACCGGGAACTCGACGCCGGTCGTCGGCGGCTCCTGGATCGTCGCACTGTACAGCGACGACATGGATGGTCAAGGCCTGATGACCGGGCTCATCGCCGGGCCCGACATCGTCCCGATCACCGGCGGGATCAGCCCGCTCGACTTCGCGCACAAGTTCACGGTCTCGCTGCCCAAGCCGCAGCTGGGCCTGTACCAGCTGACCGCGGTGATCAACCACTCGCCGACCGGCGACCCGAAGAAGCTCTCGGAAATGTTCGGCTACGCCGAGTCCACCCCCATCATGATCACCAAGACAACGGTGGAGACCAACTGACCCCGTTACCTCCAGCCGCCGCGGCATCAGCGGGGCCTACCCGGCACCGGGGGCGGTGCCGCGGCGGCTGGCACCACCGGCGGCATCCCGGCGCACCGGCACAGGTGGTGAATGCCGGGACAAGCCGGTGCCGCCCCGGGCGGCCGCCACCCTCTGCTACGCCCTCGCTTGGCGGGGCAAGGTATTCACCGCCATTAGGCGCCGCTGAAGAACCTGAGAGCTTGCCCGGCTGCGCCAGGCCATGAACCAGGTGAAGCACGTCGAGCCCACCGGCGCGGAGCAATTCCGCGCGTAATTCGCTTATTGCCCCGGCGCGCACCTGAATGTGTGTCAGGGGACCCAGAAAGTCACTCCATTCGGGTCAGGAGAACGGCCAGGGCCGGGGCAACGGCCAGGGCCGGGACGAGTGCCCTGCCTATGCACGCGGCACCCCCGAAGAACAGAACCTGCGCAACAACACCCGCTACATCGCGCCCGACGCGAAGACCATGCTCGTGGCGGTTCTGTCGCTGCTGCTCGGGGCGGCGGTCACTTGCGTGCTCGTCCTCGCGCCGCTGTACGCCTTCGCCCATGCCTGGGGCTGGGTGCTGCGCGCGCAGGGCGTACTGACCTGGTCCCACGGCCAGGCCTCGGCGTCAGTCACCGCGCTGCCGTGGCTGCTGCCCACGGCCATCGCGGCGGGGATCACGCTGATCCTCTTCCTGTACTGGTGGGGGACGCTGGTGTCCGGCGGGCCCGGCCGCGGTGAGCACCGCGCCAGCGCGGTTGGCTGGGCCGCGACGGTCACCGCGGGCCTTGCCCTGCTCATGCTCGCCGCGCCGCCGGCCATCGCCTGGCTCTACCACAGCACCGGCGCGCTGGGCACCGTGGTGCATTTCTTCGGGTTCGGCGTGTCCGGGCCCCGGTCGGTGGCGGCGCTCACTGGCGTGGTCGCCGCTATCGCGACGCTTGCGGGGTCCTTGCAGAAGCAGCTGGCCGGCCTGGGGAAGGCAGCTCCCCAGGCAGGCTCGGCCCAAGGCGGTGCGATCGCGACCGCCGCCGCATGGGCCCGCGCGACGCTGACGCCGTGGCTGGCGAGCCTGGTGATCATCGCCGTGGGCGCGTTCGCCATCCTGCTGTGGATCGGTAGCGGGGCCAGGGCCGGATTCTCGGCCGATCAACTGGTGCTCGTTCTTGTCGCAGTGGGTGTCATGCTGGGCACGCGCGCCTTCGCGGACATCAACCGCACCTCGCTGCACGACTTCTACCGGTGGCGGCTCGCCGACGCATACGCAGTCACCCGAGACGCGGTCCAGGCCCGAACGGCGGCGGCCCGCGAAGACCTGTTCGCCAAGGCCGCTCGGATCCGGCTGTCCGAGCTGGGCGACGCCGAGGAAAGCCGGAAGAAGCGCGGCGATCCCCCTGGACCGCAACTGGTGATCGCGACCACCGCCAACATCAACGCTAACCGCGAGGTTCCGCCCGGGCGCGGTGGGTTCTGCCTGGCGTTCGCTTCTGACAGCGTGACGTTGCGTGCCGATCCGTCCGACGGTGAGCCAAACGTGGCAGCCGAGACGGCCGACTACGAGTATCTGCTCGGCCACACCCGGTTCACCCTCTTCGACGTTGTGGCGATCAGTGGTGCCGCCTTCTCTCCGCTGATGGGCGCGGCGACCCGCGGCGCGTACCGGATCGTGCTCACCCTGACGAACCTGCGCCTGGGCGTTTGGATGCCGCACCCCGACGTGGTGCACCGGGCACGGGTGTATCTGAGCAAGTCAGACGAAGAGCGCCGCAAGGCTCGCCAGCAGGATCGCTGGTGGGCGCGGTGGACCTTCCTGCTGCTGCTCTGGTATGTGTCGCAGCACCCGTCCTGGCGCCGTGATCCCTGGCACCGCAACCCAGAAAGGCACAGTGAGCACGGGGAGTCTCCGGAGGAGTGGAAGCGACGGCGCCAGAGGGAGTGGGAGGAGTGCCAGAAGGGCCGGGAGGACCGGCTGTGGGCGCACGTCCTCGACCTCCGGGTGCGGAGCGCCGAGTGTGACGGATGGCTGCGGACCCTGCTCCGGCTGCAGGCGGCCGTGTGCTGGCGGGTCATGCAGCCGACGCTCGGCATGCTCTGGGCCGAGGCCGCCGGGCACACGAGTTACCGTGCCACCTGGATCAACGTGACCGACGGCGGCCACTACGACAACCTTGGCCTGGTGGAGGCGCTGCACCGCGGGGCGGACAGCATCGTCGTCTTCGACGCCAGCGGTGACCGCCCTGACACCTGGTACACCCTCGGCGGGGCCATGGCCCTGGCGAGGACCGACGCGGCGGTGGAGATCAGCCTGAACCCCACCACGATGATCCGGAAGTACGGGAGGCCCGCCAGCCTCGGCCGGGGCCAGGTGCTCCAGCCCTGGGCGTACGGCACCTTCACCCGGCAGAACGGGGCCGCCGGAGTGCCGGACGGCGCCCACTCCAGGCCGAACGGGGACGGCACGGCCAGCCTGCCTGCCGCCATGGTGAGCAGGCAGGAAGCCGCGGCGGCCGCCCGGGCCGGCGCCAACGGCCAGGAGAACGGCCAGCACGCGGACCGCGAGCCGCCCGCCATGGGGAAGATCTGGATCTGCAAGCTCGGCTGGTGGGACCAGGCCCCGTGGGACGTCCGCGCCTATGCCGCAGATCATTCGACCTATCCCTGTGACACCACGCTCCAGCAGCTCTACGACGGGGCCGAGTTCGAGGCCTACCACGAACTCGGGGCGGCGGCGGTCAGCGCCGCGGCCGAGGCGGGCGAGCTGCCCCTGTCCAAGCGCTGACCCGCAGACCCGGTGGCGGTGCCGTGCTACGGCACCGCCACCGGCCATCTGGGTCACGGTCCCGTCAGGCTGGGCGTCGGCGATGGGGCGGGTGTCGGCGCAGTGGCCCGATCAGCTGGATCGCAGTAACCGCGGGTATCAGGCACGGCAATGCGGTCATCCTATTTAGTAATAGCCATCTGCGATCCCGGCGCCGGTACTGGGTGGCATGTGGGCAAGGGCCGCGTAGCAGCCCGCTGATCAAAGGAGTGAGCACATGTCTTCAAGCGTCGTTCCGGACTTCCGCGCGGCGTCACCCGCCCCCAAGCTCGGGCCTCTGGCCAGCCTGCCAGGAAACTGGTCAGGTCACGGATTCAACCTGATCGCACGCCCAGACCTCACGGCCGAGAACGGCTTCTTCCTCGAACTGAACCCCACCGACGATAACCTGGGATTCTCGTCGATCGGCGGCCCCATACCAAACCGCGGATCGGTGATGACCGACATCGAACTCTATGGTGTGCACTACCTGCAGCGGATCTTTGACCACGCAAGCGGCGGCGCCATTCACCTCGAACCCGGCGTCTGGCTGAGCATTCCGGCCACGACCCAGCCCGCGGAGCCGGAGACCGTCGTGCGACTGGCGAGCCTTCCACACGGCAGCGCCATCCTCGCGCAGGGCACCTCGACGGTGCTCGACAAGCCTCCGGTCATTGGGCCCGCCAGCACGGTGCCCTTCCCCATCGGCTCCGCCCAACCGAGCCCGGGCACGGCCAACAACCTCCCCGAATACGATCTCAGCACCAACAGTAACTTCCGGACCACGCCTACGCCGGACGTAAGGCAGGGGGCGGTGACGCCGGATATCAACCAGGCCGCGGTGACGGATCCCAACTCACTGCTCACGGCAGAGATCACCGGACAGACCATCACTGCCACAACCGTCTTGCACGTCTCAACCGCCGATGACCCGGCAAACCACACGTCCGGCGGCGCGGAGAACATTCCGTTCCTCCAGGCCAACGCCAGCGTCGCGCAAGTCAGCGCCACCTTCTGGATCGAGACGGTACAGTTCCCGCCTCCGCACACCGACCGGTATTACCTGCAGCTTCAATACAGCCAGACTGTGTTCTTGAACTTCCTCGGCCGCACCTGGCCGCATGTCAGCGTCGCGACCCTGAAGAAGGTCACTTGACGTTACGAAACCGCCGCCCCGGGGAAGGAGGCCCTTCACATGGTTAACCTTGGCAATGCGTGGCATATACCGGCCAACCCTGAACCGCGCGGCCGGTCCGGAATGCGTGACCCCGTCTTTCCGACGACGCCGGTGTCCTCCGTCATCATTACCTCCGGCAACCAGTTCCAGGGCGGAGGAAATCCAGGCAACCAGCTACAGGACGGCAGCAGCCTGTTCTTCAAACGGGCAACCGACGGTGAGTGGACGCTAGTGCCCCTTATCTTCGCCGCCATGGTCGGCAACAACAAGTACTATTCCGCTGAGCTCCCGGTGGATTCGTTCCAGCCTGGCGTCGTCGTCCAGTACTACCTCCGTATCGTGTACGACGACCACGACACAACCTTCCTGTACCTGAACACCGACGGGACGACGTCGGTCACCACAGCTGACGAGGGAGCCGCGCAGGCCGCGCCCTATACGTTTACCCTGGAGACCCCCGATGTGCGGGGCCAGTGGGGTCCGGTATTTCCGCTGCCCAACGTAGGTATCCACGCGCACGTCATGGCGAACGGCCTGGTGCTGATGTGGGGCCGTCGCGACAGCCCGGACCAGTCGCTCGATGTTGACCCGCCGAGCCCGCTCCACCCTGGAGCGCCGCCTGCACCACCGGCGCAGTGCACGCCATTCCTCTGGAATCCCACAACGGGGCAGGTGATGGCGACCCCGCAGCCGGCCTTGGCCGATCCCGCCGGGACCAAGGCTAACCTTTTCTGCTCGGGCCATGCGTTCCTGCCCGATGGGCGTCTGCTCGTTGCCGGAGGTCATCTCGCTGATTCGGCAGGCCTCAGCCAAACGGCACTTTATGACCCGGTCAGCAACACATGGACGCCCAGTGCCGTGATGGCGAGCGGACGATGGTATCCCACGGCGACTAGCCTGCCCGATGGAAGCTTGCTGGTGCTCTCGGGCTGCTATCGTGGCGCCGCGGGTAATACGATCCCTAACACGGTGCCCGAGGTATGGAAAGACGGCACGCTGCCACAGCTCATGGACAGCCCCGCTGGTTCATTTGACCTCTATCCGCGTCTGCACGTGGCGTCGAACGGGCTGGTGTACACGACCGGCTCTCTTCAGCAGACCTGGTCGCTGAACATCTCGGGTGGTGGTAAATGGAATAAGGTGCCAACCCAGCGGGACAATGCCCAGCGCGATTACGCGCCTTCGGTCTTGTACGACGTTGACAAAGTCATCTACATCGGCGGGGGTAGCCCTCCGACAGCCAACGCCGAGCTGCTTGACATGACCCAATCCCAGCCGACGTGGCAGCAGACCGCTCCCATGAGCTTTCCGCGGCGACAGCACAACGCGACCATTTTGCCGGATGGCACCGTCCTGGTGACCGGCGGCACCCGAAGCGGCGGGGCAAACGCGCCGGAGAACTTTAACAATCTCGACGCTGGGCAACCGGTTCATGTTGCCGAGCTATGGCAGCCGGACACAGGGAGCTGGACCCAGCTCGCCGCCGAGGCGGTCGACCGCTGTTACCACTCCACGGCAGTCCTTCTCCCGGATGCGACAGTACTCAGCGCCGGCGGCGGTGAGTACTTCCTGGTCGAGGGAACGACGGAGAACGATCCGCTGGACAGTCACCGGGACGCCCAGATCTTCTCCCCGCCCTACCTGTTCAAGGGGCCACGCCCGATCATCTCCTCGGCACCGGATGCGGTGAGCTATGGCGAGACATTCCAGGTCGAGACCGCCCAGGCGAGCGATATCGGGAAAGTGACGTGGATCCGCCTCTCCTCCGTAACGCACTCCTTCAACACCGGCCAGCGCTTCAACTCCCTGGCCTTTCAACCATCCACTGGCGGCCTCGACGTCACCGCGCCGGGCTCGCCCAACACCTGTCCCCCAGGTCATTACATGATGTTTCTCCTCAATCGCTCGGGAGTCCCGTCGGCAGCGAAGATCATGCAAGTCATGGAACCCGTCGGCGCCGGGGTGGGAGGGGCCATCGCGGCGCGGTCACAGGTCCTGAGCGTCAGCCCGCCTCCTCCAGGCCAGGCAGCGCCACGGGACGCCTTCGCGCAACGGGCCGCGATCTTGGGGTCATCAACCGGCACCAAGGTCGTGGTCGGCCTCACCGGAACATGTCCTTACGGCATCGCCGCATGCTGGGGGGGAGCCCACGAGGCACTCGGTCGCCTAGAAGCCGTGCAGGCCGTCGACCCGATCCCCGATAAAGAGGCCTGTACAGCCACGGTGTTCCTCATTGACGACCGCCTGCCGCCACTGAACCGCTGGGACGAGCAGTTCGGGGGCATCGTCCACGAAAGCTACGTGCTCCGGGGGGCCGAAATCAGTCTGAAAGGACCCGTCGAAAGACGGGACGGTAAATTTTATCTCGTGGGAGGCAGACAACGGCCGGACGTTCAGCTGGCACCGCTCAGCCCAGCCGGCAAAATTCATTGGGACCGGGCAGCGCGGACCCCCCAGCCCGCGTCGCCGACCGAGGCCGCCGCGTATATGGCCCTCGCGGCGGACGTCGGCAGCGAGATGAGCAGACCCGTTACAGTCACGGGCCCGATCAGCCAAACCAGCTCTGGCTACGTGCTGCAGGTACGTTCAGCGCAAACCTGATGCCTAATTACCACGGAGTCACGGTGCCATCGATCGATGCCACCACCGTAGGTGGAGCCCACGTCGTGTTACTTGAATCCGGCGACACCCCGGATTGTGGTCCCAGCACGGTGACCCAAACTCTTGATACCCGCAAAACAACGGTGACCGGTTGGCCTTGCACGAATGGAAACGGAGGGATGGGGTGGGTCGTCACCGTTACGGACCGGTGGGGCTTCGCGTCGGTGCCGGTAACGGCGTCGGGGACCTTCTGGATGTCGTAATAGTTGGCGAAGGCCCCTCCGCTCTGCGTTGCCTGCCCGGATATTTCGACCGTTTCACCAGACACGAAATCATCGACTTGGACGGCGAGTTCGATTTGAGTGACTGATTGAGCATCCGTGGTGAGAGCGGCGCTGGTGACAAATGAATCAGACATGAACGGTCGCCTTTCAGGTAGATATGGATTGGGTAAGGTATCGGCGTGACTCCCGGGCTCCTGGCAGGTTGCCCTTGCGCTGGTAGAGCCTAAACGCCTGGCTAGCGACGGAGTGTGCTTCAGACACTTGGTCGGCCGTTGTGAGGACGTGCGAGAGTTCGAGCAGGATGTCGGCGTGATGGCTCAGCAGATCAGTTTGCGCGGCAAGGGCTACCGCAGAGCGGGCGAGTTCCTCGGCTTCGCGATAACGGCCCCGGTCGGCGAGGATCCTTGCGTATAGCCCCTGGCCGAGGGCCTGGGGGGATAGGTCTCCGTCGGCAGCGGCTTCCCGGCTTGTCGCGATCAGACGAATAGCCTCGTCGTACCGGTCCGGTCCTTGCGCCGCGAGGGCTCTGGCCAGTTTCACCGCGGTGGTGGACAGGAGGCGCCGCTCGCCCATCTGGTAGAGGAAGTTGTATTCGGGCCGAAGATACCTCTCAGCGGCAGCGGGATCGCCGGCGAGCATTGCGATCAGGGCGGCAGGCTGGATGATCGCCGCGGTCATCGTGGGACCGAGGGTGTCCAGGAGGTCTTTTGCGCTGTTGAGCGCTGTATGTGCCGTAGCGAAGTCGTCCTGCATCGCGTACAGGCCCGCCAGGTGCAGGAGGATCTGGGCCTGGCCGACAGGGTGGTTCCCGACCTCCTGG
Source organism: Streptosporangiaceae bacterium (assembly GCA_036497045.1). GTDB lineage: Bacteria > Actinomycetota > Actinomycetes > Streptosporangiales > Streptosporangiaceae > DASXKD01. Next base: position 5,483 of record DASXKD010000114.1, on the reverse strand, counting down.
AGGTATTCCTGACATCGCTGCATCCCCTCTGGCGCGGGTGTCGGTCCCCAGAGCGCCGCCGAGGCGAGCCAGGCGAGGATATCGGCGAGTTGCCTGCGGTCTTTGAGCGTGCGTGCGCATTCGGCGGCGCGCTGCCAAGCTTCCTGGGCAGCGCCCGATCTGGAGTGATCCCAGTGCACCGCGGCCTCAAGCAGCAGTGTGCGGCAGATTCCCAGATCATCGTGGTTTTGCTCGAACTCGCGGCGCAGTTCGGGAAGCTCCCGGCCGATCTCGACCGCTGCCTCGGTTGGCGTCATCTTGAGATCTAGTAGCAGGGCCTCGACCCGCGCGCGGGCGTGCAGGCGGTCGTCGCCGTTGGCGGCGGTGATGCGCTGCGCGTGGGCGAGTGTCGCCTTGGCCTTCTCCAACTGCCCGGCTTCGATCAGTGCCGTGCCCAGGCTCGTGTACAGCGGCCCGAGAGCAGGGTTGTCACCGGGAAGGAGCGCGGCCGCGCGGTCCAAGAGGTTTACCGCGGCGACGTCGTCACCGCGGTCGTACGCGGCGCACCCGGCGGTGTCGAGGTAGGCGGCCGCCCGGTGCGACAGTGTCGCGGACTGAGGGTCGGCAGGCCATAGTTCGTTGCGATAGCGGACCGACTGTTCGAGGTGATACCCAAGGATCTCCGTCCGACCAGGGAACGGGTCCGAGGTGACGGCCTCGAGCCAGTCGGCGAAGCGGTGGTGCAGCTCGGCGCGAAGGGATTTGGGAGTCGCGCGGTAAGCCGCCTCCTGGATGAGGATGTGCCGGAAGCTGTACTCCGCCGCCGGCCTCGTGCCGGATGGCCCGCGTTGCACTAGGCCCTTGGCGACGAGGGTCTGGAGGTTGCGGCTGAGCGGCGCGCGCGCCTCGACCGGGAGCAGCGCCCGAACTTGCTGCTCGCCGAAGTCCTTGCCGACGATGGCGGCCCGGACGAGGACGCTGCTGGCTCCCGGCCCGAGGCGTTGCAGGCGTGCCGAAAGCAGAGCCGCGATCGTGGGCGGCAACTCCAGCCGGATGTCGCTGCCGCTCTGCTCGCTTAGCGAGACCGTCAGTTGCTCTAGGTAGAGGGGATTGCCGCCCGCGGTGTCGATGAGCCGGGCCCGGGTGGACGGGGCAATGTGGTGACCCGCGGACACCGAGTCGAGCAGCACTGTCGCCGCGCCCTCACCGAGCGGCGCGAGCTGGATGCAGACGGCCCGGTCCGCCTCTTCCGCCCAGGCGGGGCGCTGGTCGAGCAGTTCTGGGCGGCCGATGCAGACCAGCAGCATCGGCACTGCACCCGGCTGAAGGGCGAGCGATTCCACCAGGTCGAGGAAGGTCGGTTCGGCCCAGTGCAGATCCTCGAACACGACAAGCACCGGGCGGCGTCGCGCGAGCGTTTCCAGGAAGCGGCGGGCGGCCCAGAAGATCTCGGCGGCGGCCGTCCTGCCCTGGGTGCCGGCGCCGAGAGCGCGGTGCAACTGATCGGTGACGGCCGGAGCGTCCGCCTCCCCGGCGAGCAGGGCCTTGATGTTTTCCGTCGAGTCGCCGCCGGCGGCCTGGCGAACCACATCCCGCAGCGGCCAGAAAGTGATGCCCTCGCCATACGGCAGACACCGGCCGGAGAGAACGTGCGCTTCACGGCGGTGATTCCCGGCGAACTCCTGGATGAGCCGTGTCTTCCCGAGACCTGCCTCGCCGATCACCCTGACGGTGACGGTCAGCCGCTCGCGGGTGGCCCGGGTGTATGCGGCCTCGAGGCGGCGCATCTCTTCGCCGCGGCCCACCAGCGGGACATCGAGACGGACTGGCAGCGGGCGCAGGCCGGCGTGTGCGGAGCGGAGCAGGAACCGATCGGGGCCTGCCTCCTCGATCTCGATGGCCCCGGCGGTGAGCTGCCGGACCTGGGGGGCGATCAGGATCTGGCCAGGCTCGGCAGCCTCCGCGAGCATCACCGCCCGGGCACCCACATCCCCCGCGAACCCGAGCGGGCCTGAGCCCCCGACCAGTGCCTCACCCGTCGCCAGGCCGAAGCGGTACACCAGGCTCGCGGGGTAATGGCGCGGCAGCGCGGTCGCCTCCGCGCTGAGCGCCTCTCGCGCTTCCAGGCTGGCCCGCACCGCCCGCAGTGCGTCGTCCTCATGCAGGGTGGTGACGCCGAACACCCCCATCAGGTGCTCGCTGTCGCTGGCCGCCAGCTTCCCGCCATGCCGCTCGAGCACGGCGGCCAGGGCCGAGACCACGCGCTCGTGCACGACGCCATGGGCCTCCGGGTCCAGCTCCGTACCTGAGCGGGGGGCCAGCTGCAAGGCGACACAGAGCACCGTCACCGGCCTGCGAGCCAGCGGTGCGCCGCTGGTGGGCGGCCCAGGTGCGAGAACCGGGTCATGGCGCAGGATCGCCGCCTCGAGCTTGCGGAGCGCCGACGACGGTTCCAGCCCCAGCTCCTCCCTGAGCACGGTGCGAAACTCGCGGTAGGTCTCGAGGGCCTCCGTCTGCCGGCCGCTGCGGTACAGGGCCAGCATGAACTGGCCGCGAAGGCGCTCCCGGAGCGGATGTTCAGTCACCATCCGGCCCAGGTCGGCCGTGAGCGCGCCAGCCGAGCCCAGCACTAGGTGCGCCTCGTTCCGTTCTTCAAGGCAGGCCAGCTGCAGCTCCTCCAGCCTGGCGATCTCGGTCTGCGCGAAAGGCTCGTAGCGGAAATCGGCCAGCGGCGGGCCGCGCCAGAGCACCATCGCCTGGTCGAGCAGTTGCACCGCTTCGGCTGCGGCCCCCGCGGCGAGAGCGTCCCGGCCCTCGAAGATAAGCTGCCCGAACTGGGCGACATCGAGCTCCGCCGGGAAAACCCGCAGCATATAGCCGGGACCCGTGGTGATGAGGCGGCCCGGCGGCAGCATCCTGCGCAGCCGTGAGATCGCCGCCTGAAGGGCGTTCGCCGCGCTGGGCGGGGAGTCCTCACCCCACAGATCCACCAGAATCTGCTCGCTAGGCACGACCTCGTTGGCGTGCAGCACCAGGTCCGCGAGCACAGCGCGCTGCCGGGCGCCACCGATAGTGATCTGCCGGGCGCCGTCGTCGAGATGGAACGGACCGAGGATCCGTACCCGCATTGTCCGCCTCCCCCGGGTGTCAGCGGACTGTCAGCACCCTTTGCCCATTGTCGAACCATGCGGCAAGGAAGACAAGCGAGATTTACGCGCCCCGCGCGCCCAAGCTCTCTCGGCGACTGCCGTTCCGGGGCAGGACTCAGCCTTCTCGCAAAGCTCGGCGGATCCAAAGGGGAACCTCAATGAAATCGATTACAGCCGCCAAATCCGCACTCACCCTTACCCCGGGAGAGCTAGTTGCCGGAATCCGGGCGGGAGATGAGTCGGCATGGCGGGCCATGGCTGAACGTTACGAGCCGCTGCTGCAGTGGCTCGCGCGCCGACACGGGCTGTCGGCCGAAGACGCCCAGGACGCTGTCCAGCTCACCTGGCTACGCTGCCTGGAGCACATCGACCAGCTCACCGACGCGGACCGGCTCAACGGCTGGCTGGCGACCATCTGCCGTCGCGAGTGCATCCGGCTCGCCACCAACTCTCGCCGGGAGCTACTCCTCAGCGAACCGGACTTGGTCCGGCTGAGCGACGAGAGGCGCGAGGAATGCGATCCATGCGCTGAGGCAGCGTTCCGTGACCAGTGCAACCGTCTCTACCACGCCATCATGGCCCTGCCCGAGCGGCAGCGGGTGGTCCTCGTCGAGCTGCTCAGGCGGGGGGATCAGAGCTACGTTGAGCTCTCCCGTCGCCTTGGCCTCCCGGTGGGCAGCATCGGGCCCACCCGCCAGCGGGCGGTTACCCGGCTACGGCTCGATCCCCGGATAGCCGACCTGTCGTCAGAATATTCTGACCGTCATTTCCAGGCCAGGAGTGCCTGACGTTAAGCGGCTCGACGCAGAACCCAATCACGCCTCGGACCTTTATGACGGCATGATGCCGGTAACGTGAAGGCTGGCGCCGCCATCAGGCTATGGTCGGCTGGTGGCCGAAATAGTGGCCGGCCGCAGACTGGCGGCAACGGCTGATTATCGGTTTAAGTCGCATCGAAACTACTTGCTGACTAGCTTGGGTACCGGCTCGAAGTCTGCGCTGATACTGGTGTCTGCGGTGATGGTCACCTGGCATGTGGTGCTGCTCCCGAACCCCTGGCAGGCACCTCCCCAGCCATTGAACTGGCCTCCGTCGGTGGTAGCCGTGAGTGTGAGCGTGAGCTGCTACGGCCGACGCTTTCCAGCGCCGGCCTGCAGGGCGGGTTACCCCTTGCCCCGGTGCGGCAGCGAGCACTCTGGGCGGCGTCCTGTGTTCCGCGGCCAGCACCTGCACGGCGGTGGGCTACGCCACGGCTGACAACGGCAAGCAACCCCGCTCGCGGAAAGCTACTCCGGCCAGCCCGCCCGGGTTACCGCCGCCGGCCCAGCCGGAAGCGGTCGTCCTCGGCGACTGCGGGCTCCTGTCGGTCCGGTCTGCCGGTGCGGAAGGGTACCCGCCCGGCGAGGAGCGCCACTGGTTAGGATTCCGCCGTGGACCGGAGCCAGCAGGTCACGGAGGCACCGGACGGCCGCAGCCCGGTCTTCGCCGAATGGGGCGACCTGGACGGCAGCCCGGTCTTCGCGCTGGCCCGCCCCGGATGGAGGAGGCGTGCCCCGCCGGGTCTCCGGGCTTCCCCCGGCCCGGCCCCCGAGGAGCATCAGGGCGAAATGAGGGACATTCCCGATGGTGGGCTCAAGGCCGCGGTTGACAGGCTGAACGGGATCACGGCGCGCACGCCGCCGTCCGTCCCGGCGCCTGGAGGTCATGGATGTCCCGATCGGCCCGAACCCTGCTGGCGATCACCGCGGCCACCGGGGCCGCGCTCTCAGTGATGGCCGCGGCCAGTACGCCGGCGCCGGCCGGCCGCAGCGCTGGTTCGGCACTGCCGCGGCTGCGCTCGCTCTACGTGCCGATGCCGGACGGGGTGCGCCTCGCCGTCGACGTGTGGCTGCCGCCCGGCACCACCGCCGGCGACCGGCTGCCGACCGTGCTGGAGACCGACAGGTACTGGCGCGCGCGGGCGTACACCGGCGGCATGAAGAACAACCCCAACTACCAGATCGCGCTGCCCTGGAACCGGCGCGGCTATGCGTACGTGTTCGCCGACCTGCGCGGCACGGGCGCCTCGTTCGGCACGCTCACCGCCGAACTGGGCAGCGCGATGATCGCCGACGTGGGCCCGCTGGCCGACTGGATCGCCGCGCAGCCGTGGTCGAACGGGCGGGTCGGCGTGACCGGCGTGTCCTACTCGGGCGACACCGCGATGCTCTCGCTGGCGCTGCGCAACCCGCACATCACCGCCGCCGCGCCGATCTCCTACGACTTCGATCCCTACGAGGACCTGGCCCGCCCGGGCGGGATCCTCATCCAGCCGCTGATCGACCCCTATGCGCTGCTGCTGCGGATCCTCGACAA
>DASXKD010000113.1:0-7051 GCA_036497045.1 Streptosporangiaceae bacterium | reverse complement strand
GGGCCAGGTCAGCGTGGATGGCCGGACCCACCTGCTGCCGCAGCCGTTCATCGTGCTCGCGACCGACAACCCGATCGAGTACGAGGGCACCTACCCGCTCCCCGAGGCGCAGCTTGACCGGTTCGTGGCCCGGATCCGGCTTGGCTACCTGGACGAGGCGGGCGAGGCGGAAATGGCCAGGCGCAGGCTGGACCGGGGCTCGGCGCCGCCGCGGACCGCGGAGGTACTCGACGCCAGCGCCCTGCTCGCCATGCGCGAGTCGCTGGAACAGGTGCACCTGGACGACGACCTGCTCGGCTACATCGTCCGCCTGGTCGCCGCGACCCGGTCCCATCCGCAGATCAGCGTCGGGGCGAGCCCCCGCGGGACCCTGGCGGTGATCCAGCTTGCCCGGGGCCACGCCGCCCTCGACGCTCGTGACTACGTGATCCCCGAGGACGTCAAGGCGGTCGCGGTCGCGGCCCTGGCGCACCGTCTGGTGCTGCGGCCGGAGATGTGGGTCCGCAGGGTGACCGGCGAGGACCTGATCACGGAGATCCTCACCGCCGAGCCGGTGCCCAGGGCCAGCCAGTGACCGAGGGCCCGCCAGCGGCACGGGGCGAGCCGACGGTGCCGGCCCCTGCCGCCGCTGCGGACCCGGCACCAGGCGCCCTTGCGGGCCCGGCACCGGTCCCGGCCGCCACGCAGCGCCCTGCTCCGGGCCCCGTAGCCGCGGCCCAACCGCCGGTGCCCGCCACCTGGCAGGCCGCGCCCCGGCTGCGCAGGCTGGCCACGATCGGAGTGGCCGTCGTGCTCGTGGCCATCCTGACCCGGCACGCCGACTTGCTGCTGCTCGGCGCGCCTGCCCTGGCTGCGCTCGCCGCGGCCCGCCGCGGCAGCCGGCATGAGGCTCTGGACGCAGCCGTCACCGCGGCCCCGGCGCGCTGTTTCGAGGGTGAGGATGTCGAGATCGTCGCCACCGTGGCGGCCCCGGTGGACGAGGTGAAGTTCCGGATCGAGCCCGGCCCGGCGGTGACCGTCATCGATGGCCCGGTGACCCAGGTTGCCGTGGCCGGGGAGCCGGCCAGCGCTCGCTGGGTAGTCCAGCCGCACGCCTGGGGCCGCCATCACCTCTGCACCGTCACAGCCATGTGCACCGACGGGATGGGCCAGGCGAGCCTGACGCTCCGGCCCGGGCGGGTCGAGGTCTTCCCGCACCCGCCAGCGGTTCGGGCCAGCATGCTGCCCGCCGACCTGCTGCGGCGTATCGGGGAACACACCGCGGCGGCGCCCGGCGCGGGCATCGAGTTCTTCGGCATTCGCGGTTACCAGCCAGGCGACCGGCTGCGCGACCTGAACTGGGCGGTGACAAGCAGGCTGGGCCAGCCGCACGTCAACCAGCGGGCGGCCCTGCGTGCCGCCGACCTGGTGATCATGATCGACGCGTTCTCTGATGTCGGGCCGCCCGGCGACACCACTCTTGACGTCGCGGTCCGCGGTGCGGCGGGCCTGGCCACTGCCTACCTGCGGACCGGCGACCGGGTCGGCGTGGTGGTACTCGGCGGGGTGCTCAAGTGGCTGGCCCCCGCCCCGGGCAACAGGCAGTTCTTCCGGATCGTGGAAATGGCGTTCGGCGTCCGCTTCCCCAGCGAGGCCAACCCGGACCTGGACCGCGTGCCGAGAACCGCGCTGCCACCACGTGCCCTGGTGGTCCTCTTCTCGCCGCTGCTTGACCGGCGCGCCCTGAGCGCAGTGACCGACCTGCGGCAGCGCGGCGTGTCCCTGGTGATCGTGGATGTGCTCACCCGCGAGCCGCCGGGCGAGCCGCGGCTGCCCTTGTCACAGCTCGCGGTCCGGCTCTGGCGGCTGGACCGGGGCGCGCTGCGGTCCAGCCTCGCCGGGCTGGGTGTGCCGGTGCTGAGCTGGGACAGCGGAACGGGGCTCGAAGGCGCGCAAGCCCCGCTGCGCGGCCGGCGGATCCGGGCGGTGCGCTGATGAACGCGCCATCCCGCGGTGCCCTCAGCGCCCGCCCGCCGCGTCTCGCCGATGTGATCATCCGGGCGGTCACCGGCTGCCTCGGCGCGGGCATGGTGCTCCTGCCCGCGGGGCAACTGACCGGCCGTTCCTGGGCACTGCTCCCCATCGGCCTGGCGCTGGTGGCGGTGAGCCTCGCCGGGCCACTGGCCAGGTGGCGGATGGTGGGCACGCTGGCCGCCGGGACCGCCGTCATCGAGTCCGCCCTTACCCGGCCGGATCTGGCCGTGCTGGCTTGGGAGGGCCTGCTGATCCTCGGCTACCTGCTGCTTGTGGACGCGCCGCGGGCCATGCCGGGAACCGTGACGGCACACTGGCTATGGCGGCAGTTGCCGCTGGCTGCGTGGGGCGTGTTCACCGCGGCCATCGTGCTGGTCGTGCTCGCCGTCCGCGTGCCGGTCTCCGCCTGGCTACTCGTCGCCGGGGCCGGTGCCGCCGTCGCCGCCGTCGTCATCGCCCTGCCCCGGCGCCCGGGCCAGCCCAGGGAGCCCAGCTAGCCCACGCGCCGTGACCTGGCTTTCCACCAGGCCGTACGCGATCGCCTCGGCCACGTTGAACAGCTTGTCCCTGCGGGCGTCGGCCCGCACCTGGGCCACATCGCGCCCGGTGACCTCGGCGACCCTGCCGAACAGTTCGCCGAGCATGGCCCGCGCCTGTTCCTCACGTGAGGCCAGCGCGGTCACCGTCCCGTCGAAGCTGACCTGCGGCTCGGACAGCACAAACAGCGCGTTCGGGTAGGCCTTGCGGTGCCGGCAGGCGGCGAGGATGCCCAGCGCCGGGCCCTCGACCCGGCCGCCGGCATATCCGGACACCGGGCCGCGGACCACATCGAGGATGCCCATGACGCTGAGCGCCGCGGGCAGGTCGGCGCTCAGATTCTGCAACTCGAGCCGGATCGGCGCGGTCCCGTCGGCGTCGAGGGTGAGCAACTGGGCCGCCAATCGCGTCGCCGCCTCCCCGTCAAGGTGCCCGTGTGCCATGACGATGCGCCGGTCCAGGAGCCGGTCGTAGAGGTGTTCCGGCCAGCCACGCGGGTCGATCCAGACCCGGACCGGCGCCATGACCGGGTTCTGCCGCGGCCGCGGCGGCTCGGGCGCATGACCGGGCCCCGGTACCGGCGGCCCCGGCCGCAGCGGCGGCACCGGCCCCGGCCCGGGCGGTGTGGGACCGGGCGGCGTGGGACCGGGCGGCGTGTGCTCCGGCGGAAACGGCCGGAGCGGCTGCCCATGCATGCGCGGCGTGATCATCAGCGATCCTCCTGCTCTAGTCCTGCCCCCGGCCGGCCGCCCTGCGGAAATCCCGCCTGCGCATTGCCCGGCCCCATCAGCCCCGGCCCGATCGGATCTGCCCCCATCAGCCCTGGCCCGATCGGATCTGCCCCCGCCGGGCCCGGCCCCGCCGGATCCGGGCCCGCGCTCGGCTGGGCCCGTGCCTGCCAGGCAAGCTGGCTGCCGATCGCCGCCGCGTACCGCTCCAGCGTCGACACCCGCACATCCGCGTCGCCCGTCTCCAGCCGGGCCACGGCCGACTGCGATGTGCCCATCCGGGCCGCCACCTCGGTCTGGGACAGCCCCGCTGACCGGCGCTGCGCACTCAGATCCGCGACAAGCCGGCGCCGCTCGTCCGACATCCGCCGCAGCGCCATCTCCCGGAACCCCGGCAGCACCGGCAACTCCGGCACGTCCGGCGTCTCTGGCACGCCCGGAACTTCTGGCACGCCCGGCACCTCTGGCGCGCCCGGCACCTCTGGCGCGCCCAGCACCCCTGACACGCCAGGTGCTTCACCGGCCCCGGCTCGGTCCCGCCGGCCAGGTTCACCTAGCTCCGGCTCGTGCTCCATACACCCAAAGGTATCTCGAATATGAGATGCCATCACCGGTGTACGCCGAGAGCGAGCAAGGCGACGGCTGCGCCCGCGGGCGGCTGCACGCTGAACGGCGGGCGAGCGCGAGAAGCAGCAGCGAGGGAAGGCCGACGGTTGCGAGCCTGAGCAGCGGTGGCCCTAGCCACGACAGCGGGCCCAGCCACGACGGCGGGCCTCTGTCGGCCGGTGGCTTACCCGGGCGCGGAGTTCTGTCCGCGCCCGGGTATGCCACTGGACGACCCCACCGCGCTCGGGGCAGGCGTCAACCGACGCGCACCGGGACCGGCCGGCCAATGTCCTCGGCCAGGAGCCGCTTCAGCGCAGGCACGCCGCCCCGGCCAGCCGCTAGGTGGCGATCGGTGATCTCGCGCTGCGCCCGCGCGTCTCCCGCGAACGCCGCCACGCACCGCTCCGGCTCGACGTTGGCCAGGGCAAGCAGCGCACCTGTGGCGCCCAGCTGGCCGGCCATCAGGAGCACCGCGGAGGAGCCGACGTACGTGGCGCCGGAATAGTGCTCAAGCTCGTCGAGCAGGCGGTTCGGGTCGCCGGAGGAGTCCTTCTGCCCGGCCACGGGCAGCCCGGCCAGCGCCTCCACCGGGATGCCCGGCGGGTACACCCGGGGAAAGTGATAGGCCAGCACCGGGCACCTCTGTGCCGCGTCCGCCACGGCCTTGAAGTAGCCAGGCATATCCACTCCCCCGGGCGGGGGCCAGGCCAGCATCGCGTCCGCGCCGGCCGCCGCGGCCTCCTCGGTCAGGCCGGCGGCCTGCCTTATGGAGGGTGCCCCGGTGCCCGCGATCACCGGGACTTCGACAGGGATGGCCCGCCGTATCGCATGAATAAGCGCAGAGCGCTCGGCATTGGTGAGCGCCGCAGCCTCGCCGGTGGTGCCGGCCACCAGCACCGCGCGCATGCCCCGCTCCACAAGCTCACGGGCAAGTCCGGCGGTGCCGCCGGGGTCGATGGAACCGTCGTCATGGAACAGGGTCAGCAGGGCCACGCCCGGGCCGCGAAAAAGTTCGCTCATACAGCGATAATGCCCGGAGAGAGACGGGTGATGACAATGGGGCGCAGCGTTCGCTGGGGAATCCTCGGCACCGCCAAGATCGCGCGGAACCTGTTCCTGCCCTCGCTACGGGAGGCAGGCGGCGACCCGGCCGCCGTGGCGGGCCGTGACTTCGGCCGGGCCGCGCAGTGGGCGGCCGACAACGGGATCGGCCGCACGATCACCGGGTACCAGGACCTAGTCGACGATCGGGACGTCGATGCCCTCTACATTCCGCTGCCGAACGCGCTGCACGGGGCGTGGACGATCCTCGCGCTGGAGGCCGGCAAGCCGGTGCTCTGTGAAAAGCCGCTGACCGGGTCGGTCGGGCAGACCGAGCGGGTGCTCGCCGTGGCCCGCCAGACCGGGACGCCGCTGTGGGAAGCTTTCGCCTTCCCGTTCCACGATCAGATGGCCCGGTTGCGCGGCATCGTCGCCAACGGGACCATCGGGGACCTTCGCGAGATCCAGTCGGACTTCCATTTCCGCATGGGCGACCCCGGGACCAACGTCAGGATGTTCGCCGATCTGGAGGGCGGCGCACTGCTTGACGTGGGCTGCTACCCGGTCCGGCTGGCCCGTGACCTGTTCGGAGCGGAGCACGTGGGCGCCTGGGCGCGGGCCGAGTTCGCTCCCGGGGGCGTTGACCGGGCGACCTGGGGCTGCCTGGACTTCCCCGGCGGCCGTCACCTCTACCTGTCCTGCGGGTTCGGCCGGGCGGACGACACCTTCACCCGGCTGCTTGGCACCGGCGGCCAGATTCACGTCACCAACCCGTTCCACCCCCGTGCCCGGGACACCTTCGTGGTCTGCCAGGACGGCCGTGCCCCGATGACGCACCGGGGCATCGGGCCCTACCGGCAGTCCTTCACGCCGCTGATCCGGCACATCCAGGCGGTCATCCGTGACGAGGAGGAACCCAGGTTGCTGGCGGCCGATACCGCGCTCGGCTCCGCCCGCGCCCTGCACGACCTGGCCGAAGCCAGCCGCAGCCAGGTGTGAAGTCAGGTCTGGCGCGGAGCGGGGATGCCGCCGGGCGGTACGGCCCGCAGCAGCCACACCGGGTTGGACAGGCCGACCACCGTCCCGGTGGAGTCGAGCACCTGGGTCCGCACGAAGCTGTCCTTGCGGGTGTTGACCCGGTGCACCACCGACCCGCCGCTGAGCTGGCCAGCGGAGTAGGAACCGATCACCTTGGTGTTCGGTGACAGATCCGCGCCGCCGGCGTAGTCGACCTTGCCCTGCAGGATCTGCAGGCTGCCCAGCGCGGGGATAGCGGTCGCTGTGGCCACGAGCCTGCGCCACGTGATGCGCGAGGTCCACCCCCTGGCGCAGGTTGTAGCCCACCTCGAGCAGGTCGGTGCCCATCGCGGCCGGGACCGAGGACGTGGGCAGCATGCCCTGGGCGGTCTGGACGAGCATGGCGTCCTGTTGCGCCTGCGGGAGTTCGGCGATGTCGCCGTAGCCGAACGGGTGATTGAAGCTGACCAGCCCCGCCGGACGCGTGCACCTTCGGTATCAGGTTCTGGGCCAGGTATATGCCGTACTGGCGGTGGCCCGAGGTGCTGCCGTAGTCGGGGATGGTCACGGACTTCCCGAACCAGTTGACGTGCGGCAGCGACAGCGACACCTCGAGGCCCTGCTGCTGGACGACCGAGCGGTACCGTGCGGCGAGGGCCGCGCCCATGTCCGCCTGCTGCGTGAAGAAGGCCTCGCCGCTGATGGACCGGTTGAACCGCAGGTAGTCGAAGTACCCCTCGACCAGGTCGCCGGTGCTGACCGCGCTCAGCGTCAGCTCGTACAGGCCACCGATGGCCTCGTGGTAGGAGCTGACGATCAGCAGTTCCAGGTAGCCGTCCTGCCAGCTCTTGGTCAGCAGCACGTCGATGGTCAGGGACTGGCCGTTGAGGTTGTCGCGGTAGTTCCAGCTCGCCTGGTGGGTCTGGGCGTAGAAGCCGAACGTAGCCGGTACGCCCGTGGTGCTCTTGGCAATCAGTTGCATGCTCCCGCCAGCCACCGGGTCGCCGGGAGAGCTGGGCTCTGCACGATCCCGCCGGTGGACCGGCTGCCCAGCGGTCCCGAGATGACCTGTGTCCAGTCCCAGGGACGGCCCTGGCCCGGGGCGCCTC
>DASXKD010000112.1:0-14207 GCA_036497045.1 Streptosporangiaceae bacterium | reverse complement strand
GAGCTCAGCTGACCCTCCGCCGCCCTGGACGCCACCGACGCAGCTGGCTGATGATGTAGGCGGGATGGCCCCGACGAAGTCTTCCAGCGACGCGCGGAGGCGGTCTGGGTCTCGCTTGAGCCGTCGGCGAGGAACTGCAGCATCTCCGCTAGCTCAGCCGCGTCGGTGGCGTCCCGGGCGGGCGGTGTCAAGCATCAGGTGTGGCTCTTGTGGGCGCCGTGTCAACAATCAGCCGGAGTCGGGCAGGCATGTGCCAGGCGTGCCTAGGTCCAGCTGATCGCCCACTTTGGCTTCGCTTGATGTGCGACAGTCCCTAGGGTTGTTAGCCGGGCTCGGCTGAGCCCCGGGCAGATCGGGTGAAATTTTCTCAGAGTTGGGCCTTGAGCTCGTCGATCTTGCCGATGTGCTCTCGGAGCTGGGTGTAGGCGGGGCGCTCGCGGATGCGGGCTAGCGCCCAGCGGACGCCTTCGGCGCGGTTTGGGACGATGCCGGCGGTGATCAGGGCGTCGAGGACCTCGAGGTCCCTGGGGTCGAGCCGTGCCATCACCGGGGTGAGGCTGCGGCCCGGGGCCGTGCGGTCCAGCGGGCCGACAGACATCGAGATGACGGGATGCTTGCGCTCCCCGGGCTGCACGGGGAGCGTGAGCTGCACGCGCCCGATGAAGGGCATCGTCCGGGCGATCGCCTTGCACAGGTTCTCGACAGCCCCGCTGTGTGCCTTCTCGAACGCGTGAAGCGTCGTATCCGGATCTTCGCCTGTAGGGGTGAGGATCACCCGGACCATCGCCTGGCCGGGCTCGATCACGGGATCGTCGCCGTACTGCAGCACCTCGACCTTCTGCACTGTCCCGTCGCCGCACCGCTTGTTCAGCTCTGCTTCGGCCCCTCGCTCGAGGCGTTCCTTCTCTTCCTGCTCCACGATCAGCTCCTTGATTTCCCGAGCAATCAGGGTAACTCCGTCTACTATCGCAATCAACGAATTTAGCGGCAGGGTGAGACAACGCAGCTCACCTCCCGATGCCTGGCTCTGCTGGACGGGGGCCGTCAGCCGTAGTTCGATGCCTTGTGCCGTCTGATGTCGCGGCTAGTGGTCCGGGCCGCGGTGACGGTGATGCTGGTCTCGACGGCGACCTGGATGGTGTCGGGCCCGACGGTCACCGCGACGGTCTTGCGGGCGTGGGCCAGGCCGACCTGGATTCTCTGGCCGCCGGCCATGATGGCTCCGCGGACGGAGACCCGCCGGGTGACGACGAGCGGGGCGGGCAGGCGGGGGCGGCTGCGCGGTCCCGGGCCGGGCTCCGCGCAGCCGGGGCCGGGCCTCAGGCGGGACGGGGCAGGCGACAGTGCGGGCCAGACCCTGTCGGCCAGGATGTGGTCGACCGGGCCGTCGAGCCGCAGGGTGACGCACTGCCCGGTCAGCGGCAGCCCGGCACTGATGATGTGGTCGCCGAGGCTGACGTTGCCCGAGGCGTTCACGGTCCGGTCGACCTCAGTCACGTCCCCGGATGCCGGGGGCAGCGGCGGTGGCCCGGCGGGCTGCGCTCCCGCGGCGGCGAGGCGGGCCAGGTCGCGGGCATCGAGCCGGGACGGCAGGGTCTTGATGCGGTGCCCGTCGAGCAGGACGTGGACCTGCTTGAGCCCGGCCCAGAGCCGGACGGTGCGGCCGGTCATCGCGGGCCCGAGCCAGACCTGCTGCCCGGCGATCCAGAGGTTGCCCGACGAGGGCACCAGCCGGTCCAGTTCCACGGCCTTGCCCTGCCCGCTGTCGCTGCCGGGTCTGGCGGGGGCGGCGCAGCCGCCCCGTCATCAGGCTCGGGTTCTCCGGCGGCAGCGGGAAGCCGCGGCTGCCCGGTCAGCTCGGCAGGTATCCGCAGGCCGAGACCGTCGCCAGCTGGGGCGGTGAACCGGGCGGCGGGGAGGCCATGTTCGGGGACTGGTGCGGTCGGACGTCGCCTCCTATGTGGGGTACAGCGGCGGGTGGGCGGTCGCCCGGGACTTCTCCCAGGTAATGCTGGAGGAACGGGCCCGGGTACTGGGCCCCGAGCATCAGGACACCCTGTACACCCGCGGTTACCTGGCTCACTGGACCGGCATGGCCGGGAATGCGGCCAGGTCAGCACCAGGCTCCGAGGGCAGAAGCCACCTGGTGGTGACCGATGTCCGATCCTGGGAGCAGTTTGGGAGCCGATCTTGAATCTGGCGCCCCGGCCGGCGCGACCGGAGATCATTCCGGCCGGCCCGGTGACCGGGCCGCGCGGGCCTGCGACGAGACGAAGGTGCGGCGGCGCGCCCGGGCCCGCGCCGCATGCACGGTTCAATCTTGTGTTATGAGTGATACCGCGGGGCAACAGGACTTTCCGGGGCCCGTTGTATGCCTTTGTGCGGCCGGGTCCACGAGTGCTGCCGGTTCATGGGCGGGTGGCTGTATCGGCCGTCCAGGCTGCCAGAACCCGCATAACCGCAGCCGGGCCCGTGTCGCCGCACCAAGCATCGACGCAGGCCGGCGGAGGGAGAACACCATGACCGCACGACCCGAAGTGGTGGCGCTTCTCACCGACTTTGACGTGGAGCGTACCGGCTCCCGCCAGCGGTTCGTGCACCGCGACGGGAGGCCCTTCACCACAGGGGAGACCGAGCTGATCGCCACCGCGACCGACGAAGACATGCGGGCCGCCGCCAGCCAGCTGGCTGCCGCGCCGGATCGCCTTGCGGAACTGGCCGCGCCCTATCTCCGCGCGATTGCCGAGGAAATGGGAGACCCCGGGCCGGCGGCGGAGGCGCCATGACCCCCCGTTCCGGTGGGCAGCCGAAAACAGGCGCCCAGACTGTCATTGTGCGAACGGCCGGCGGCCAGGAACTTGCCTACCCGTGGGCGACCAGCGTCCGGGTGGACCGCCGGGGCGACCTGCGGGTGCTGCGGGGCTTGCGTCAGCGGGCCTTCCACCCGTGCGCCGAGTGGGCGAGCTACACCGTGCAGAACCTGCGCAGCGGCCCGCAGACGCCATGACCACAGACCGCATCGCTCCGAGCGCGCGGCCAGCTATTCCACCTCTGCCTGGTCCAGCACGGCCGCAACCAGGTCCAGCAGCGGCCCGGCAAGGTCGCGTTCAGCGACCATGACCACCTGGTCATCCACCCGGATCTGGCATACCGCCCCGCCGGGAACCGCCCGGTACGGCGGCGGGTCAGCCAGGGCGCGTGCGGTGAGTTCGTCCCAGTGGACGCGGTCGCTGCCCTCGGCGGCGTCCACCGTACGGCGCACCACCGTGCCATTGCCCCAGATATGGGTCACCACGACCCTCATGCCGCAAGTTTGCCCCACCCCGCAGGCGGCGACCAGCGGCCAGCGGCTCGCCCCTCCTGAAAGGCCACCGTCTGCCCGCGGGCCGCTGCGCGTGGCGTCGTGTCAGGCGGCGTCTGGGGCAATGCGGAACAAGTTCCGGGCCTCGCGGCCCTCAGCCAGGGTGGGAGTTCTGACCTGCGCTCAGTGTCGTGCGGTTCGGCGGGCAACTGCAGCGCGGGCGGGGGGTACGCTAATCCCTCCGGCCAGGGGCAGGCGTTCGTCGTCGACCAGAGGAACGGCACCTGGGGTACCGCCCAGGAGGTGCCCGGCATCGCGGCGCTCACCCACGGGCTCGCCATCCTCGAATCGGTGTCCTGCGCCTCGGCGGGCAACTGCAGCGCAGGCGGAAACTACGCCGTCAACACCAGCCATCAGCAAGCGTTCGTCGTCAGCGAGACAACTTAGGCGCCGCGCGATCGACCTCGGCTGCGGGGCCGGGCGGCATGCGGTGCTGCTCCCCGGAAATATCTACGGGACGGCGTGCGCTTTAGATGATGAAGGACCACACGTGAAGGCGGTCGTATTGCAGGGGTTCATGCTCAGGGCCGCCAGTCATTACGGCATCTGGGTCGCTCCGAATGTGCAGCAGCCTGGTGGTCGTTCGGAAAATGTCGTCACTTCCGTGCACGTGTACGACGATTTTGCCTGGTTGCCCTGGACCTCGGCGGCTAGTTTTCGAATTTCCTAGAGCCGAGACTGGTATGGATGCAATTTTCCGCCGACTTCATCAGGGCATGAGTACCGCCCATCGGTCGACCCCGGCCCGGCCGGGTCGACCGAACAGGATAAACAAGCTGGACAAGCGGCCGCCCACGCCCGCGCCGCCGCCGGCCCCGCGCTGGCCGCTGTGGCTCCTGCTGGGCGGGGCTGTGCTCGGAACCCTCCTCCTTCTCCTCTTCCACCCGGGTATCAAGGGTTCGACGGCCCAGGACTTCAGCTACAGCGCCTTCGTCAGTGAAGTGACGGCCAATAAGGTCTCGACAGCGACGATCAGCTCGACGGGGCTGGTGGCCGGGAAGCTTGATAACGGCGTCGCCTATACCTCCCAGATCCCCACCGCGCTGAACGACAACACCCTTTCCCCTCTCCTCCTCAAGCATAGCGTCGAGGTAACGGGCACCAATTCGAGTTCGTACTCCGTGGCGAGCCTGTTTTTCTCGTTGTTGCCGCTGCTGCTCCTGGTGGGCGTCTTCGTCTGGTTCGCCCGCCGCGGCCGTAAGCAGCTCGGCGGAATCATGAGCATAGGCCAGTCAAAGGCCAAGCTCTACGATGAGGAGCGGCCTTCCACGCGTTTCGCGGACATCGCCGGCTATGAAGGTTCCAAGGCCGAGGTCATGGAGGTCGTCGACTACCTGAAACACCCTCAGCGCTACGCGCGGGCGGGCGCGGTCGGTCCTAAGGGCGTGCTCATGGTGGGTCCGCCCGGGACCGGGAAGACACTTCTGGCCAAAGCGGTCGCCGGCGAGGCGGGCGTCCCCTTCTTCGCCCTCAGCGGGTCGAGCTTCGTCGAGATGTTCGTCGGTGTCGGCGCATCCAGGGTGCGAAGTCTTTTCATCGACGCCCGCAAGCATGCTCCATCGATCATCTTCATCGATGAGATCGATGCCATCGGGGGCCGTCGCGGTCCCGGTGGGTTCGGCTCGAACGACGAGCGTGAGCAGACCCTCAACCAGCTCCTGTCCGACATGGATGGATTCGAGCCGGGCGCCAGCGTGGTGGTGATGGGGGCGACCAACCGGGCCGAGATCCTCGACACGGCCCTGCTGCGGCCCGGCCGCTTCGACCGGACGGTGGAGATCCCGCTGCCCAACCAGAAGGAGCGGACGGCGATCCTGGCTATCCACGGGCGGGGCAAGAAACTCGGCCCCGATGTGGATCTCGACACGGTGTCCCGCGGGACACCGGGATTCTCGGGCGCTGATCTCGCCAACCTCGTGAACGAAGCGGCGATCAACGCCGTGCGGGATGGGCGCGATGTCCTTTCCGCCGCTGACTTCGCTGCGGCGCGGGACCGGCTGCTGATCGGCCGGCGTGATGGCTCCAACGCGTTGCTGCCCGAGGAAAAGCGCTCCGTCGCCGTGCACGAATCCGGCCATGCGCTCGTCGCCGCCCTGTCCGAGCACGCCGACCCAGTGGCGAAGGTCACCATCCTCCCTCGCGGCGCGGCACTCGGCGTGACCGAGCAGCTGCCGGAGTCCGAACGCCACTTGTATCCCCGGAGCTACCTCACCGATTCGCTCGCGGTACGGCTGGGCGGCCGGGCTGCGGAGATCATCGTTCTCGGGGAGCCATCGACCGGTGCGGCGGACGACCTCGCCGGCGCTACCGATCTGGCCACCCGCATGGTGCGGGAATGGGGCTTCTCCGCTGAGGTCGGGCCCATCGGCTACGGCCCGGAAGGACCCAGCCGCGATAACCCGTTCGCTGGCCGTCCCTATGCCGAGGAGACGCAGCGATCCATAGACCAGGAAGTAGCCAAGCTGCTCCGGGAGGCCGAGAGCAGGGCGACAATGCTGCTGCGCCAGAATCTGGACACCCTCGCCCGGGTTATCGATCTCCTTCTCGAACAGGAGACCATTGACGGCTCGGACCTGGCGACCATCGTCGGGGTGCCGGAACGGCCCGCCAAACCAGAAATGGTCTGGGCACCGCGGGCCGTGGCGATGACCCCGGTAGAGGCGGAGCAAGGTGGAACCAGCGCGGCCAACGGGAAGGCCGCGCCGGTCAGCTGACCAGCGGGGACATTGCCCCGCCGTGCCGGCCAGCATCAGGAGCACCAGAGCAGGAATCAGGCAACGACGGGCCCTGACCCTGGATTGCAAGCGGTGAATGGCCGCCCGGGTCGGCGGACCAGGCGGCAGCAACCGCACGGCATGTAGCGCCGGCGGTTCTCTCCCGCCGACCAATCTCAAGCCGGACTTCGCCGGACAGGCCCAGGCGTTCGCGAACAAACTGGCGGATAGCCTCGACGGCGCCCTCGCCGCTGCGGGAGGGATGAGCATGAGCGACCAGACGACCGAACTTGGCTAACCGTGAGCTGGCAGGGCGGTGGCATCGATGTGAAGAGAACGGCGATGACAAGTCAGGTGCTGCTGGTGGTCGACAGCGATCCGGGCAGCCTCGGGACACTCGATGACTTATTGCGCTGCCGGTATGACCGCGACTGCGCGATCATCAGCGAAAGCTCTCCCCCGGCCCACAGCCGGCCGTTAGGTGGCTGCCTGCTCGATGAGGCGGGCGGCTTTGTTCAGGCCGTCGCGGGCCTGGATGGTGGCGGCCGCGGCGGTGAGCCGGTGGTGCAGGGTGTCGTCGGTCAGCAGGCGGTCCAGGGCGTTGTGCATGTGGGTGTCGGTGAATCTGTAGGTGTCGAGGCGGATGCCCAGGCCGAGTTCGTCCATGCGCTGGGCGTTGTCGTGCTGGTCCCAGAACAGGGGCAGAACGACCATCGGCTTGCCGTGGTGCAGGCACTCGGTGATGGTGTTGTTGCCTCCGTGGGTGATCGCCAGCTGGCAGAGCGGGAGGAGCGACGTCTGGGGCAGGAATTCGGCACCGGCCATGTTCGGGGCTAGCTCGATCTCGGCGTGCAGCGGTCCCATGGACACCAGGTAGCGGTACGGTGTCGCGGCCAGGCAGCTGATCACCCGCTGCATCAGCGGCACATCTGCCGACCCCAAAGAGCCGAGCGAGAAGTAGATCAGCGGGCTCTGGGTGGCGGCGAGGGCACCGGGCAGGGTGAACTGCTCCTCGGTGCGCCGCACCGAGGAGTCCAGCCGGTGCCAGGACGGCGCCAGCGGCCGGGCGCGCGGGTAGTCGGCCAGCTCGGGATAGAGGTACAGGTTGACCGTGCCTGGGTGGATAAACTCCAGGTCCGGCAGTGGTGGGGCGCCCTGCCCGGCGACCCATGTGTTAAACGCCGCCCAGACCGGCCGGTGCACGCGCTCGTATTCGTCCCGGAACGCCTGCCAGCCGGCCGGGTCGGCAGCCGGGTACCCGGAGAAGGCGGGCGGGATGCCCGGATCCTTTACCTCCAGCGGGTTGCAGGACACGATCCGCACGAACGGCACCCCGGCGGTCACCAGGGCCGGGAAGCAGACCACGTTGTCCTCGACGATGACATCCGGCCGGGTGCGCTCGATGATCTGAGCCAATTGCGGCTGGCAGTACTGTGCGCCGCCGATGAGCTCCTCCCAGACCGGCCGCACCCACGTGTCCAGCTGCTCGATCGTCGGCTTGCGGAACTCTGGCGCGGTGTCGCGGACGAAATCCTTCCAGAACTGCCCCGCACCCTGGCCAGCTACCGCACCGGCATCGGGCGGCGCCAGGTGCACAAGGTCCTCCTCAAAGCCAAGCCGCTCCAGCCGCCCCTTCCAGGACGCCTCGGCCGCGAACACGACCCGGTGGCCGCGGCGGCGCAGAACATCGCCGATCCCGATGCAGTTGTTGGTCGGCCCGTACGCGCTCTCGGGCACGAACAAGATCGTCAGCGGCAACTCGCTCATCACTAGCTCCCTGCGCAGCGCTCGAAGCAGATCCCAGATCCAACCAGGCCACCCATCCCAGAGGCCGACCGGCACAGCACCCCGGCCGAAGAGAGCACCTTAGCGCGACAAGGCCAAACCAGGCCCACCCGACTGCAGACCAGCCAGGGCCCGCCGCCACCGCGCTTTCCGGCTGAGCCCGCAGCAACTCCACAAAGAACGCAGGACCAGCCGATTCCAGGCCAGACCGGGCCAACACGCTCAGGGGCACAGGAGGGCACTCATATCTGGGTCGAGAAGGGATTGGAGTTCGGGCGCGGTTCGCAGATGCTACTCAGCCTTCCGCGGCCGTTTCTTGCCCTTCTTGCGCGGATGCTCAATAACCACGTCCGGGCCAGGGAACACCAGGCTTGTGTGACCGTCGTCGAACCGCACCAGGTACGGCGGCTCCCCGCCCGCCCCGCGGACCTCGATGATCTCGCCCGTCCGCTCAGGCTGGCCCACGATGTTGCCACGCACATGGAACCGGTCTCCGACGGCTGCCTGCATCCGCCACCTCCTCACCCCGGCGTTCCAGCGCTACTCAGCCACCGGATGTCACCCTCACGCGCGCCACCATGCCACAACCAGTATCCATCTCCATGCCCCTCGATGGCTCGTCCCGGGCCTAGGGGCTTGCGGTGTGGGTCTGTCACATACCCCCGAGCACCAAGATCAGGCCCTGTTCTCGGCGGTGCTCCGCGGCGGGACTCGCGCAGGAGCCAGGCGGGCTGGGCCGGTCAGGTTTGGGGTCGGCGGGCGCTCGCAGGATCCGGTGGCCTGACCTGTTCTGCTGGCTGTTAGTTGCGGCGAGGACCCGGTTTGGGCCGGTTTGCGGGTAGCGGCTGGTCGTTCTCTGGCGCTGGCAGGGTGGTGCTGAGCTTGCGCAGCAGGTCGGCGAGCTGGCGCTGGTCTGCCGCCGACAGGCCGCTGAGGATGCGCCGCTCGTTGGCCAGGTGCTTGGCGGCAGCCTTGTCGATGAGCTTGCGGCCCTGTGCAGTCAGCGCGATCAGTACGCCGCGGCGGTCGCCTGGGTCGGGTTCGCGGGTTACATGGCCGGCCGCTTCGAGCCGGTCGAGCCGTTTTGTGGTGCCGGAAGAGGTCAGCATCAGGGTCGTGGCGAAGTCGGTCGGGCGCAGCCGGTAGGGCGGCCCGGTGCGGCGCAGTGTCGCGAGGACGTCGTACCAGCCGGGCTCGAGGCCGCTGGCGGCGTAGACGGGCTCGAGCCGTCGCTCGATCTCCCGGCTGAGGCGGGAGATCCGGCCGATCACGCCGATGGGGGACGCGTCGAGGTCCGGCCGCTCGCGCCGCCATTGTTCGAGGATCGCGTCGACGCCGTCGGTGTCTGTCATGAGCGGCACTGTAGCGTTCCTCAGCTCACTTTGCGTCCGAGGACGAAATATCTTGTATCTTAGCTTCCTAGGACGTAACGTTCTAGAACGTAATATCTCAGGACTGAACATAGGAGGACGCAATGCTGCGGTCACTCATCTTCAGCTTCAGGTGCCACGCCCGGCGCCTGTGGTCTCGGCCCCCTCTCGACTACCGGCCTGAGCCGATGCCACGGATCCGGTGGTACCGGTGACGATCAACGGCGGGCGCCGGCGGGCGGTGGTTGTCTGGTTCTAGCCGGGGAGGAGCAGGCGGTGCCAGGTGTCGGTGAGGAAGTGTTCGTATCGTTGCGGGCTCCAGCCTCGCCGGCCGACTAGCAGCTGGTAGAGCTCGGCGGCGTTGGTGGCCCAGATGATGTCGGCGGCGTCGCTGGGGTCGATGCGCAGCGGGGTGACGGTGGCGAGGTCGGCGACGAAGCGGCGCATGTTGGCGGCGCGGCGCTCGGCGATCTGGTCCCACAGTGCGGCCAGTTCCGGCTCGGCGTGGGCGGCCTGCTGGATGATGGCGAGCACGAGGGCTAGGCGGGGGGCGATCACGGTGACTGCCGCGGCGTAGAGGGCGATCTTGGTTTGGGCGTCGGGGGCGGCTTGGATCGCCCGCACATAGTCGCGCTGTTCGGCGGGAATGGCCTGGTCAGTGCCGGAGATCGCGGTCTCGATCAGCAGCCTGGCCAGTTCGGGTTTGCGGCCGACTGAGGCGTAGACGGTGTCGAGCGCGACCCCGGCCCGCTCGGCGATCGCGGTCATCGGGGTGGCGGTGTATCCGCGTTCGGTGAACAGCTCCCGGGCGGCGTCCAGGATCGCCGTCCGGGTGCGGGCGGCGGCTTGGCGGCGGCGGGTCGCGTCGTAGCGCCGCTTGACAGGGGCCGGCATGGTGGCCATGATACAAGTATTCGTCCGAAGCTATTTCGGGCCAATATAGGGGAGGGCCCGATGAGCTACGCATTCACCTACGACGTGCCGATCAACGCCGAGACCTACGCCCGGATCAAGGAAGGCCTTGGCCCCCAGCGCCCGGACGGCCTGATCGCCCACCTGGCCTGGCGCACCGACACCGGGCTGCGCTATGTCGATGTCTGGCAGTCCAAGGACGACTACGAGGCGTTTGCCGAGCAGCGCCTGCACCCAGTCGTCCACCCCCTGCTGCAGGAAATGCTCGGCTTCGTGCCGCCCGAGCCTGCCCCCACCGTGCTCGACGTCGTCGACGCCTGGACCGATCGGCATCCCGACTGACCCGCCCCTCTTTCCCGCAGCGCCGGGACTTGAACCGCAGCTGGTCGCCCCAAGGCAAACGATTCCGGGTATTGGAACGGGAAGCGGCCGCAACTCCTGGCGCCTTCACTCTTACGCCGCGCACAGGCTGGTCACGGACCAGCTTTGTAGCCGGTCCCTCTCGTGACAGAGTGGGCGCTGCGCCGGTACAACGGCGAACCACAAACCGGCCTTGATGCCACGAGCCATGGCCTGACGGTGATGACCGTCACGCCTGGCCAGTCCGGTGCGGCCGGGGAAGGAGCGACGATGACCGAGCACACCACCGGGGGCAAGATGTCCCTCGCCGAACTCGCCGATGGACACAAATCCCAGCCGTCCGCCATCCTGCGCCTTACGGCTGAGCACAGTCCTGGTGGTGCCTACCCAGCCAACGTCGCCGCCTATATCAACGGGGTGTTCCGCGGCACCATCGCCGCCACCGATCACATGCCTGCAGGGCTGCACCTGTACCTGCCATAACGATTAGCTGCTACCCCGGATAGCTGACCTGTCCACGTCGCCTCGCGGCGGTGGCGAACCGCCGCTTCGCGGGCATCAGGTGGATGGCATTGGCGATGGTCACCGCAGCCAGCGCTGGGCCGCCGGGCAGTGGCCCCACAAGCGCGGGGCCGACGGCATCGGTGCCCAGCACCAGATCGCGCTAGCTACGCCTGGCGGTTGCGGTGTTGTTAGTGGCCGTCGGCCGCCGCGTGGTATTGCTTTGCCACGCTGGCCGGGATGCGCCCGCGGTCGCTGACCGCCAGGCCATGCTCCTTCGCCCAGGCCCGGATATCCCCGCTGCGCTGACGGCCGGTGGCGGTCCGCCCGGGCCGGCGCGCCTGGGCCCGCCCGGACCTGCGGGCGTGCTCCAGGTAGGGCGCGAGCTGCTTGCCGAACGCGGCGGCGTTCTTGGCGCTCAGGTCGATCTCATAGTCGGTGCCATCGAAGGCGAACCGCACGGTTTGCGCGGCTGGGCCGCCGGTCAGATCGTCTTCGAGGACGACGGTTACTTTCTGGGCCATCTCAACCTTCCCGACTTGGATACTGCCTGCACCGTACCGTGGCCAGTGTCCTGCGCCTATGAGCGGCGCCGCAGGTCAGGCATGGGGCCCGGGAAGCTCCATCACCCCGGTCAAGCAATTATTTCCGACGGCGGGCACTAGTCGTGCCGTTACGCTCAGTGACTGGTGCTGATCCGCGCCGGCGTTGTCCCTGGTTGCCCTGCGTCCCATGCGGTCTGCCGCAAGGCGAGCGCGACGACAAGCGGAAACAGGCCCTGAACCTCCGACGTCAGCCGCTCGACCATGCCCAGGTCACCGCCGCCGTCTCGGGCCGCGATCAGGAGCCAGCAAGACAACCCGGCGAAGATCACGGTCACCGTCGCGCAGCCGTAGATACTGAGGATCCACGATTTCGCTGGCGTGCGCCCGGCGACGAGTACGGGCCAGACCGCGGTCGTGACGACGCAGCTCACCGCGAAGGCGAGATGGCGCGACGTCGGGCCCGTCGCCGGTTCCGGAGTGGCGGCGATGCCGAGAGTAGAAAGGCCAGTCAGGATCAGCAGGATGCGCGCAGGCATGCGGACGGCAGTCAGGCCCGCGCCGGTCGCGATCTGACAGCTGCCCACCAGCAGCAGGGCTGCGGTCATTACCCACCGGTCGGTTCCCGAGTGACCAGCCAGCACGCTCATCGTCTGCCGCATCGGGCTATAAGAGGCCGGCTGAAGCGCGCCGGCCATCAGCCAGCCCCCGGCCAGCGCAACAGGCGCCAGTAAGGCGGTGCCTACCACCCAGCCAGGAATTGGCCTGCCAGCCCGTACAAGCCCTGAACGATCGGCTGGCAATGGTTTAGTGGTGGCCGGCACAGGGCCAGCGCGTGCGTGGTCTCGTCCTGGTCGGTTGCGCGCGAGGTCTCGACGCGCAAGCTGAGTCATGGTGCCTCCAGGGCCACATCGACTCGGAGCTGCCAGAGCAGGCGCCGTTCGTCCTTAACCGGGCTGCCTGGCCCGATCACGGGCAGACAGCGCCGTAAAGGCCCGATATGTGGTGCCTCGCTTCGGCAACAAGCCAGCTATCGGGACAGCACGACACGGGTCCGGGCTATTCCCTGTGCCGGCAGTTCCTTGTGCGGGCCATGGCGCGCACGGTCTCCGGCCTTCCATTCCCCGGCCGCTCATGTCCGCCGCCGCCTGGACTGCGAGTCGCACGCTGCCGGCCTGGACCATAACGGGTTCGGCGCGCTGCTGGTCGCCGCAGGCCTCGGCGAGCCTGCCGAGCATGGGTTCTCGCGGAGGCGGACGGGAATCGAACCCGCCGACGACGCGGCACGCCGTCCACCAGTTTTGAAGACTGGGGGGGCCACCAGGCACCCGGACGCCTCCAAGGCCGACGTTATCCGAGTTCGGCGGGCCAATTACAGTGGGCCGTGTGACCCACACCACTGTCCGGCTCACCCAGTTCGCGCGGGGCGGCGGCTGCGCCTGCAAGATCCCGCCGGGTGAGCTGGAGGAGACGATAGCGGCACTGGTGCCCGAGGGCGCGGGGACGGATTTGATGGTGGGGGTGGAGCATGGTGATGACGGGGCGGTGGTGCGGGTCAGCGCGGGCCTGGCGGTGGTGGTGAC
Source organism: Streptosporangiaceae bacterium (assembly GCA_036497045.1). GTDB lineage: Bacteria > Actinomycetota > Actinomycetes > Streptosporangiales > Streptosporangiaceae > DASXKD01. Next base: position 1,079 of record DASXKD010000112.1, on the reverse strand, counting down.
CGCGGATTTCTTCACCCCGGTGGTGGATGATGCGTACACGTTTGGGCAGATCGCTGCCACCAACGCGTTGTCTGACATTTACGCGATGGGCGGGGTGCCGCTGGTGGCGGTGAACCTTTTGGGCTGGCCGCGGGACAAGCTCCCGGCGGAGGTGGCGGCGGAGGTGCTGCGCGGTGGGCTGGCCGTGGGGCGGGCGGCGGGCTGCCATGTGGCCGGTGGGCACAGCATCGACGATCCGGAGCCGAAGTACGGCATGGCGGTGACCGGCACCGCGGACCCGGGTGCGCTGTTGCGGATCGATGCCGGGCGGCCTGGGGTGTCGTTGAGCTTGACCAAGCCGCTGGGCACCGGGGTGCTGAATGCCTGGCATAAGGCCACCGGCCAGGTCAGCGCGGCGGCGGTGGAGGTGATGACGGCGCTGAACGCCCAGGCCAGCGCCCAGGCGCTGGCCGCGGGGATCCGGTGCGCGACCGACGTGACCGGCTTTGGCCTGTTGGGTCACCTGTTCAAGCTGGCTAGGGCCAGCGGGGTCACCGCCGTGGTCGACCATGCGGCGGTGCCGCTGATCGAGGGCACCCGGGCGGCGGCGGCCGCCGGGTACCTGCCCGGCGGCAGCCGGCGCAACCTCGACTGGGTGCGCCCGCACACCGACACCGGTGGGGTGAGCGAGGACGACCTGCTCCTGCTCGCCGACGCGCAAACCTCCGGTGGGCTGCTGGTCGCCGGGAAACTGCCAGGAGCGCCGGTGATCGGGGAACTGGTCCCACGCCGCGACAGCGTGCTCATCATCCGGTAGCGCCGAGTCCCGATGAGGGCTCTGATCACCGCTGCCGATTTGCCGCGCCCGGTAGCTCGCCGGCCCAGCGGCCACTAACAGGGGCACCGAACTGGCAGTTGCCGCGTCATCACGCCTCGTGCGGTCTTTCCCCCGGATCAGGGTGAAGCCGGGCCGAACTTGGTCTGGCTCTTGTATTGCTGTTCACCACCTCACGTCCGGCATGCTCGGAGCGTCTACCTGGTGAGGAAGGGAACTGGCGATGACCATAGGGCGGACTGCCGACGCTCTCACGTTCGCGGCC
>DASXKD010000111.1:0-11669 GCA_036497045.1 Streptosporangiaceae bacterium | reverse complement strand
CGGGGCAGCAGCACCGGCGCCGGCACCGGCACCGGCACCAGCCTGGCCGACGTGGTGCGGCAGCGCGGCGTGGCGCTGTTCGCGCTGGGCGGCCCCGGGTACGGGCCCGCGGCAAGGGTGATTGCCGGGCTGGTTGCCGCGGACGTCGCCGGCCTGTTCGCGAGCCTGCACCGCGGCGGGATCGCACCCGACGGGCTCTGCTGGCTCACCGAATGCCACGGGGTGGATCCGGCGGCCGTGGCCGGGCTCATCGCCGCGGGCAGCCCCACCGGGCTGGCACCGGTGCTGACCACCACCGTGCCGGAGCCGGCGGCCCGGATCGCCGGCCAGGTCAGCGCCGCCATCCTCCACCGGCTGGCGGACCCGCGGCTGGCGGCGGAGCTAGCCCCGCTGACCGGCGCCACGGTCGTGCCCCTCGGTCAGGTTCTGGCCCAGCCGGAACCTGACCGAACCGGCGACGGCCTGTCCGCCGCGGCCGGGGCCAGCCCCGCCGTTCCGTTAGGCACCATGGAAGTTCCGCTGGTGCAGGCGGCCACCCTGTGCGCCTTGCGCAGCGGCGACTTCGTACTGGTCACCGGCCTGGCTGCGGCGCGCGCGAGCGGCGCCGCGGTGACCGTGCGGGCGCCGTGCCGCACCGTGAGCGGGCCGCTGCCCGCGCGTCCCGGCCCGTCGGCCGGCCTGCCCGCTCCCTGGGAGCCGTCGTGACGGCCGCGGCGTCCCGGCCCGGCCTGGTCAGCCTGGGCTGGCAGCATGAGCTGCTGCATGCGGACCCGGGGCGGCCGCCCCGGCGCCCGGTGCCCCCGGACCCTGAGCGGCTCAACCCGGGCTGGGTGGCCGCACAGCGGCGGGAGGAAACGCTGATCAGCCGGCCCGTCAGGCAGGCCGCTGGCGGCGGTGCGCTGCTGGCCGGCGCGGTGGTCCTGCTCGGCGGGGCAGGCTGGCTGAACCCGGCGCTCACCGCGTTAGGCGTGGTGACGTTCGGGGGCCTGGCCGTAGCGGGCGCGGTCAGCGCCTGGCGGGGCCGGCAGGCGCTGAATGCCGCCATCGCGGCGGAGACCCGCCGCGTCTCCGCCGCTCGCGCGGCGCAGGAGCGGGAGCTGTTCGCCGCTCAGGAAGAACACGCCCGCCGGTTCCGGGCCTGGCAGAGCCGCCAGCGCGCGTTCCGCGGCCAGGCACTGTGGTATCCCGTGGTGCTGCCGGAGCAGATCGACCGGGTCGACCTGGTCGGGGGCACCATGGCCGGCTGGTCGGCGCTGCTGACCAGTGTCGGTGTGCCACGGCTGGCCAGCGGGGACGCCCTCACGGTCCTCGACCTATCCGAGGGCGCGGTGGCCGGGGACCTGGTCACGCTGGCCGGACAGCTCCGGGTCGGCCCGCTCGTCTGGGTACTGCCCGGTGACCTGCCCAGGTTCGATCTCGGGGTGGGGCTGCCCGCCGCGGCCATGGCGGACATCCTGACCGCCTGCGTGTCGGCCGACCGGGCCGCGGCGGGCGGTCATGATCCGGCGACCGATCACGCGCTGCTGGCCCGGCTGCTCGAGGTGCTTCCAGACGGGGCGCAGATCTGCCAGGTGACCGCGGGCCTGCGGGCGCTGGCGCAGGTGGGGGACGTGCGGGAGGACGTACGCCTGGGGCGGCTCACCGCGGTCCAGCTCGAGCGCATCACCGGGTTGTTCGGCCGCGGCGCCGCCGACCGGGTGGTCATCGAGCGGGCCTGGGCGCTGGAGGCGCGGCTGCGGGTCCTTGAGCGCCTCGGCAGCGATCCGGCCCCGGTGCCGCGGAGCAGGCTGCGGGTGGTGGCCGCGGATCCCGGTGGCGGCGCGTTTGGCAACGGCGTGCTTGCGGCGTATGTCACGGCCGCCCTTACCCACCTGCTCCGCCGGGCGCGCCCAGGGCGGCCGTGGCGGCACACGGTCTGCGTGGCGGGCGCCCAGGCGCTCCCCGGGGAGCTGATCGACCGGCTCGCGGGCGCGTGCGAGGCCACCAGGACCGGGCTGGTTGTCGCGTACCGGTCGGTTCCGCCGCCCGTCGCGCAGCGACTCGGCCGTGGGAACGCGGCGCTGGCGGTGATGCGCCTCGGCAATGCCGAGGACGCCAAGGTGGCCAGCGAGCAGATCGGTGCGCAGCACCGTTTCGTGCTGAGCCAGCTCACCGACACGGTGGGCGCCTCGGTCAGCGACACCGCCGGCGACTCCTACACCTCCACGGTGGGCACGGCGCAGTCGGTGTCGCTGAGCAGGTCGCGCAGCCAGACCTCGGGGCACAGCCGGGGCCGCGGGCGCGCCCGCCCGGGTGGCGCACCGCTGGCTCCCCGGTCCGGTTCTGACAGCACCGAGGCCAGTGAGTCGCGCGGCATCAGTGACACGGATTCGCTCACCGACGGGATCAACACCAGTACGTCCTGGGGGGTCACCACCTCGCGGGCGATCGGGCTGAACGAGTCGCTGGGCCGGACCGTCCAGCGGTCGCGCGAGTTCCTCGTGGAACCGGAAGAACTGCAGCGGCTGCCGCCGAGCGCGGTGATCGTCAGCTACGCGTCAGGCCCGCGGCGGCATGTCGTGCTGGCCGATGCCAACCCCGCCATAGCCACGCTGTCCACGGTCACCCGGCGCAGCCTCGACCAGGTGCGCCTGGCCACCGAGACCGCGCCGCCCGGTGCGCCGGCCGCCCCGGCGGGTGAGCCGGCCGCCCCGGCGGGTGCGCCGGCCGCGCCACCCGGTACGTCGGCCGTGCAGCCGGTGGGCTGGCGCTCGGGCCGCGGCCAGCCGCCACCAAACCTCGGCCCGCCGCCGGAGCCTCCCGACGGGCGCAGTCGTCGCCACTGAGCGGGCTGCGCAGGGCATCAGCCGGGCGCGATGGGCCCGGGATACTGACCGGGCTGCGCAGGGTGTCAGCCGGGCGCGATGGGCCCGGGATACTGACCGGGCCGCGCAGGGCGTCAGCCGGGCGCGATGCGGCAGGATGCTGCCATGGCCACTCATATCGCCCTGCTGCGCGGCATCAACGTCGGCGGCCGTAACAAGGTCTCGATGGCGGATCTGCGCGCGGTGGTGGCCGGGCTCGGCCACACCGGCGTGGCGACCTACATCCAGAGCGGCAACGTGCTGTTCACCAGCGAAGAGGCGGACACCGAGGCGCTGGCCGCGGCCCTGGAAGAGGCCATCGCGAGCAACCTGGGGGTCAAGCCCGCGGTGGTGGTGCTGTCCCGTGAGGACCTGGCGCGGGCCGTGCGAGACAACCCTTACCCGGACGAGGCGAACCCCAAGATGGTGCACGCGGTGTTCTTCCGCGGCCCGGTCCCTGGGGGGGCGGCCGAAGCCATCGAGGCCGGGCAGCGCCGGGCCGCGGAGCGGGGCGGCGGCGCGGACACCGCACAGGTCGCCGGGGACACCCTGTACGTGCATACTCCGGACGGGTTCGGCCGCAGCGAGCTTGCCCTGTTCCTGCTTGGCCGGTCCGCCAGCCCGGTCGCCGCCGGAACCGCCCGCAACTGGTCCACGGTCACCAAGCTGCTCGCCCTCTGCGACGATTGACCCGCTCACGGCCGTGACGACTCCGCGTGGCAGCCCTGCCCGCCGGGCGGTAAACCGGTCGCCGGTCACCGGCACAAGGCAGCGATCAGGCGTCGGCGCCCGGGATCCTCGGGTTAGACCCGGCAAGGTAGACCACCCGGCGGGCGATGTTGACCGCGTGGGCGCCAAGGCGCTCGTAGAGGCGCGCCACCAGCGTCATCTCCATCGTCACCGGCAGTGTCATCAGTCCTGAGGCAAGTTCGGCTATCAAGCTGGCGTGCAGGTCGCCCATCTCGTCGTCACGCTCGCTCAGCGCGAACGCGGCGGAGCGGTCCCGCTTGTACCAGGCGTCCGCCGCCTGGCGCCACATGTTGGCTACGAGGTCCCCCATCCGCTCGACGAGCCCCCGGCTGCGCAGCGAGAGGTCCTCGCTGAGAAGATGGTCAGCCTTCCGGGCGATCTCTACGACGAGGTCGTGGGAGCGTTCGAGTTCGGGCACGATGTGCAGCACGGAGAGCAGGAAACGCAGGTCTGAAGCGACCGGCGCCTGCAGCAGGATCTCCTTGCTGACCAGTTCGTCGGTCTCGGTGTAGAGGGCGTCGATGACCTGGTCCCGTTCGGCCAGCACCTGAGCCGCCTCGTTGTTGCCGGTCAAGAGGGCTTGGGTCGCCGTGGGCAGATCCTCGGCGACCATGGCAAACAGTTCGATGACCTTGGCCTCGATGCCCTCCAGCTCGCGCTGAAATTCCTGCCGATGTTCACCCATGGGTAAAGCCTAATGGAGGCGACCTGCACGGCCCAAAGCGGGCTGATAGCCACTCGCACAAGAGTGTGAGAAAATGGGATGCGTTGTTTACCTGGCTATTTTGATAGCCGATCCGGGGTCGTGTGGAGAGCACTAGTGACGTGAAACCAAATTTTAGATGACACGAAAGTGAACATTTATCAAAATACCCTTGGCTGACCCCAGATCAGGCGTCCATAATTACCGATTGTGAGAGATCACTGTTCGCGCTGGTAGTCCCGGTAACCACCCGACAACTTGCCGGCCTGGGGGAGAACAAGTTACCGGCATGGGGGAGAAGCATGAGAGCAGTGGCCGCCCCCGGGCGGCAAGGGCCACGGGGGCCGCACGATCGCGGCGTCCCGGCGACAATCCCCAGGTCAGCCGCATGCACCGTCGGTCCGCGTTCCATGATCCCAATGCCATGCCCTGCCGGAAAAATGATGGAGCACACGGACCCGACCGCCGGCCTCGAGGCGACCGGCGAGGCCTTGGGGCTGGCCGCTAGCATCGTCCTCGGCCACGCCGCAACCGCCTCGTACGCCGTCAATGGGCCATCCTGCTCGCAACACTCGGCCGGTAGTTGAGAAGGGATATCAAACATGCAACGTCTGCGCACTCATAGCGCCGTGGTGGCGGGGGCCGCCCTCACCGCGATGGCTTTGTCGCTTGCCGCCTGCAGTTCGTCAAGCAGTACCGGCGGAGGCTCAGGGAGCAGCCTCAGCGGCACACTGAACGGCAGCGGGTCGAGTTTCCAGCTCATCTACCAGCAGACGGCTATCCAGAGCTTCAGGTCGATCCAGCCCGGCATGACGGTCAACTACGGCGGCGGCGGCTCGGGCAAGGGGCGCACGGACCTGGCCTCGAACGTGGTCCAGTTCGCCGGCTCGGACTCGCCGATCCCCTCAGCCGAGATGGCGAACTTCAAGGGCAAGACAGTGCTCTACTTCCCCGTCGTGATCGGCCCGATCACGATCTCCTACAACCTGTCCGGCGTCAGCAGCCTGAAGCTGGACGCGCCCGTCATCGCGGACATCTTCCAGGCCAAGATCACGAAGTGGAACAGCCCGGCGATCACGGCGCTCAACCCCGGTGTCAAACTGCCCAGCTCCCCGATCGTCATCGCCCGCCGCTCGGACTCCTCGGGCACCACCGCGAACTTCTCCCAGTTCCTCGTGGATGCCGCGCCGAACTGGAAGCTCGGCACGAGCTCGACCATCTCCTGGCCCGCCAATAGTCAGGGCGGCAGCGGCAACGGCGGGGTGGCGCAGATCATCAAGAGCACCCCGGGCGCCATCGGGTACGTGGACTACGCCGACGCCAAGGGCGCCGGGCTGGTCTACGCATCCATCAAGAACAAGGCGGGCAATTACATCGCGCCGTCGATCCAGTCGGCTACGACCGCGGCCGACAATGTCACCGTCAAGCCCGATCTGACGTTCAGCGCGGTCTGGGCATCCGGCGCGGGGTCGTACCCGATCACGTATCAGTCCTGGGACCTGGTCTACCAGAAGCAGTCGAGCACGAACACCGCGAAGATGCTCAAGGCGTACATCGGCTACCTGGTCGGGGACGGCCAGAAACTGCTCCCCGGGCTTAACTACGCTCCGCTGCCCGCCAGCATCGACCAGAAGGCCAAGGCGCAGCTCGACAAGATAGGTTCGTAACCGAGCGCGTCATGAGCACCGCGACGCGCGTGGAGCAGAACGGCTGGCTGTTGTGAGCACTGTGACACAGCAAGCGGGTCCGGGCATTCCGGCCGGGCCCGCCCGTCCCCTGTCCGAGCGCCGACCGCTCGGCGACCGCACCTTCCAGGTCATCGCGCTAGCGGCCGGCCTGATGGTGCTGGTGATCCTCGTCCTGATCGCCTTCTCGACCACCCAGCAAGCCCTGCCGTGGTTCAAGGCCGAGGGGTGGGGGATCTTCGGGAAGACCTGGAACCCGGCCACCCAGCAGTTCGGCGCGCTCTCCTTTATCTACGGCACGGCCGTCACGTCGGCGATTGCCCTCATCATGGCCGTCCCGGTCAGCGTGGGCATCGCGCTGCTCTTGACGGAGGTCGTGCCGTACCGGCGGGCGCGGCCGATCGTGTACGTGATCGACCTGCTGGCGGTGGTGCCGTCGGTGGTCTGGGGCCTGTGGGGGATCCTGGTGTTCGTGCCCTGGATTGCCAAGATCTACGCTCACATAGCCTCGGGCGTCGCCGGCATCCCGGTGCTGGACGACCTGTTCGGATCGCCCACCAGCGGTGCGTCGTTCTTCACCGCCGGCATCATCCTGGCCTTCATGATCACGCCGATCGTGACCTCGCTGTCCCGTGAGGTGATCGCGACGGTGCCGGCGATCGACAAGGAGGGCGCGTACGCGCTCGGCGCCACCCGCCTGGAGATGATCCAGGGCGCCGTCTGGCCGCACAGCAAGGGCGGCATCGTCGGGGCGGTGCTGCTGGGCCTCGGCCGGGCGATGGGCGAGACGATCGCGGCGGCGCTGGTGATCGGCTCATCGGCCACGATCACGTCGCACCTGTTTGCCCCCGGCGACTCCATGCCCGCGGTCATCGCGAACCAGTTCCCCGAGGCCTCCGGGACGTTCCGCGCCGCGCTGATCGGGCTCGGCGTGCTCCTGTTCGTGTTCACGATCATCATCAACGTCATCGCCCGGACGATCGTGGGGCGAGCCGCCGAGCAGGGGAGTGCGTGATGGTCACCACCACTGGAGAGCAGCTCAACCTGCGCGAGGCGAAAGGCTGGCGGCGCACCAAGAACCGCATCGCGACCGTGCTGATGGTGGTCGCGTTCGTGCTTGTGGTGATACCGCTGGTGTTCGTCCTGATCACCGTGGTCGCCCGCGGCATCAAGATCATCAGCTGGCAGTTCCTCACCGCCCAAATCCCCCCGTCGGTGGCGCCCGCGGACGTGGGCGGAATCGGGCCCGCGATAGTCGGCACGTTCCAGATCGTGGGGCTCGCCACTGTCATGGCCGTGCCGCTTGGCATACTGGGCGCGATCTACCTCAACGAGTACGGCGGCAGGGGCCCGCTGGCGCGGCTCATCGGGTTCATGGCCGATGTGATGACGGGCGTGCCATCGATCGTGATGGGGCTCTTCATCTTCTCGATCTGGGTGCTGCGCTTCCAGTTCTCGGGCTTCGCCGGCGCCCTCGCCCTGGGCTGCCTGATGCTGCCGGTCGTCATCCGCTCCACCGACGAGATGCTGAAACTGGTGCCGAACCCGCTGCGCGAGGGGAGCTATGCCCTCGGTGCCACCAAGGCCCGCGTGACCATGACCGTGGTGTTGCCGGCGGCGGTCGGCGGGATTGTCAGCGGCGCCCTGCTCGCCATCGCCCGGGCCGCGGGTGAGACGGCACCGCTGCTGTTCACCATCCTCACCGTGACCGCGGTGAACCGGAACCCGTTCAGCGGCCCCAACACCTCGATCCCCTCGCAGATCTTCGTGAACGCGACGTCGCCGTACCCCGGCGCGCAGGACCGCGCCTGGGGCGCGGCACTGACCCTCATCGTGATCGCCTTCGTCCTCATGCTCGCCGCCCGCTTCATCACCGCACGGTTCACCAGGTACTCGCGCTAGGAACGTTATGGAACAGCCTGAGCAGGAATCCGTCACCAGTCTCCAGCAACCCCAGACAGCGGCGCCCCCGCGGGCGCAGCCGGCGCCCGAGCCGGAGGCGTATTCGGAGCCGGGCAGTACCGTCTTCGATGCCGAGAAGGTGTCGTGCTACTACGGCTCCTTCCGCGCTGTCACCGACGTCTCGCTGTCCATCTATGAGAACGAGATCACGGCGTTCATCGGCCCGTCTGGGTGCGGCAAGACGACGGTGCTGCGGACGCTGAACCGGATGAACGACCTGGTGGCGAGTGCCCGTGTTGAGGGCGACGTGCGCTACCGCGGGGCGTCGCTGTATGGCAAGGATGTCTCCCCGATCGCGGTGCGGCGGCGCATCGGGATGGTCTTCCAGAAGCCGAATCCGTTCCCCAAGTCGATCTATGACAACGTCGCCTACGGGCCACGGATCAACGGCGAGCACAACCGTAAGAAGCTGGACGAGATCGTCGAGCGGTCGCTGCGCCAGGCCGCGCTCTGGGACGAGGTGAAGAACCGGCTGAAGGCGTCGGGTCTCGGCCTGTCCGGTGGGCAGGCGCAGCGGCTGTGCATCGCCCGCACGCTCGCCGTCGAGCCTGACGTGATCCTTATGGACGAGCCGTGCTCGGCGCTCGACCCGATCGCGACGAGCGCCATCGAGGACCTGATGCGGGACATCAAGTCGCGGTACACCATCGTCATCGTCACGCACAACATGCAGCAGGCCACCCGGGTCAGCGACCGCACCGCCTTCTTCTCCGTGCTCCGCAACGAAGAAAGCGACACCCGCACGGGGGTGCTGGTCGAGTACGGCCGGACCGAGCAGATCTTCCACGATCCGTCCGACAGCCGCACCGAGGCCTACGTCACCGGCCAGGTGGGCTGAGCCGGCCGCCCGCCGGAGGCTGGAGAGCCCGGCCGGCTCACCGGCACTGTGCTACCCGGCGGCTTTGCCGGCCGCGCTGGTATCAGCATTTGGCATGCGGTATCTCAGCCACGAGAACAGCAGCACCATCGGCACCGCGAGGCCACCGAGGCCATAGACGATGAACGCGGGAAAGCCTTCGATGTGGTGGACCAGCCAGCCGAAGTTCTGGCCGAAGAATCCGGTGATGAAGGTCAGTGGCAGGAAGACTGTCGCCAGGACCGTGAGCTGCTCGATGGTGGTGTTCTGCCGGACGCTGACCCTGGTCTGTTCGACGGAGAGCACCGCCATGTTGGCCTGTAGCACCGTGCCGAGGAGGTCGCGCTGCGCGGCCACCTCCTCCTCCGCCTGGAGCAGGTGGTCGTGGACGTCGCGCAGGTACGGCCGCAGCTCGCGGGCCAGGGTGGTGCGCTTGACCGTAGCGACCACGGCGAGCAGCGGATGGACGGCGCGGTAGAAGTTGGTCGCCTCGTGGCGCAGCGAGTAGATGCGCTCGGTGGGCGCGACGCTACCGGAGAATACGGTGGCCTCGACCTCGTCGATGTCGCGCTCGAGCCCGGCAATGACGGGCGCGTAGTCGTCGACGACCTCGTCCAGGATCGCCCAGAGCGCGGATGAGCTGCCCGCGGCCAGCAGCTTCGGCCGCTGCTCAAGCCGTTGCCTGGCGTCGCGCAGATGGCTAGGCACTCCCTGGCGCACGGTGATCACAAAGGTCGGCGCGATCAAGACGGCAATATTGCCGAAATCGACCTCTTCTGCATCCTCGTCATAGCGTGCGGTGCGCAGGATGACCAGCCGCAAGTCCTTGTCGTAGATCTCGATCTTCGGCCGCTGGTGAGAGTTCAGCGCATCCTCCACCGCCAGCTCATGCAGCCCGAAGAGGAGGCGCACCTGATCCATTTCCGCTTCCCCGGGCTCGAACAAGCCCAGCCACACGAAACCGCCCTCGTCGTGCCGGGCCGCTGCTTCCTCCAGCGACACCGGGCCATCATCGCGCCGGAGGCCGTCCTTGTAGTGGGCACAGTCGACGATCATCTGGGCAACTCCTTGTCCGAGGCGAGGGCTGACTTTCGAAACGACACCGCCCGGACATCCGCCTGGCCAGGCCCGCCTAGGGGGCCTGGCCTTCCCCGCGGATGACCACGACGGGGCTGGCTGCGTGGTGGGTGACCTTGCTGCTCACCGAACCCATCAGCAGCGAGGCGAACCCGCCGCTGCCGCGAGACCCCACGACCACCAAGTCGGCGTCACGCGAGGCTTTGATGAGCTCCTCCGCCGGATCGCCGGTGACCACATTCACGGTGATCTGAGGTGCCGTTTCGCCGATTTCGTTCCCGGCCTGTTCCACAATTTCCTCGATCGCCTTCCGCGCGACCTCGGGGTTATGGCTGTCCTCGGGGTAGGCGTGCACTCCCCAGTAAATACTCGTGGCCGGGCGAACCGGATCCGGCCGGACCGCCAGGACTGTCAGTGGGACGTGTTCCCTTGCGGCTTGCCGCATCGCCCATATAAGAGCACGGTGGGAATGGTCCGAGCCATCTACGCCGACGACGATTCCAGGCATCTCTGCTCCTCAGAATCCCGATCCGTTCCAATCCTATACCGCTTACGGTAGAATTTGAAGCACAGCCGAATAGTGCTGGGGCTCCCGGCCGGACCCGCGGGACCTGGCTGCGTGAACGGCCGAGTGTGCGAGCGTGCCCAGGCAGTGAATTCACCGTGAATCCTGCCGCGCGGGCTGTGTCGTGAGGGAACTGGCCTACGGATACTCCTGGTGAGGGCGTGGCCAGGAGCTGGATGGGCCGGATCTGGATGGTGCCGGATATGACTGATGGACAGCGAGCCGACGCGGGTTACCCTGGCATGGACGGGCCGGACGGCACGAACGTGGTCCCGCCGGGCGTGTGGGTGGACGATTCCGACGAGGACGACCCGGTGCTCCGTAAGGCTGACGGGAGCCCGGTGGACACCTGGCGCGAGGAATATCCCTACGCCGAGCGGATGAGCCGTGAAGAATACGACCACGCGAAGCGCGCGCTCCAAGTGGAGCTGCTGAAGCTGCAATACTGGATCCAGGATTCCGGCAGCCGCCTCGTGGTGCTATTTGAAGGCCGTGACGCTGCTGGCAAGGGCAGCACCATTAAGCGTTTCATGGAACACCTGAATCCCCGCACCGCGCGAGTCGTGGCGCTTACTGTGCCCACCGAGCGCGAGCGGTGGCAATGGTATTTCCAGCGTTATGTTGCACACCTTCCCACAGCGGGGGAGATCGTCTTTTTCGACCGTTCTTGGTACAATCGTGCCGGCGTCGAAAAGGTCATGGGCTTCTGCACAGAGGAGGAGCATGAGACCTTTCTGCAGCAGGCGCCCCAGTTCGAGCGGCTGCTGATAGGAGAGGGCATCTCACTGACGAAATTCTGGTTCTCCGTGACCCCCGGCGAACAGCACACCCGCTTCGCCATCCGCCAGATCGACCCGGTCCGCCAGTGGAAGCTCAGCCCTACCGATATCGCGCTGCTTGACAAGTGGGACGAATACACCACGGCCAAGGTCACGATGTTCCAGCGCACGGACACGGCGGAAGCGCCCTGGACGGTGATCAAGAGCAACGACAAGAAACGAGCCCGGCTGGAGGCGATGCGCAGCCTGCTCGCCAGCATCGACTACGACCGCAAGGATCCGGATGTCGTCGGGCAGCCAGACCCGCTGATCGTCGGTGCTCCCGCGGACATGAGGGAATTGGAACCCGGTCAGCCGTGGTCCCCCACGCCGTTCCGGTCACCGGGGCTCACCTAGTGCCAAGGGGGATCGGTGGTGGCCTGCCTGGCCACCGGGCCAGCTTTGGCAGC
>DASXKD010000110.1:0-16040 GCA_036497045.1 Streptosporangiaceae bacterium | reverse complement strand
CCACCGCGGGGACCCCGCCGCGATCGGCCCGATCACCTGCGAGGGCAGGCCGATCGCCATCTTCGGCTGAGCCTGCAAGATACCGTCGAAGACCCACAGCAGGCCAAAACCGACCCGCAGCACCTGCCGCCAGGCAGGCTCGGCACCGACAGGCCCCGCCGTGCCGGGTACCTCCGCCGCGCTGTTGCGCGCGAACGGCTGCCACGCCCGCACGCTGACCCACCCCAGCCCGAGCAGCCCGAAGATCAGCAGCGCGATCACCCCCTGGTGGAGCAGCACCGCCTTGAACGCCGCGACCACGGTCGGATCGTTGACATTGACCCCGGAATTCATCCCAGGCATGACGCCGTGTGCTCCTTAATTACGTTTCCCGTCCCCAGGCTGCTCCTCGCGCACCGGGACGGCGGGCCGCGGCCGCAGGCCCCGGCCAGCGGCAGGCATACCGAACCGGCGCAGCCGCACGCTGTTGGCCACAACGAAGACCGACGATGCGGCCATCGCCGCCCCGGCCACCTCGGTGCCGTAACCGGTCCGCTCGATCTCCGCCACGAGCAGCTGCACCGGAACCGACAACGGCGCGGTCACAGTGGCCTTCTCGGTCGCGACGTTCTCGATGGCGTTGAGCCTGCTCTGCACTTTGGCCGCGCACGCGGCGCACGTCATCCCCTGCACCAGCAGCTCAACGCGCATCAGCCCGGACGATTCGCCGGTCCCGGGTAGCTGCCCGCTACTCACTGCCGCCGACGACACGCCACATCACATTCCGGCAATACCGCGAGTCAGGAATATAGGCACGGGGTGTCACCTCAGTTAGGAGACGGCTTGCGGTCCTGCTGCTGTTAGCCAGGGAGAAGGCCACATGGGGGGTCGCGTCGCACGGAGAATCTACACACCCCTGGACGGCCAGGCAACATAACAGAAAAACCGCGCCATGCCCGGCACCCCAGCTAATACCCTATGGGGGTTCCTAAAGTACCCCAGCGGGGTTTCCTGGATACCCCCATATGGTTTCCCAGAACGACGCTGCTTGCTTTGCAAGCTGGCTTGCCAGCCCACGGAATCGCATTTGAGCGGCCCCATTGCGCACCCGGCTGGACCCTATTAGCCTTTTGCCGTTATGCATAGCTGCGAGGTTCCAGCCGAGTTGCCAGGGCTGCGGGGCCATCCACCGGAGGCGGCAAGCGTCCGTGCGTCCCCAGCGGGGAGTTCAACGGCGCCGACCTGCGCGATCGGGAGAGCGCTGACATGAGCGGGCCTTCCTGGCTCGCGGCGGCGCTCGCATCGGTCATGATCGCGACCGCGATCTACTGCGCGGGCCGCCTAGCTGCCGCACGCCTGTGGCGACGCTTCACCGAGGTGGACGCCGATTCGCTGCATGCCGTCATGGGCGTTGCGATGGCCGGCATGCTGCTGCCGCGGCTGAGCCCGCTGCCCGTCACGGCGTGGGAGTCGGTCTTCGGGGCCTCGGCGGCATGGTTCGCATACCGGGCAGTCAGCCGCCGCCTTCGCCGGAACGCCGCTGGCAGCCGATGGCGGTGTTCCCATCCGGTGGCACATCTGGTCGAAAGCGCGGCCATGGTTTACATGCTCGCGGTGCTGCCCGGCTCCTGGCCCGGCTGGCCAGGCCGCGCGATGGCGATGCCCGGCATGGGCGGCGGCCGGGCGGCCGCTGGCGGCAGCCTCTTGGCGCTCGCTGTGATCCTGGCACTTTTCATGATCGGCTACGTACTGTGGACGGCCGACCAGCTCAGCGCACTGATGCGCGCCGCGGCCGCGGCGACTTCAGGAGCGGTGCGGGATCAATCCGGCATCCCGGCCGTTGCCGCTGGCCCCTCCGGTGCCGTGGGCATGCGGGATGCGACGGGTGCCGCCGGTGCCGTCCTTCCGGGGCTTGCTCACCGGCCGGGTGGTCCCAGGCTCGCACCCCGGCTCGCCGCGTGTTACAAGATCGCGATGGGCCTCACCATGGGCTACATGCTCATCCTCATGGTCTAGCCGGTCCTCATGCTCTAGCCGGGCCATCTCGGAGGAAGCATCGAGTTGGCGCTCGGCACAGCCCACGTGGCCACTCTTCCAGTTTGTGAGCACTCTCCGTGACAGCCGCTATCCCCTGCCAGGGAGCCATCAGTGGACAGTCCCTGCCTGACGTCGTGCTCACAAAGCTGTCGCCACCGAGCCGGAGACTTCGGGTCTCACTGACGTTCGAGATGAGTGACGTCACGTGCTCATCGTGAGCGGGTGATGTTGGCCATGGCCGTGGCGATGATGCGTTCTTGCTGCTCAGGGGGAAGGCCGGCGGCCCGGCGGCGGACGATGCGGACGGTCCGTTTGAACTTGACCCGGTCCGGGTCGATGCCCGCCTCGGTGGCGGCCCGGCAGATCAGCGCGCTGATCGCCGGGGAGTTTGGGGCAGCGCGGCGAGGTTCTCGATTACTCGGGTGTCGCCAGTTCGATGTACTCCAGGCCGCGTACGTCGAGCCAGGCGCGGCCGGGGGCGCGGGCGAGGCGCAGGAGCGCTTTTCCGCAGGCTGGGCAGCGCAGGGCCAGTCCCGGGGCGTGGCTGAATACGCGGCCCTCGGCGAGCGGGCCGGTGTTCCCGCATGCGGCGCAGCGGCCGGTGGCCGCGGTGATGTCGACGCTGAACACGTCGCGAATGGTCCCGCCGATGCTGTTGCCGTCTGTCCAGTTCTCGGTCATGGTGTGCCTCCGCTGGGTCCGAACCGCTCGGTCCTGATCTGCCGGTCCCCCAGGCCCTGCTCGACGAGCAGGTTGGCGGCGCTTTCCACGAATCCTGTCGGCCCGCAGATGAAGCACTGCTGGCCGGCCGCCGGTGGTCCTGCGAGGTCGTGCAGGCGCCGGGCGTCCAAGCGCCTGACGGGGCTGGCCCATCCGGGCACGTCTAGGACCAGGGTCCGGGCGGTGGCGGTTTCCTCGCGGACGGCGGCCAGCTGGCCGGCCAGCCAGGTCAGTCGCCCCAGTACCGCTGCTCGCGCCATGGATCTCCGTAGTTGTGGTAGCCGAGGGTTTCCCAGAAGCCGGGCTCGTCGTGGTCGAGCAGCTCGATGCCGCGGACCCACTTCGCGGACTTCCACAGGTACAGGTGCGGCACCAGGAGCCGGGCCGGGCCGCCGTGCTCCGGTTCGAGGTCCGCGTCGTCGTAGCGGAACGCGATCCAGGCCTTGCCGTCGAGTAGGTCCTCCAGCGGCAGGTTGGTGGTGTAGTCGCCGACGGCGCGGGCCACCGCGTACTCTGCGGCGGTCGTGACATCGGCCATCAGGGTGTCCAGG
This sequence comes from Streptosporangiaceae bacterium, assembly GCA_036497045.1. GTDB lineage: Bacteria > Actinomycetota > Actinomycetes > Streptosporangiales > Streptosporangiaceae > DASXKD01. The sequence continues at coordinate 12,753 of DASXKD010000110.1, read as the reverse complement.
GACACGCCGCGCCAGCTGGTTCCCAGCTTCGACCATTTGGTGACGCAGTGCAGGTCGACGGTGATGTCCTCGGCGGGGAGGGCCTGGAACGCGGCCCAGTCCCAGGTGTGGACCTGCCCGGACTCGGTGGTGATCGTGAAGTCCCAGCCCCGCAGCCCGTCCCGCGGCGTCGGCCCGGCCGACAGCACGGGAAAGTCATGGACCAGGTACTGGCCCGGCGGAAGCTTCTCCTTGGTCCGGCGGTGCCCGGAAAAGCCGGGCGAAACGATGCCCATCGCGTCAGCTCCTCAGTCTGGCTGTCCGATGCCGGCTCCCAGATGGTGGCTATTCCCATCGTGCCTGCTCCCGTGCCCGGTGGCGAGGCCGGCAGCCCGCCGCCATCCCCGCACCGGGAAGTTGCGCTGATGATTACAGAGTTACACTTCTGCGATGAGTGAGCCGCCGACGCTATACGACTGGGTGAAGGGCCGTCCGGCCATCACGCGGCTGATCGACTGCTTCTACGACCGTGTGGAGCGCGATGACCTGCTGAGCCCGTTTTTCCCGGGCGGGGTCAGCGCGGAGCACCGGGAGCACGTGACGACCTGGTGGTGCGAGGTACTCGGCGGCCCGGCCGATTACACCGAGCGGCTCGGCGGGTACCCGGCCATGCTGGCGCACCACCGCAACCTCGCGATCACGGCCGAGCAGCGGTTCCGGTTCGCGTCGCTGATGAGCCTGGCGGCCGACGACGCCGGCCTGCCCGATGACCCGGAGTTCCGTGCGGCGCTAGTCGGCTACCTGGAATGGGGCACCCGGCTGGCCATGCACAACTCCCAGCCCGGCGCCGACGTCGCGCAGCAGGCCCCGGTCCCGCACTGGGGCTGGGGCGTGGCCCCGCCGTACCAGCCGTAGAGCCGGTTTCCTGCGCTCGCCGCGATGAGTCCGCGGTACGTTCGCCGTCAGAACGTCAGCGGGCTGTGACATCTTCTGCTTACCGGCTATGGCCGGGTCAGACGGGCGGTCTCATGGCCGGCCGGGGTCCAGGCGCGCGGCGTGCCTGGCGGGCAGACGGGAGTAGTGATGACGGGCGTACGGGTACTGGCGGGCACGCGCAAGGGCGCCTTTGTCCTGACCTCCGATGGCCGGCGGGACCGGTGGGAGGTCAGCGGGCCGCATTTCGCGGGCTGGGAGATCTACCACATGAAAGGATCACCGGCCGATCCGGACCGGCTGTATGCCTCGCAGTGCAGCGGCTGGTCCGGGCAGGTGATCCAGCGTTCCGACGACGGCGGCCAGACGTGGGCCCCGGCGGGGAACCAGTTCGCCTACGACGGGACCCCGGGGACGCACCAGTGGTACGACGGGACGCCGCACCCGTGGGAGTTCGAGCGGGTATGGCACCTGGAGCCATCGCTGGATGACCCGGACACTGTCTGGGCCGGGGTCGAGGACGCCGGGCTGTTCCGGTCGCGCGACGGCGGGCAGAGCTGGCAGGAGATGCCCGCGCTGCGTGGCCACGACTCCGCCCCGTCCTGGCAGCCGGGCGCCGGCGGGATGTGCCTGCACACCATCCTGCTCGACCCGTCCGCGCCAGGGCGCATGTTCGCCGCGATCTCGGCGGCGGGCGCGTTCCGATCCGACGACGACGGCCTGTCCTGGCGGCCGATCAACCAGGGCCTGCAGTCCGAGGGCATCCCCGACCCGGACGCCGAGGTCGGGCACTGCGTGCACCGGCTCGCGATGCACCCGTCCCGGCCTGGCGTGCTGTTCATGCAGAAGCACTGGGACGTCATGCGCAGCGACGACGCCGGTGGCTCGTGGCACGAGATCAGCGGCAACCTCCCGACCGACTTCGGGTTCCCGATCGACGTGCACGCCCACGAGCCCGACACCGTGTACGTGGTCCCGATCACCAGCGACGCGCAGCACTTCCCGCCCGAGGGGAAACTGCGCGTCTACCGCAGCCGGACCGGCGGCGACGACTGGGAGCCCCTCACGAAGGGCCTGCCGCAGGAGCACTGCTACGTCAACGTGCTCCGCGACGCCATGGCCGTCGACTCGATGGACTCCTGCGGCGTGTACTTCGGCACCACCGGCGGCCAGGTCTACGCGTCCGCCGACTCCGGGGACAGCTGGGCGCCGATCGTGCGGGATCTCCCGGCAGTCCTGTCCGTCGAGGTGCAGACGCTGCCATGATCCGGGTCGTCCTCCCCGCGCACCTGCGGGCCCTCGCCCGCATCGACGGCGAGGTCCGCCTGGATGTCGCGGCCCCGGTCACGCAACGTACGGTCCTGGACGCGCTGGAAGCCAGCCACCCGGTGCTGCGCGGCACTATCCGCGGCCACGACAGCGGGCCGCGGCGGGCGTTCATCCGGTTCTTCGCCTGCGAGCAGGACCTGTCTCACCAGCGGCCCGACGACCCGCTCCCCCCGGCCGTCGCCGCCGGCACCGAGCCCTACCTCATCGTCGGTGCCATGGCCGGCGGCTAGTACCTGGCCGCGCACGTACCGTGGAAGATCACGAGCAGGCGAACCGGGACTGAGGTGCGACGTCGTGCGAGCGGACTCGTTCGGGCGGATCGCCACGGACCTGCGGGTATCGGTCACTGGCGAACCAGTGAAACACGGTGGCCTTGCTCACCCCGGCCGCGACAGCGACCTGGTCGGATGGAACCTGGTCGGGCTCATGGTGGCGGAACAGGTCCTCGGCTGCCTGCAAGATCGCTCGGCGGTTGCGCGCGGCGGCGGCGCGCTCGCCCGGCGGCCCGGAGGAGCGCCCGACCCGCCGGCTCCCCGGCCCGCCCAGCATCACCCCGGAGAACCACCGGTTACCTGATCCGGGTCACCCTCGCCGCCGATCTCTGCGTTCCCTAGGCCGGGCATCAGGAGCTCGCACAGTGCGCTCGGTGGCGGCATCGCAGGTAAGGACCCGCGTGTTGTCGAAGACGACCGTGTTCATGAGCGTCCTTTGCACGTGTTCGGAGTGGTCGGGAATCACCGCTCGCGCCATGCGCGCAGCGCCGCGGGCCTAGCCGGCTTCCCCGGGCGCAGCGGTAGGCGCTTGGATCCGGTGCCAGTTAACTGTCAGGTGGTCGCGTCGGCCGAACTTCTCGAGGCGCGCGGTGACGAGGTCCTGGATCCGCCGCAGGTTTTCCTCGCTGTCCGCTTCGGCGCGCAAGGTCAGTGTGCCGGGGGTGGCGTGCATGGTCCATCGGCCCCAGCTCAGAGTGACGATGCCGTCGGTATCAGTCCATTCGGCGTGCCGCATCTCGGGGGGCTCGTCACCGTCGGCTTGGTTGTGGGGCCGGTGGGGCGCGTGCTCGCCCATCTTGCTGGCGTGCGTGCAGAACTGGACGAGGTAGCGGCTCGGGTTGTCGGTGTCGACGGCGGCTTCGGCGGTCAGCATGGTTTCTCCGTTACTGGTCGGCGGGTTTAGGTCCTGGTGAGGGCGGCCAGCCAGGCACGGATGCCGTCCGGGTCGAGGCCGGCGGCCATGAGGGCGTGCTCGCCGGTCCAGGCACAGCAGCAGCTGCGCGCCTTCATCGGCGACCTGCTGGCCGAAGGCGCCAAGACCGGCGCCCTGCGGGGTGATATCGCCGCTGGCGAGCTTGCCAGCTACTGCCTCCACGCCCTTACCGCTGCCAGCACCCTGCCATCCAAGGCCGCGGTCCGCCGGCTGGTGGCTGTCACCATGGACGGGCTTCGTCCCCCGCGCTGACCCGTTCGGTGACACCGCTGGAGCCCGGTTCGGTCTGCCGTGTCATGTCGTCGAGGAATTGGATGGTCGCGGACATTGTCTTGTGCCGCCACAGCGCCAGCGTGTGCTCGATTCCGGTGGTCGCGTGCGCCCGGTCAGCCAGCGCCGCGGCAAGAGGGCTGAGCTTGTGGCGCTGTTCGCTGAGCAGGTCCCAGGGATCGGCCCCGGCCCGGTCCAGCAGCGCGAGCTTGATCAGCAGCTCCGACCGGACATCCCTGCCGTGCCGAACCGGCGCGCGCAGCCACTCCCTCGCGGCCGTCTGGCCAGCAGGGGTCGCTTCGACCAGCGAACGGGCCGGTCCTTGGCTGGTGTGCTGCTCCCCGATCATCTGCACTAGGCCGAGCCGCTCAAGCCGCGTCATCGCCGCATAGATCGCGGGCTTGGAAACCTGCCAGACCCGGCCTAGGCTCCCGTCGTGGGAAAACAGCCCGGCAACTGCAAAGCCATGCGTCGGCTGCTCACAGACAACGCACAGCACCAGCCAGTCCGACAGCCTCAGCTGCCGTGCGCCAGGATCGGGCACGACCCCACCCTACTGAGACCGGACCAGGCCACCTCCAACGCCAGCACACCCAGGCATCTCCCATAGAGGGGCTCACTTCAGGACGGTCCCGTTTACAAGGTGGCGGCCAGGCCTGCCCACAAGAAGCGGATACCGATCGCTATCACCACCAGCGCCAGCAGCCGCCGGATGATCGTTTCTTGCATCCGGGCGTGCAGCCGGGCGCCGACGTACCCACCCACCAGGCCACCGGCTCCCAGCGCGATCCCGGTCGGCCAGTCCGGGGCCACGCTGCCGTGCTGGTGCACCGACAAGATGGAAAACGTCACCACCCCGGCCAGAGAGGTGAGGAAGGTCGAGCTGAGCGCGGCGGGCGCGACCTGTGAGGGCGGCTGGCCGTCGGCGACCAAGATCGGGGCGAGGATCGATCCGCCGCCGATGCCGTAGATCCCGCCGACACACCCCGCCGCGACGGCGATGAGCCCGATGACGACCCGCGGCAGGCGGGCCGGGTGGTTGGGGCGGGCCGGGGCCATCTGGGTCAGTGCGAGCCAGGCCCCGAGCGGGATCAGCACCGCCGCGATCACGAAGTCGAACACCACCGGGCCGGGCAGGAAGTAGACCCGGATGACCGACCCGGCGATCACGCCGGGCAGTGTCCCGGCCAGCAGCAGCCAGGTGAGTTTTCCGCCGGTTTGGCCCTGCCGCCAGTACCGCCAGATCGCGCCGGGGCTGGCCACCACGTTGTAGAGCAGGTTTGTCGCCGTCACCGAGGGGCTGGGCGTGCCCAGCACGCTGACCTGGAACGGCAGCAGCAGCACCGCACCGGAGACCCCGGTCGGGGTGGTGACCGCGGCGATGACGAACGCGGCCACCAGCGCCACCACCTCAACCCAGACACCACTGAGCATTCGCCAAATCTACCGACGGTCAAACCGGGGGGATCAGGCCAGCATCTCCACGGACCCGCGCGGGTGCTGACCACTGCTCAATGGCTTCGTGGCTGCCCGTTATGGGTTGTTGCGGGTGGTAGTGGCTGGCCGGGAGTCCGTGCCGGTGCTGTGCGGCGGGCGCGGGCGACGGAGCGGGCGATGATGGGCGCCCCGATGGCGGTGGGCAGCAGCCAGAACGCCAGGGTCGGCAGGTGGTCCCAAAGGGGCAGGTGGGGGCCGTTGTCGACGTAGAACGCGGTGAGCATGGCGATGTAGGCCGTGCCCATCCCGGCGATGTGGGGGGTGTCGCCGGGCCGGTGGCGACGGCGGTGCAGGTAGCCGATGGTGGCAGCGGTGAAAGCGACGGCGCCGATGAGGAACAGGTGGTAATCCTGCTGCCAGCGCATGGCCGCCAGCGCGGCGGCGGTGGCGAAGACAGTGCTGATGGCGCGGTAGTACCAGCGCCCGGCGCGGATGTGACGGGCGCTCCCCTTGCGGGAGAGCGCCGCTACCGCTCCGGTGATCACGGCGGTGAGCCCGGCGAGTATGTGGACGGCCAGGAACGCCAGGAACACCGGGGCGGTGGATCCGACCTGGTCGCCGAGGATGCGGCCGGACGCGAGCATGTCCGCTGCCTCCACGCGCCGGTACTGGGCGGCGCCTATACGTAGGATTGCTACCTATCAATGTCACTCTACTGCGCCCTCCTCCCGCTGGGAAGGGCCGGTATAGCGTTGCTACGTATGCGGGACCGAGCCCAGAGTGCCAACAACCACCTAAAATTTCTTAAGTCCCGGCTCAGTCCTTGCCGTCGGCCGCCGCGCCGGCCACCAGGCCGAGGCCGATGCCGAGCATCCACACGTCCTTGCTGACCCCGGTGCCGGTCTGGGTCGGCCACACGCTGCCCGGTTTGTGCATCGCCGGAGTGCGCAGGTACATGGTGACCAGGCTGCCGGAGAACCCGGCGAGCGCGGCACCGGCCAGGGCGCTCGGCACGAAAGGGGCGAGCAACGCGGTGCCGAGCGCGATCTCACCGGCGGCGAGCATCTTGATGAACCGCTCAGGCGGGATGCGCTCCAGGAACGGGAAGGCACCGCACGCGACCTTGTGCACACCCTTGGCGCGGGCCTCGTCGGCCTGCCATTTCTCGAGTCCCGCGTGGAGAATGTAGGCACCGGTCGCGATGCGGCCGGGGAGGTCACGTGCCTTGACGCGGAAAATCACGGGCGTTCCTTCTCTCCGCAGTGTTGTTGAAGGCTAAACATACTAGGCTGCGCCCCGGTAGGTGGCCGTGGGGCGGCAACAGTCGCGGGCCAGCGGGTGAAATCAGACGTCGGTGACGCGCAGCCCGGCGTGGGCCTTGTAGCGCCGGTTGATGGAAACCAGGTTGGCGGTGAGCGCCTCGACCTGCCCGCAGTTGCGCAGCCGCCCCGCGTACACGCCGCGGGCACCTGGAATCCGGGCGGCGAGCGCCTGGACCAGGTCGGTGGCCAGCCGGTCGTCGCCGAGCACAAGCACGTCGAGGTCGACGCTGGCGACCTCCGGGTCGAGCAGCAGCACGGCCGAGACGTGGTGGAAGGCACCGACCACCACCGAGCCGGGCAACACCGCCGCCGCCTGCTGCGCGGCACTGCCCTCGGCCACGGGCAGCGGGTAGCATCCGCGCTGGTCGAATCCCATCGGGTTCACGCAGTCGATGACGATCTTGCCGGCCAGCGGTGCGGCCAGCGACTCGAGCAGGTCACCGTGGCCGTCCCAAGGCACCGCCACGATCACCATGTCGGCGGCGGCCGCCGCCTCCGGGTTCGTCATGCCGCGAATGCCCAGGCCCGTGCCCAGGGCCGTCGCGGCCGCGACGGCGCGCTCCGCGCTGCGGGAGCCGATGATGACCGGGTTGCCGGCCAGCGCGAACCTGCGGGCCAGGCCGCGGCCCTGGTCACCGGTACCGCCCAGGATGCCGATAGTCACGGTGGCGACGTCGGGCGCGGGTGCTGCTGCCTGCTGGTCGGACATGCCCCGATCCTGCCAGAGCGGCACCGGGCCATGGCACCATGGGGGCGTGAACGCCGAGCAGGTCGCCGCGCTGCGAACGCTGCTCGCCCCCACTGGCTGGCTGGACCGGGCGGCGGAATTCGCCCGTGCCCTGCGCGGGTCGGCGCGGACGCCGGGCGGGCTGCTGCTTGTCGGCACGCCCGAGCAGGAGCCCTGGCACTTCGCCGCGCACCTGGACGACGAAAGCCGGTTCGCCGGCCTGCCCGAGCTCGCGCCCACCCTGGTGCGCTGGAACCCGCCGCCGGGGGCGCCGCCGCATCTGAGCGTGAGCCTGGCCCGGCTGGGCGACGCCGGGCGCGGTGACTCGCTGGTGGTGGTGAGCCCGCAGGCGGCACCGGACCGGCTGCTCGAGCGCGTCTGCGATGCCCGCAAGGGCGGGGCCACGATCCTTGCGCTGGATCGCGGCGATCGCCGCCTCGCGGATGTGGCCCACGAGGCACTGACCGTGGCACCGTCCGCGCCGCTGACGTTCGACGCCGTCCAGCACCTGGTCAGCGCCGCTGCCGGAGAGCACGGCGAGCCGCGGCGGAGCCTGCGCGCCAGGCTCGCCAGGCTGCTCGACGCGGTGAGTGGCCCGGTATCCCCCTAGCCTGACGGCGCGCCGCCGCGCCACTACTGCCTGGAATCATACGATACGCCAGTTCGTCCCGGTGTGGTCCGGTTCGATCGCGCCGTTCCTGGCGGGCGCGCTGTCGCTAAGGTGTGGTCATGAGCGAGCTTTCCGGGCCCGCGGACCACAGCCTCATGCGGGTGTCCGACAGCGACCGCGAGCAGGCTGCCGACGTGCTCCGCGAGGCCGCCGGGCAGGGGCGGATCAGCCTCGACGAACTCGACGAGCGCCTCGAATCCGCCTACGCCGCCAAGACCTACGCCGACCTCGCCGCGGTCACCCACGACCTGCCGCACTCCGGGCAGATGCCGGTCCCACCGGCCCAGGGAGCCGCCCAGTCCAGCCGCATCGGCGGCACGCCCAGGTCCACGTTCTCGATCGCGATCCTGAGCGGCGCACGGCGGATGGGCAGGTGGGTGGTCCCCCGCAGCTACGTCTCGGTGGCCGTGATGGGCGGGGTCGAGCTTGACCTGCGCGAGGCCCAGTTCAGCGAGCCCGTGGTCACCCTGCACGCCTACACGATCATGGGCGGCATCCAGATCACCGTCCCCGAGGACGTCGAGGTGGACGTGTCCGGGCTGGCCTTCATGGGCGGGTTCGACCACAACGCCACCGGGCCAGGGGTACCGGGCGCGCCCCAGGTGCGCGTCCTCGGATTCGCGCTGATGGGTGGCGTCGAGGTACGGCGCAAGCCGGTGAACGCCAAGCGCGCACCGGTGGAGGGCGGCAGCCAGCGAGCCGTCGGCGACGCCGGGCAGGGCACTATCAGCGACGGCAGCAGAGGAGCCGACAGCAACGGAGCCGGCGAGGGCGGCCCGGGCGCCGTCGAGGGCTGAGCTACCGCTCAGCCGTCCAGGCTCAGCACCATGGTGGGGCGCTGGATCACGTGGTCCTCACGCAGCGGCCGCACCGCGGTGCCGATGGCGAAGAACTCGGTGGTGTGCGAGCCCCAGGTGTGGCTGTGCTGGCGAAGCTGCACCCCGACGATCCCCTCCGCGTGGTAGCCCTCCGCCTCGGCCTGCATCCGGCTCATCGCCAGCTCACGCGCGTCGTACAGGGCCTGGGTGAACTGCTCGAGTTCGACGTTCTTGCCGATGTTGCCGAGCACGCCGCCCAGGCGCTGGTGCGCGATGTGGTACACGCAGGTGCCCATCACCATGCCCAGCGGCGCGTACCCGGCCCGGATCAGGGTCCAGAAGTCCTGGCCGGTCAGGTCCGACGTGAACGGCTGGTTCTTATTGTTGCGCCAGTTGCTGACCCCGCCGCCGGCGGCGCCCTCCTCGGCCTTGACCGCGGTGCCCACCGCGATGAACTCCGCGATGTCGGCGCCGAACTCCTTCAGCTCCACATCGAGGCGCACCCCGACGATGCCATCCGCGCCCAGGGCGTCCGCCTCGGCTTCCATCCGGCCCATGGCCAGCTCGCGCGCGTGGTACATGGCCTGGGACAGGACGTCCAGCTCCTGGTTCTTGCCCCACCGGCCGAACTGCAGTCCCACGTGGTAGATCGAGGTGCCCAGCACCAGCCCGAGCGGGCGGAACCCGGCCTCGCGGACCAGCAGGAACTCGTTGACAGACAGGTCGGAGGTGAAGATGGAACCGGGCTTGCCCGGTTTCAGCTCGGCCAGGCGTGCCAGCGCGTCATGCGGCACACCGGCCGCGCTCAGCTCGGTGGAGGTCTGGTCGGTCATCGTTCTCCTCGGATCTGCATTGTGGCTCATGCCCACGTCAGGGGCCCAGCCGGACCCGGGCGGCCTGGCGGCGCTTCGGGTCGAGGGACATGATCGCCAGGCTGGGCCGCTCCGCAGACCGCGCCCTGGCGTGGAAGCGGGCGATGGCGGTACCGATGAGGGTGGCCTCGACGATGTGGTCACGCCGGCCTTCGGCGGCCGGGCAGTCACGTTCACGCACCCGGGTGGTCACCGTGGTCACGACCACGCCGTCGGCGCCCAGCCGGGCCACGTCCTTTTCCAGTTGCTCACGTGCGTCGTGGCGGGTCTGGGTTACCACCTCGGTATAGCCCTGGACTTCGGTGTTCCCCGCCCCCCAGCGGGTCTGGGTGACGGTGAGCCAGTCGTCGTGGCGGGCCCCGACGGAGATGCCGAGCGCCAGGCCGGCCGGCATCCAGCCGTCCACGAACAGCTTGGCGAAGTCCTGGCCGGACAGGTCGGAGGTGAACGGCCGCGCCAGCAGCGGGCCCGGGCCGCGCACGGCGGTGCCGAGCGCCTTGAATTCAAGGCCGCCGGCCGGGAAGGCGCCGATGCTCAGGGTCACGCCGACCACGCCGTGGCCGCCGAGCGCGAGGCATTCGGCCGTCATCCGGTCGATCGCGCTGCGCCGCGCCTGGTACAGCGTTGCCACCATGGGCCCGAACGAGGCGAAGTTGCCGTCACCGGACACCGTGGTGATGCCCACCGCGGGCACCCCGTAGCGCCCGAACCCGGTCCAGGCCCCGGGGCAGGAGAACCCGCCGGTGTAGCCCACGTTGTAGACGGCCGCGCCGAGAACCTGGCCGACCGGCTCGAAACCCGTGCTGCGGATCGCCGCGAATTCGCTGGTCGACAGCGCCGAGCCCCAGGTACCGCTGTCCCGGATCTCGGCCAGCCGCGCCTTTGCCGCCGAGGGCAAGCCCCTTTCGCTGCCACCGTCGGTCACGCGCGGCCCCCTTCGGTCAGTTCCGGCGCCGCTCTCACGATACCGGCCCATCCCGGCGGGGCTCAGCCGCCGCGCTCAGTCACCGTCTTTGGCGTCCCACTCCTCGTTGCGGCGGCGCACCGTCTCCAGTGCCTTGGCCGCCTCCTCCTCAGTAGAGTACGGCCCGAGCCGGTCCTTGGCCGGGCAGCCTTCTTCGGGTTCAACCGTGTGATGCCGGAGGCAATACCACCAGCGGTGTCCGGAGTCCATGCCGATTAGACTCGCAGACCATGGCGACCTTGCTCCAGCCCGGCCGGATTTCCCCCATGCGGCAGGTGCCCGCGCACATCCCGCGGCCGGAGTACGTGGGCCGCTCGCGCCCCAGGACGGGGGAGCCCGACGTCAAGGACGCGCGGACCATCGAGCGGATGCGGGCGGCGGGCAAGCTCGCCGCGCAAGCGCTGGCCGAGGTGGGCCGCCACGTCATGCCCGGGGTCACCACGGACGAACTCGACCGGATCGGGCACGAGTTCCTGTGCGATCACGGCGCCTACCCCAGCACGCTCGGCTACCGCGGCTTTCCCAAGTCACTGTGCACCTCGCTGAACGAGGTGATCTGCCACGGCATCCCTGACGACACGGTCATCGCCGAGGGCGACATCGTCAACGTGGACATCACCGCGTTCCTGAATGGCGTGCACGGGGACACCAACGCGACGTTCCTCGCCGGGGATGTGGACGAGGAGTCCCGGTTGCTGGTGGAGCGGACCCACGAGGCGATGATGCGGGGCATCCGGGCGGTGGCCCCTGGGCGGCCGCTGAACGCGATCGGCCGGGTGATCGAGTCCTACGCCCGCCGGTTCAACTACGGGGTGGTCCGCGACTTCACCGGGCACGGGATCGGGACCACGTTCCATTCCGGCCTTATCGTGCCGCACTTCGACGACCCCGCGGTCAGCCTGGTCATGGAGCCGGGGATGACGTTCACCATCGAGCCGATGCTCACGCTGGGCACCATCGACTACGACATCTGGGCGGACGGCTGGACGGTGGTGACCAGGGACGGCAAGCGGAGCGCGCAGTTCGAGCACACGATCCTGGTCACCGGGGACGGCTACGAGATCCTCACCCTGCCGTAGTGGGGACCGCCGATGGGTGAGCTGATCGTGCTGCGGCACGGGGAGACCGTGTGGAGCCGGGGACTGCGCCACACCGGGCGCACTGACCTTCCGCTGACTCCCGCCGGTGAGGCGGCGGCGGCCGCGCTGGCGCCCGCGCTGGCGGCCCGGCCGGTGCGGGCCGCGTTCACCAGCCCGGCCCGGCGCGCCGTCGTGACCGCGGCCCTGGCTGGGCTGGCCGGTGCCAAGGAAGACCCGGACCTGCAGGAGTGGGACTACGGCGGGTACGAGGGCCAGACCACCGCCGACATACAGGCCGAGCGGCCGGGCTGGTACCTGTGGCGGGACGGGGTCATCCCCGGCGACGCCGCGCACCCCGGGGAGACCCTCGCCGAGGTGGCCACCCGCGCCGACGCGGTGCTGGCGCGGGTGAGCCCGTTGCTGGCCGACGGCGACGTCGCGCTCGTCGCCCACGGCCACCTGCTGCGCGTGCTGACCGCCCGCTGGCTGCGGCTGGATCCTGCGGCCGGGCGCCTTTTCCAGCTCAAAACGGCGACCCTGAGCACGCTGGGCACCGAGCATGGCGAGCCGGTGATCACCTCCTGGAACGTGCCACCGATGGCCCTCCCGGTCTGACACCCCCTCAGGCAGCACCGTGGGCGGTGAACGTGCACCAGTTCACGAAGCTGCCGGATCTTCGGTGTCCTGCGCCTCGCGTGCCTCATGGAGGGCGCGCGCGAGGGTGGTGCCGCGGGACAGGCGGCGGTGCACCGCGGTCATCAGCACGGCTGCCGGGACGTCGGGCACCACGGCCGCGCTGGCGAGGATGCCGGCGGTGCCCCGGGCCAGCAGCGCAGCCACGAAGCAGAGCACCTCGTCGCCCGCATAGCTGGCCTGGGACCCGGACTGGCACGACGCGAGGATGAGCCGCCGTGGCGCGAGCCCCCGCGCGTAGATCTCCTGGAGTGTCATCGGGCCGTCGCTGAGCAGCAGGGAGGAGAACATCGGATTGTCCGCCCGCAGCGCAGCCGCCGTGCGCGCCCAGATGGTCGCGGACGGTGCCACGGCAACGGGGCCGGCATGTACCGCCGCCCATGGGACGCCGTCGAGGCCGGGCACGGGGATGACAACCAGTTCGTCGTCCTTGCCCACGTTCAGTGGGGCCACG
>DASXKD010000109.1:0-2883 GCA_036497045.1 Streptosporangiaceae bacterium | reverse complement strand
CATGCGCCGTCCTAGGTTTAGAGGGTGCCCGTGTGGCGCGAGGCAGCGACCCGGCTGGTGGCGCCGCGCCCAGCCGCCGCGATGTCACGCGCTCGCTGCACTGTAACAGCCCGCACAGAGTGCCGGTACCCGCGCGCGCTTGCCCGGGTGCCCGGGGATGCTACCCGGGCACCCGTCCTGAGCTGGCGCGACAGCCCGCTCATCACGGGAGGAGTCACAGCGTGGTAACGCTTCCCCCCGCCGCGGCAATCTTGTCCCGAGCGGAGGCGGAGAAGGCATGCGCGGTCACCTGGAGCGGGGCGGTCACGTCGCCCGTGCCGAGGATCTTGACCGGCTCGCCGGGCCGCACCGCGCCCTTGGCGACCAGGTCTTCCGGGGTGACTTCGCCGCCCTCGGGGTACAGCGCGGCCAGCCTGCCGGTGTTGACCACCTGATAGGTGGTCTTGAACCGCAGGTTGGAGAAGCCAGGAAGCTGCGGCACCCGCCGGTGCAGCGGCATCTGGCCACCCTCGAAGCTGGCCGGCACCTGGGACCTGGCCTTGGTGCCCTTGGTTCCCCGGCCGGCCGTCTTGCCCTTGGATCCCTCACCCCGGCCGACCCGGGTGCGCGCCTTGTGCGCACCGGGCGCCGGGCGCAGGTGGTGCAGCCGCAGGCCGGCCGCGCCGGCCGCCGGCTTTTCCTCGCCTGCCATGGTCAGTCCACCTCCTCGACGGTGACCAGGTGGCGCACCGCGCGAATCATGCCACGGAACTCGGGCTTGTCGTCCTTGACGACCACGTCACCGATCCGCTTCAGGCCCAGTGACCGCAGCGAGTCCCGCTGCTGCCTGGTGCCGCCGATCTTGGACTTGGTCTGGGTTACCTTCAATTGCGCCATCTGCCTGCCCCGCTCAGCTCGTGCCGGTCGAGGCGCTGGCAGCGGCCGCCGCATCGCGGCGGGCGCGCAGCATGGCCGCGGGCGCCACGTCCTCGATCGGCAGCCCGCGCCGGGCGGCGATCTCCTCGGGGCGGCTCAGCCCCTTGAGCGCCGCCACGGTCGCGTGCACCACGTTGATCGCATTGGACGAGCCGAGGGACCGCGACAGCACGTCGTGGATACCGGCGCACTCCAGCACGGCCCGCACGGGACCGCCGGCGATGACGCCGGTACCGGGGCTGGCGGGCTTGAGCAGCACCACGCCGGCCGCGGCCCGGGCCGTGATGGCGTGCGGGATCGTGCCGCCGATGCGCGGGACGCGGAAGAAGCTCTTCTTGGCCGCTTCGACGCCCTTGGCGATCGCCGCGGGCACCTCCTTGGCCTTCCCGTATCCGACACCGACCATCCCGTTGCCGTCGCCGACCACGACCAGGGCGGTGAAGCTGAACCGGCGGCCACCCTGGACCACCTTGGCTACCCGGTTGATGGCCACGACTCGCTCGAGGTATGCGGTGCCCTTGTCGGCCCCGCCCCGGCGGTCGTCACGACGCTCCCGCCGCTCGCCACCGCCGCCTCCGCGTCGGGGTGCTGCCATTACAGTTCCTCTCCAGTGTTAGCACGGCGGTTCACAGCGTCAGCCCGCCTTCGCGGGCGCCGTCGGCCAGGGCGGCCACCCGGCCGTGGTAGGCGTAACCGCCCCGGTCGAAGACGGCGGCAGCGATGCCCGCCTCCTTGGCCCGGCTGGCCAGCAACTGGCCCACCTGGTGTGCCCGCGCCTTCTTGTCCCCCGTGGCGTCCCTGATGCTGGCATCCAGGGTAGATGCTGACGCGAGCGTGCGGCCCGCGCCGTCGTCGATGAGCTGGGCGAAGATGTGCCGGGCAGACCTCTTCACGGCCAGCCGCGGGCGGGCGGCGCTACCGGTGATCTTCTTGCGCACGCGCACATGCCGCCGCTTCCGCGAAGCCGCGCGAGCGCCGGCCTTGCTGCGCCCCCTGCTCTTGGTGGTGACAGCCATGTCCTACTTCCCAGCCTTCCCGACCTTGCGGCGGATCTGCTCGCCGGCGTAACGCACGCCCTTGCCCTTGTAGGGGTCCGGCTTGCGGAGCTTGCGGATGTTGGCAGCGACCTCGCCGACCTGCTGCTTATCGATCCCCTCCACGACGAGCCTGGTGGGGGTCTCCACCCGCAGGGTGACCCCGTCCGGCGGGGTGACCGGCACCGGGTGGCTGTAGCCGAGCGAAAACTCCACCCCGCTGCCCTTGGCCTGCACCCGGTACCCGACGCCGACGATCTCCAGGGTCTTGCTGTAGCCCTCGGTCACCCCGGTCACCATGTTGGCGACCAGGGTGCGCGACAGGCCGTGCAGCGCCCGGACCTTGCCGTCATCGCTGGGCCTGGTCACGGTGATGACGCCGTCGGAGTGGTTGACCTCGATGGGCTCGGCGACCTCAAGCGACAAATTGCCCTTGGGCCCGCGGACGGACACCGACCGGCCGTCGATGGTGACATCGACGCCCGCCGGGATCACTACCGGGAGCCGTCCGATTCGTGACATCTAAGGTCTCCTCACCACACGAAGGCGAGGACTTCCCCGCCCACGCCGCGCCTGACCGCCTGCTTGTCGGTCATCAGCCCACCCGAGGTGGAGATGATGGCGATGCCCAGTCCGCCGAGCACACGCGGCAGGTTGTCCTTTTTCGCGTACACCCGCAAGCCCGGCTTGGACACGCGCTTGAGCCCGGCGATCGAGCGCTCCCTGGCCGGGCCGTACTTGAGCGCGATCACCAGGTTCTTGCCGACCTCGGCGTCGCGGACCTCAAAGCCGCCGATGTAGCCCTGCTCCTGGAGGATCTCGGCGAGGTGCGCCTTGATCTTGGAATATGGCATGCTCACCGAGTCCTGGTAAGCCGCATTCGCGTTCCGCAGACGGGTCAGCATGTCTGCGATCGGGTCGGTCATCGTCATGG
>DASXKD010000108.1:0-1663 GCA_036497045.1 Streptosporangiaceae bacterium | reverse complement strand
GGTGGTGAACACCGGCACGGGATCCGGGGATCCGGGGCCGGCCGGAGCCGGTAGCAGCGCTCCGGCCGCCTCGGCCAGGGAGGCGTGCTTGCGCGACTCGGCCGCGATGGCGGGCAGGGTGGCTTCGAAAGACAGCTCCTCCGACCGGCCGGCGTAGACCCCGGCGAGGAGCGGATCCACCAGGCGATCCACCACCTCGTGGCCGAACCGGGCCGCCACGAACGCGGCCACCGGCACATCGCCGTCCCGCGCGGTGGCCGGCAGGCTGAGATCCTGCCGCGCCCTGGCCATGCCGTCGCTGGACATCAGGCCAGTTCCGGCCAGTTCGGCCAGGTCGGCGGGCACGCCCAGGACCTGGCGGCGGGGCAGCGGGCGCATGCCGCCCCGGCTCCAGATGCGCGCCGCGGTGGTGCCGGGCCAGGTTTGCCGGCCTTCGAGGCCCACCGCGGCGACCAGCCCGGTGCCCTCGGGACGGCGGGCGAGCAGCGCCTCGGCGCCTTCGTCCACCATGACCCCGGCGATCTCGCTGACGCTGAGCTTGCCACCGAGCCGGGGCGAGCCTTCGAGCACGGTGACCCGGCACGGGACCTCGCGCAGGAAGAACGCGGCGGCCAGTCCTGCGATGCCGCCGCCGATCACGACGACGTGCGGCTGCCCGGGATTGCTCACCGCTCCACCCTGACAGAGGAACGCCGGGCGGAGCGACCTGGGCCGGCCCCGCAACGGCGGCGCATCTGTCCCTCCTGCCACTGCTATACCAGGCACCTCTGTGGTGATTGATAAAACAGAGCAGTTCTCAGCGATTTTTAAGCCGCTGACCCCTTGATGGTTTTTGGGTCGTTCCTGCCATACTTCTGTGCCATGGCTTCGGACCCTGGTGCGCTGACGGTGCGGCAAGCCAGGCCCGAGGACGTCGGCCGGCTGCAAGCGATCCAGCTCGCCGCGGGCAATACGTTCCGTGACATCGGGATGCCTGCGGCCGCGGACACGTTTCCGCTCCCGCCCGAGTCGCTGTCCGGGTACCGCCGGGCAGGGCGGGCCTGGGTGGCGGCCGACGAATATGACGAGCCGATTGGTTTTGTCGTCTTCGACGTGGTTGACGGCTGTGCGCACATTGAGCAGGTCAGCGTGCATCCGGCGCACGCCGGGCAGCGGATCGGGGCCATGCTGCTTGACTACGTGGCCGACTGGGCGGCCGGCCAGCACATGCCGGCCATGACCTTGATCACTTTCCGCGGGGTGCCCTGGAACGCGCCCTACTACGAGCGCCTCGGCTTCCGCGAACTGGCCGAAAGCGAAGTCACTCCCGAACTGGCTGCCCGCAACGCCGACCAGGGCGGAAACTCCGCCGCCCGGGTATGCATGCTCCGCGAGCTAACCCCGGGCTAGCACATATACCAAGTCGTGACTTAACCGTGGGAACCGGCGTGCCAACGCCGGCGTCCCATCGGCATGACTGCGCCCGTGTCCCGTTTGACCGCTCCCCTGTCGCGCCCGCGTCGCGCCGCCGCCTGGACGCTCCTGCTCACCGTCGGTGCCTGTGTGCTGGCCGCAGGCTGCTCTTCGGGCGGCGCCTCGGCGAACGGCATGTCCTTGAACGGCACCGCGGCCGGTGCCGGCGCGGTGTCTGCAGCCGGGCCCGCGCATGCGCCGAGCGTGTCGG
>DASXKD010000107.1:0-7873 GCA_036497045.1 Streptosporangiaceae bacterium | reverse complement strand
GACTGGAGTCCAGCGCCGCCCGCAGCGCCCGCGCGCCGAACTCCCCGGTGGCCGCGGCCAGCTCCACTGTCCGCTCGACCAGCCGCCGGTCCAGGTCATGCTCGGCCAGCCGCTTGCGGAACCCCACCAGCGTGCCCTTCGAGAAAGGCGGCTCCTGCGCGTCCATGCAGTCCAGGACCAGCTGCCAGCGCCGGTCCATCACCGTCGCCTCGATCGCCTCATCATCAGAGGCCCCCGTGTAGGCCTGCACGATCGTCGCCAGCGCCAGCCGGGCCGGCGGAACCGGCGGCTGCCCCTTCGGGCTGTCGGCGTACGCACCAGCCAGCTCGGCCTGGAACTCCTCGTCGAACAGCTCGTGACGGTGCTCGCGCAAGAACACGAACAGCTTCGCCCGCCGCACCGCCTTGATCACCGCCTGCTCCGCCGGCGACGGCTCAACCGGCGGACTCCACAACCCGGGCCGCATCCGAAGCTCCTCCCTGCCCGCAACCAATCACGATCACCGCTACAGGCAAGGATTAGCACACGGCAAACCGCCAGACCCGAGAACGACGCCGCTACTTGACCGGCGCTCTAGGCATCCCGATCGAGTTCGGGCTCGGTTACGGGCTATCCGGCCCCGAGCACCACTACGGGCCCAACCCGGCCGCGTTCGGCCACGATGGCTTCGGCGGGTCCGCCGTCGGCGCCGACCCCGAGACCGGCGTGGCGTTCGCCTATGTGATGAACCGGATGGGGATGAACTTGGTCGACGACCCGCGCAAGATGGCCGTGGTCAACGGCGTCTACCGGAGCCTGGCCGGCTGACCTGCCTGGCCGGCTGACCTGCCTGGCCGGGGCGCTCAGCCCGCGGTGATCTCCGGCGGCGGGGGCGAGCCCGCGATCTCAGCCTTGAGCGCGGCGAGCTCGGAGTCCACCTGTGCGTTGCTACCGGCCTCGTCGAGCTCCTTCTGGATTTCGTCGGTACTTCCTCCGCCGACGTCTTCGAGCACGCCGGCCTGCAGCAGCTCGTCCACGGCGTCCGCGTGGGCCTGCATCGTGGCGATCTTGTCCTGGGCCCGCTGGATGTCCGCGCCGGTGTCGCCGAAGGACTTGGAGATGCCCGCGGCGGTCTCGCCGATCGAGCTTTCCGCCTTCGCCGCGCTGTACTGCGCCTTCAGCACCTCCTTCTGGGTGCGGAAGGTGTTCACCCGCTGCTGCAGCGCCGCCAGGGTCTTTTCCAGCTTCTCCTGCTCTTCGCCGAGTTGCTGGCGCTGCGGCTCCATGCCGTCGATCTGGGCCTGCGCAGCGGCCTTGCGCGACAGCGCCTCCCTGGCCAGATCCTCCTTGCCCTGGGCCAGCGCCGCCTTGGCCTGGTCCTGGAGGTGGTCCGCCGTCTGCTGGAGCTGCTGCTCCTGCAGCTCGATCTGCTTGCGGGACGCGGTGATCGACACCAGCCCTCGCTTGACCTGGTTGATCTGGTCGAGCATCTGCTCGTAGGACAGGTCGAGCATTTCGTCAGGCTTCTCGGCGGCGTCGAGCGCCTTGTTGGCCTTGGCCTGGAGTATGTTGTGCGCCCGCTGGAAGAGGCTCATGCCGATGTGCTCCTCGTCATCGAAGGCGGAGCCGCCCCGGTTCCGCCGCCGCGCCGGCCCCCTGGGCCGGTGCCCGGCCGCCATGGCCGGCCGCAATACCCCGAGGCTACCGCCGTAATCCTCCCGGCGTGCGGGACGGCATCTTCGTCCGGACAGTCGTCAACGCGAAGTTGACGAAGGTCGAGTCGTCAACCTAGAGTTGACCCCATGACGCAGCCCACCCCCATGACCGGCCAGGTACGCCTCGACGACCTCATCGAGGCCATCAAGAAGGTGCACGCCGAACCGCTCGAACAGCTCACCGACGCCGTTCTCGCCGCGGACCACCTCGACGATGTGGCGGACCACCTGATCGGCCACTTCGTCGACCAGGCGCGGCGCTCGGGCGCCTCATGGACCGACATCGGCAGGAGCATGGGGGTCACCAAACAGGCCGCGCAGAAGCGTTTCGTGCCCAAGGACCCCGGCCAGGTGCCCGACCTCGACGCCAGCCAGGGCTTCACCAGGTTCACGCCCCGGGCCAGGAACGTCGTGATTGCGGCGCAGAACGAGGCCCGCGCCGCGGGCCACGACCAGATCGTGCCGGAACACCTGGTGCTCGGGCTGCTCAGCGAGCCGGACGGGGTCGGGGCGGCGGCGATCGTCGCGCAGGGCGTGTCACTGGACTCGGTCCGCGAGGCCATCACCGCCGCGCTGCCACCACCGGCTGCCGAGGTGCCCGCCCTGATCCCGTTCGGCTCGCAGGCAAAAAAGGCACTGGAACTCACATTCCGCGAGGCGCTGCGTATGGGCCATAACTACATCGGGACCGAGCACATCCTGCTCGCCCTGCTGGAACTGGAGGACGGCGGAGGCGTGCTCACCGGCCTCGGCATCGACAAGGCCGGCGCGAGCGAGCATGTCACCGCCACCCTGGCCGCCCTGGGCAGTATCAAGCCAGCATGATCTCGAAGTAGGAGCCCTGGTCGTCGTGGACGATACGGGCCGGGCCGGGCTGATGTACTGACAGGGTGACCCTGCCACTGGTGTTCCGGCATGGCGCCGCCGAGACGGTGTTCACCATCGTGGTGGTGGTCTGGGCAGTGTTCGAGGCCGTAATGCGGGTGATCCAGCGCCTGCGCGCTACCGATCCGTCGAACGACCCCAGCTTCTTCGTCCTGGTCCCCTGCATTGCCGGCTCGGTCATCGCGGCGGAGGTACTCGGCCGCCGCGGCGGGCTGCTCTGGCCGGGAGGCCTGACCTGGCCGTTCGTGGTGGGCATCGCGCTGATCGTCGCCGGGCTCGGGCTGCGGGCCTGGTCGATCGCTTCCCTGGGCCGCTTCTTCCAGTACCGGATCACGGTCCAGTCCGGCCACCAGGTGGTGACTAAGGGCCCCTACCGGTACGTCCGCCACCCCTCCTACACCGGGCTCGCGCTCGTGCTCGTCGGGATCGCGCTGGCATGTGATGACGTGTGGGCCCTCCCGGTCGTCGTGGTGCTGGGCGGGATAGGCCTGTACGTCCGCATCCGCGCCGAGGAGCGGCAGCTGACCCAGGCGCTGGGCGACGAGTACGAGCACTTCGCGGCCGGGCGGAAACGGCTTGTACCCGGAGTGTGGTGATGGCCCGGCTCTGCCTCTGGCTGGACACGTCCCGGCAGACCGCGGCGCAGACCGCCGACGAGATCCTCTCGCGTGCCTGGGCAGAAGCCGCCGTCCCGGGCACGCAGATCCAGAGCGGACAGGCCGGTTCCACGGCGGACATGGGGGCAAGGAAGTAGGGAACCACCCATCGCCCCCCGGCCGGGGCGAAGGGCGCAGCGGCAGAGCAGTGGAGGCGTGGCGTGCCCATCGGTGAGACCCTGGCGCAAGCGCGGCACCAGGCAGGCATGACCCTGGCCCAGGTCAGCAAGCGCACCCGGATCCGGGAAACGATCATCAGGAAGATCGAGGCAGGCGACTTCTCCGAGTGTGGCGGCGACTTCTATGCCCGTGGTCATATCCGCGCTATTGCCAAGGCCGTCGGTACCGACTCTGAGCCGCTGATCGAGGACTACGACACAGACCACCGGGCGACGAGCCCGATAGCCACGGTCAGCCTGGACGAGCTGCTGGCCACCTCGGCCCCGCAGCGGCACCGGCCGGACCTGCCCGCGGCCTGGGCCCGGGTGACCGCCGCCAGCGCGCCAGTGGCACGCAAGGCCAGTGCGGGCGCGGGCGCGGCCCGGAGCCGGGTGGCATCCGGCCGCGGGTCCGCGCCGCGCACGGCGCGCTGGGCCGTATTCGTATGCCTGGCGGTCATGGTGGTGGCACTCGGTTTCATAGCGCTGCACGTGCTGGCCGGCGCAGCACCCGCGGCCACCCCGGCTGCCGCGGGGAAACATGCGGTCACTGGCCATAACGCTGGCCAGGGTCGGCCGGGCCCGGCCGCGAAGTCCAGTCACCGGGCACCTTCCCCGGCACCGAAGGCCAGCCATACGGCTGCGCCGCCGCCAGCATCCTCCCAGCCAGCGCAGCCGCTCAGCCCGGTCCAGGCGACGGCGTTCGGCCCGAACGGCGGCGACAACCCCCAGCTCGCCCACCTGGTCCTCGGCGGCAGCCGCTCGGCGGGCTGGCACACCGACTGGTACAACTCGGCCCGGTTCGGGAACCTGTACCCGGGCACGGGCCTGCTGCTGAAAATGGGCCGGACGGTCACGATCACCGGCGCGCGGATCGACCTCGGCAGCGCCACCGGTGCCAGTCTCCAGTTGCGCGTCGGCGACACGCCCACCATGGCGGGGCTGCCACCGGTCGCGCACGCGTCCGGTGCGGGCGGGGTGGTACGGCTCCGCCTCGCCAGCCCGGCCCGCGGCCGCTATGTGCTCGTCTGGTTCACCCGGCTGCCCACCGACTCCTCCGGCACCTTCCGGGCCAGCGTCCATGGTGTGGCGCTGCAGGGCCACGGCTGACCACCAGGTAGTCCGTCAGCGTTCCGGCGCCCCTGCCCCGGGCGCGAAGTCCGGCATGCTGGCCAGCTTGGCGTAGTCGTAGGCCGCTTCGGGCCTGGCGCGCACCGCCGCGTCCAGCTTCTTGGCGTCCTCGCCGACCAGGATCCGCCAGGCTCCGGAGCACACCCCGTCCAGGATGATGGCTGCCGCGCCGGCCGCGGTGAGCGGCGCCTTGTCCTTGAAGTCGGCGTTCGCCTGAGCCAGCAACCGGCGCAGGTCATCGGGTGACGCTCCCTCGGGCGCCATCTCCGCCGGGATCAGCTCGTTTATTTGGGCGTCGCTCATCCGCTCCGGCTCCGGCAGGCCATGCGCGCGGAGGCTGTTCGCGACGATGTCCGTGCCGACATGCCCGGGCATCACCACGGCGACCCGGACCTGCGGCGCGTTGCTGCGCAAGTCTTCGATGAGGGCCTCGGAGAACCCCTTCACGGCGAACTTGGCGGTGCTGTAGGCATTGTTTGGCATGCCTGGTCCCAGCGTCGCCCAGAAGCCGTTCACGCTGCTGGTGTTGACCAGGACGCCGTCTCCGCTCGCGATGAGCAGCGGCAGGAACGCGCGGGCGCAGTAGTACACGCCCCACCAGTCGATGGCGAACGTGCGCTCCCAGTCTTCCCGGCTGTCCCTGACGAAGCTGCCGGCGCCGCCGATGCCCGCGTTGCTGAAGACCAGGTCGACGTGGTCGCTGGCATGCCCCTCTAGCAGTTCGTCGCGGAACTGCAGGACCTGAGCCTCGTCGGAGACGTCACAGGCGTGCGCGGTGACCCTGGTGCCGGGCGGGGAGTCCGTCCGGGCGATGGCCGTGGCCGCCGCGACCGAGTCCGCGTTCAGGTCGCAGGCCGCGACCGAGCATCCCTGCGCCGCGAGCTGGCGGACGAGTTCGCGGCCCATGCCCGAGCCACCGCCGGTCACCACCGCGAGCTTGCCCTCGAACGAATCCACGGCCTGGACCTCCTGCCGGTCGGCTACGCCCATCAGATCCCCCGGCCAGCCCCGGGGTCAAGGAGCGGCCCGGCCGGTCGGCCGGGCACTGCCTTGCAAGCCGGCCCGGGCCCTGGCCGGGGCCGGGCTGCCGCCGCGCGGCTGGCCCGGACCGCTGCCCGGCTCACTCCGGCCTCGGGTCCCAGCGGAAGCGCCGGACCGCCACGATGGCGCCGATCACGCCCCAGGCCGCCAGCACAGCCAGGTGCCGCCAGTCAGCGCCGGTGTGCCGGGCGAGCGGCCCGGTCAGCGCCTCGTTGAACGGCCGGACCGGAAGCCAGCCCGTGACCCGGTTGAGCAGCTCGGAGTGGATCGGCATATAGGTACCGGACAGGAACAGCAGCGGGAACAGCACGAGCTGCGCAACGGCCGGGGCGGCCTCGGCGTTGGAGATCACCGATGCCACCGCGACGCCCAGCGCGCAGAAGCTGGCCGCACCGAGCACCAGCGTCAGCGCGATGGCGAGCCAGTGCGACGGGAAGGGCACGCCGTACAGCCGCCCCACCCCGACGATCAGCGCGATGTCGGCGAGGCTGACCAGGACGCAGTGCGCGAGCAGCCCGACAAAGTACGCCCAAGCCGGGAGCGGCGTGGCACGGATCCGCTTGAGAATCCCGTTCTGCCGCCGGGCCGCGAGTGCGACCGCGAGCTGCCCGTAACACGAGCCAAGCACGCACAGCGCGGCGATCGTCGGAACGTAATACTGCAGCGCCGATAGGCCGCCGAAGTACGAGCTCTTCCCCACGCCGCCGAACAGGGCGCCCATGATGGCCACGAACAGGACAGGAAAGACGAACGTGAACACGGCGCTCTGCGGGTTGCGCCAGAACGACAGCTGCTCGTACCTGACCTGGTGGACCACCAGGCCCAGGCGGTTACGGCGGTGCGGCCGCCGGCCAGGGAGCGTGGCGGTGGTCATCGGGGGCTCCTTTCTGCTGCACCGGACGGCGCGCCGCCCCCGGTCAGCCGCAGGTAAACGTCCTCGAGGCTGGGCCGGTCCACGGTGAGCCCGGACAGCGTGACGTCGTGCTGGATGGCCCAGCTGGTCAGCCGGTGCAATTCCTCGGTCGGCTTGGCGGTCTCGATCACCACCGCACCGTTTTGCATGTCGGCAGGTACCGGAAGGCCGGCGACCGGAACGCCGGGCGGCAGCGTGAAGCCGATGCGTGCCCGTTCCTTGTCACGCCCGCCGAGGCCGGCCGGCGGCCCCTGGGCCACTACGGCACCGTCGTTGAGCAGAATCACCCGGTCCGCGAGCGCTTGCGCCTCGGCCATGTCGTGTGTGGTCAGCAGGATCGTGGTCCCGGTCGCGCGCAGCTCCCGGACCAGATCCCAGGCGCCGCGCCGCGCGGCCGGATCGAACCCGGTCGTCGGCTCGTCCAGGTACAGCAGTTCCGGGTCGCCGATCAGGCCGAGGGCGAGGTCCAGGCGGCGCTTCTGGCCGCCGGACAGGGACCTGACCTTGCGCCGCTCCAGCCCGGCGAGCCCGACGAGGCTGATGACCTCGGGCACTGCCCTGGGAGCCTGGTAGTAGCCCGCCTGGCGGGCGATGCTCTCGCGCACCGTCAGGTAGGGCTCGACCGCGATGTCCTGCAGGACCAGCCCGGTCCGCTCGCGCAACTCGCGCGCGGCGGCCTTGTCGCCAGGGTCGAGGCCGAGCACCGCGACGGCGCCGCCATCGCGGGCCCGGAACCCCTCCAGTATCTCCAGGGTCGTGGTCTTGCCCGCTCCGTTCGGCCCGAGCAGGGCGACGATCTCGCCGCTGCGGACACAGAAGCTGACATCCCGCACGGCTTGCACGGATCCATAGCTCTTGCGCAGGCCGGCCACCGTGATGGCATCCGATTGGCTCTGGGCGATGCCCGCAGCCGCCGGTGCCGCCCCTTCGGTCAGTTCCGGGTGCATTGGACCTCCAGGGTCAGGTCGAGATAGCGGGCGGCCAGGCCGCGCGCCGCGGTGATCCCGAACTCGGTCCGGTCGATCCGGGCCGTGGCGCGGGCGGTGAAGGAGCCGCGGGGCACCGCGCAATCGGTGATGGTGAGGGTGACGGGCCTGCTTGTGCCGCGCACCGTCAGCGTCCCGGTCAGGGCCCGGCCGTCCACGTCGATCCGGTCCGACCGGAAGGTCATCACCGGGTGCCCGGCCGGGTCCAGGAACCGTGAGGAGAGCACGCTGGCATCACGCTGGCGGTTCCTGGTGCGGAAGCTCGCGGTCTCGATCTCCGCGTAAACGGCGGACGCCGCGATCGGGTCGGCGACGTCCGCCGTGCCACCGCGGATGGCGAAGCTCCCCCTGGCCCGCCCGAGCCCGAACAGGTGGCGGGTGGCGAACGTGACGCGGGAGCGGCTCGGGT
>DASXKD010000106.1:0-19134 GCA_036497045.1 Streptosporangiaceae bacterium | reverse complement strand
TCCGGCTGGTTTGAGACACAAGGGACGTATGAGACTTCTGTAATCAGCAGGGCCAGACTGGACCACTGAGACTGTGACGATGACACTGGCTGACCAGGCCACGATTGCCGGCATGATGGTCAGGTCACCAGCAGCAAGCCGCAGCGGCCGAAGAGTCGGACGTTCACCAGGGAATTCAAGGCGAAGCTCGTGGCGGAAGTCGGCGCCCTTCCCGCGAACAGCCCGGAGCGCGGCGCACCGCTGCGGAAGAACCGTCTCTACCATTCCCACATCGAGGACTGGAGAAGGCAGCTGGATTCCGGCAGCCCGGCCCCCGGCGGGAAGAAGGAGAAGCCTGCGAAGGCCGCGGAATCGGCGGAGCTCGCCCGGCTGCCTCACGGGCTCCTATCCCACAGAAGAACCGGCGTCACGGGCAGCCCGCCGCCATCCTCCCGTCCCGCGTGACCGCCCGCACCCCGGACAAGCAGAAAAGAACAGATGAGCCCGGGCGGGCGGGGCCTTCGGTCCCGCCCCGGATCCGCCCGGTGAACCCGGGAAACCCCGCCCGCACACCCGCACGCAGACGACCACGGAACCGGCCCCGGGCTGCAACCCGGGAGAACAGCAGGCACGGAACCACGGCCGCAGTAACCCCGCCGGGCGCGGTCCTCGGCCAGGGCCAGCAACCGTGCTCCGATGCCCCGGCCCTGGGCAGCGGGCAGCACGGCCACGTTCTCCAGCAGCAGATAGCCGGGCCGGGAGATGAGGATGATGAACCCGGCCACCTCGCCGTCTACAGCCGCTACCCAAGCCTGGCCGCGGCGGACCGCAGCGCTGTAGTCGGCCGTCATCGGGGCGGGTGGCCGGCCTATTCTGGGCACGTAGTGCTGGTAGGCCGCCACCGCGATCTTGGCCAGGGCCGGTGCGTCGGCCTCGGCCGCGAGACGGATGGCGATCACGGGAAAAGAATAGGCAGCCACGCGTATCCGCTGTTGCCGCATACCGCGCGTGCCAGGCCGAGCGGTTTGGGCCTCCGGCGCCATCGACCGCACGTCAGCTCGGTGGCGGCGATCAAGGCACTCATGCGGGAATCCGTCGACGCACCGCATCGGCTGAGCCGATGAACAGCATCACGCTAAGTGAGGGGCAAGGTCAGCGAGAACGCGCGCGGAGCCCCGCCGCTATGCGCGGCTGGTGCCGATTCGGTCGGTCCCGCTGACGGCGTGCGGAAATGGTCGTCCTGCGCGCTCGGCAGCATCCAGCAGATCGGGGCGCTGCTTCGGAACCGGCGGGCTGCTGACTGCCTGCCCGATGCTCAGGTCGGCTCGATCACCCTGCTCATGATCCACGCGTGTTTGCCGACCTGGCGGACGCGAGTGAAGCCGTTCTGCTCGAAAAGCTCGACCGTCGCGCTGAAGAGGAAGCGGCCCTGCGCCTGGCGGCCGGCGGTCACCTCGGAGATCGCCTCGACAAGCCCGCCGCCAAGATGGGCGATCTGGTCGAGCGCGCCCTCCAGCGCCACGCGCGCGATGCCCTGACCGCGGTGTTTCTTGTCGACGAAGAAGCAGGTGATCCGCCAGTCTGGCGGTGCCGGAGAGTCCTTGTCGTACTCGCGCTTGTGCTTGATGTCCGGAAGCTCTTCGGGGCTGCCGTACTGGCACCATCCTTGCGCGGTGCCGCTATCGTCGAAGACCAGCGCGGCATGCGCGCGGCCTCCCCGGACCCGGCGCTCCTTCCCGGCACGGTTGTGCGCCGCGCCTGTCCGGGACACCTCGGGGTGGTAGGCCATGCACCAGCACCCGCCGTAAACCCCGTTGTTGCGCTCGGTGAGCTCGGCGAACGCCGCCCATGTGGCCGCGTCGAGCGGCCGGATCGTGTACCGCATTGCTGGTTCTCCCACGGTGAGCTTGCCCGCCCGCTCAGGACTCGTCAGCCGCCTGCGACAACAGGCGTGCGAGCTCGGCCGGCGCGCTGATCATTGGCCAGTGACCGGAATCGATGTCGGCAAACGAGACGCTCTTGCTCTTCTCCAGCTCGGGCACCTCCCCCTGCCCGACCCATTCCTTGGCCTGGGCCGGGGTGAACTCCGGGCAGACCAGCACCACCGGGACGTCATAGCGGCGCTGGTCGGCTAGCCTGATCACCCCGCGAGTGACTCCTTCCGGGACCGGGATCGCAGCCGACGCGATGGCCCGCATCGCGGCGTCGTCCAGATCGGCGGAGTCCGGCCCTTCGAACTCACCCCAGCCCGGGAAGGGCATCGCGCCGTCTTGGACAGGGAGGGAATCGAAGTATGCCTCGCCGTCCGGGGAGGGGAAGCCGCCGATGAGGGCGACCTTGCTGATCGTGGCGGGACGGGCGTCGGCGGCGAGCCATGCCAGGCTGCAGGCAGCGGAATGCCCCACCACCATGGGTCTCCCGGCAGCTGCATCGACGGCCGCGACCACCGTGGCCACCTGATCCGCGAGCGTCGCCGAGGCATTGCCGTCACCCTGGCCCGGCAGGCCGATCGGCACGGCGCGATGGCCGCGGGCTTCCAGGTGGGCGGCAACGGAGTCCCAGACCGACCCGTCAAGCCACAGGCCGGCGATCAGCAGAATGTCCATGTCAGTCTCCTTCCCCACTGCGGTGCGGTCGCGCTTGGCGTGGTCAGCGGAGGCGTCCCCCGACGATAGATGCGGTTCCGGACGATCGGGTTCCTGATTAGTCTGCTTACGTGAAAGCCGGCCTCAGCCCCACCGGGCGAGCGCTCCACGCCCTCGAACTGCTGCAGGCCCAGCCCGGTATCACCGCCGCCCAGCTCGCAGCGCAGCTCGGCGTGACCGAACGCGCCGCGCGCCGCTACATCGCGATCTTGCGCGAGGCCGGCATCCCCGTGGAGTCCACCCGGGGACCCTACGGCGGTTACCGGCTCGGCCGGGGCATCCGGCTGCCGCCGCTGGTGTTCAGCGCCGCCGAGGCGCTTGGCCTGGTCATGGCCGTGCTCGACGGCAGCCACGCAGCCGCGGACGCCGGCGATCCAGCCGGCGCCGCCCTAGGCAAGATCATCCGGGCGCTGCCGGAGAATGTCAGCCTGCAGGCCACCACCATCCGCAGGCATGCCTCCGCCGCGCCCGACCGCGGGGCCGTACGCCCGGGCACCGAGACCACGAGCGCTCTCGTTGCCGCCGTCGCAGCCCAGCACCGGGTGAGCATCGGCTACCGCAGCGAGTCAGGCAGGCAGTGGGAGGAAACCGTTGACCCGTGGGCCGTTGTCGTGCGGCATGGCCGCTGGTATCTGCTATGCCACTCGCATCGCGCCCGTGCGGTCCGCGCCTATCGCATTGACCGGATTCAGTCGGTCGCCGGAGGCGGCGAACAGTTCCGTGCACCCGGCGACCTGGACTACGTGGACCTGCTGGAGCAGCACCTGGGGGCCGGCTGGGAGTTCGAGACCAAGGTCGTGTTCGATGCCCCCTACGATGAGGTCGCCCGGTATGTCAGGCCGCCGATGGGCTGCCTCAAGCGCACCGACGACGGTACGCGATGCGTCCTGATCGGCACCACCAGCAATCCGGCGATGTATGCCGGGGAATGGCTGGCCGCGATCCCGGTCCGGTTCCACGTCGAAGGCGGCCCCGAGCTTCGCGCTGCCATCGCGACTGTCACCGAGCGGCTGACGGCCGCCCTGGGCACAGCTCCGGTTAACGAGCGTTCGCTGCAGATAAGATCACGACCCGGCTAACTCCCGCCCAGGCACCGGCGATCAGAACTGCCGTTCGGCGCGGGCGCGTGGTCTTTGTGGTGTCGGGGCGGTGCCGCTCCCGGATGTTAGTTCTGCGCGGATCTTGTCCGGTCTTTCGTGGTGCAGTTTCGGTTCGAGCCGGTGGGACCGCTCCGGGGCACCTGCAGGCACGCCGTCCGGTATGCCGGTTGCGGCGTCATGGGTGCCTGGCTGTGGGGCGCCGGTGCGCACCCGCTCCTGCTCTAGGACTTCGTGGCATGGCCCGGCTCGAACGGGCCGCCAGCCTGGCTGAGCATGCCGGCCATCGTTGCTTTACAGGCGGACCGGGCCCTGTGCCTTGATGATCTGCTGGAAGGCCGTGGGCGGCAGCTTATTGCTGCACTTGCCCGCCGAGTTGCGCGCACCGGCGATCAGGATGTTCAGCCGGTAGATCCCGTGCCCGCTGATCCCCGCATACGCCCCCGTGCCACCGCTGAGCCGGTAGGTGCCGTTCAAGGTGATGATGCCCAGGCACGTCCGGGGATTGAACCGCGGGGTGCCGGTGCCGCTGGAGTGCGCGATCTTGAACGTCCCGTCGGGGAACACCACCGTGTCCACCTTGTTGCCCGGGTGATCCACGCCGCCCGCGGTGAACACGCCCCTGGCGATGATGCTCGACGGCGCGTTATTGGCGGCGGAGGTGGTCATGAGCTGGAAATGCTCGAACCCGGAACTGGCCGCCCCGGCGGCCTGGCTCGCGGCGGCCGCGGTCAGGCCCGCGGCGGCCACCGCCCCCGCCACCGCTACCACGCCCACCCCTGCCAGGATCTTGCTTCTGAACTTCCACATGTTGCATCCCTCCCGTTGACTGGCAATTGCCGAGCCCGGGCCATCGACAGCCCGCCCGGCCAGCACCCCGTGGCGCGAGCCAGACCGGACCACATCCCCGGGCCCCCCACCAGGCTAGCCCGCAGCACCCGGAAGGGGTGGACGCGGGGATCGGCGGCCCGCCGCGACCACATCCGGGCCCGCGGTGGCATCGCCGCAAGTACCACGACAACCAGACAGCGGTCTGCGGGACCACCCGCCTACCTCGAGCGGTACTGCACGCTGGCTACGCGTAAGGGCAGAGACCACGGCGGTTGAGAACCCGTGCTACACGAAGCGCACCCCTCAAGCACTCCGGCAGAGCTGACGGCCGCGCCGCTTCTCGTTCAGGTGCGTGGCTCCCAGCTGAAGAAGCGGATCGAGGCCAGCAGGCCGGCCAGGCCCCAGGCGGCGACGATCACCACGTCGGTCCAGCTGAACGCGGTGCCGAGGAATCCGGCCTGCATGCCCTTGGCGAAGTGCCAGACCGGGAAGATCCGGGCGATCCACACGATCCACGCTGGCGCGTTGCTGCCCAGCGGGATGAAGACCCCGGACAGGAACAGCAGCGGCAGGATCGACGCGTTGACGATCGCGGGCGCCGCATCGGCGTTCGGGATGACCGCGGTGATCGCGAACCCGAGCGCGCAGAAGCTGGCCGCCCCGACCAGCAACATGACCAGGAACCGCGCCAGCGTGAGGCCGGTCGGGATGCTGGCGTTGTACAGCAGCCGGCCGAAACCGGCGGTGATCACTACCAGCAGGATGCCGACGAGCAGCGCGTGCACCATCCGCGCCCCGAGGAAGGCCGAGCTCGGCAGCGGCGTGCCGTTCGTGCGCTTCAGGACGCCCGTATCGCGCTGGAAGGACACGCTGATCGCGATGTTGGTGTAGCACGCCGAGATCACCCCGAAGGACGCCATGGCCGCCACGTAGTACGTGGAGGTGTCCACCACTTTGACCGGCGAGACGCGTACCGTGCCGTGACCGAGCAGCGCGGTGAAGATCACCAGGAACATCAGCGGGAAGGCGAATATGAAGAACGCCGAGGCTGGGTTGCGCCAGAACGCCTTGTTTGTGTACCGGACCTGCGAGACCGTCAGCGCCGCGGCGTTCATGACCTGCGCCGTCCTTTCCCGCCGGCCGGCGCCGTGGTGGCCGGCTCCGCGCTGGCCGGTTCCAGGCCGGCCTGCGCCGCTGAGCTGTCGGTCAGCTGCAGGTAGACATCCTCCAGGGAGGGCCGGATGATTTCCAGCTCGTTGAGCTCGACGTGCTGCTCCAGGGCCCAGCCGGTGAGCCGGTGCAACGCGGCGGTCAGGTCGCCGGGCTCTAGCTCGATCAGCCCGTCCGGGCCGGGCGGCGCGGTGAGGTCGGCGGGCGGCGTGGCCCCGTCGGCCAGCCGGTAGCGGATCCGGGCCCTCGCCTGGTCGCGGTGCCCGATAGTGGCCGGCGGCCCTTCGGCGACGATCCGGCCGCTGCTGATCACCGCGATCTGGTCGGCCAGGTACTGCGCCTCGTCCATGTAGTGGGTGGTCAGCAGCACCGTCTTGCCCAGCGCCGCCAGATTCTTGACCACCTCCCAGGCCTCATGCCGGGCCGAGGGGTCGAATCCAGTCGTAGGTTCGTCCAGGAACAGCAGGTCCGGGTTCCCGGCCAGGGCGATCGCGACGTCCAGCCGCCGCTGCTGGCCGCCGGACAGCTTCAGCACCCGGGTATCGCGCTTGGCCGCCAGGCCCACGAGGTCGATCACCTCATCCACCGGGCGCGGATGCGGATAGAACCCCGCGTACATCGCGATCGTCTCTACTACGGTCAGGTAGCGGTCCACCCCGGTCGACTGCAAGACGATCCCGATTTGGGGTTTCAGCCGCTGCCGCTGCCGCCCCGGGTCATATCCCAGGACCTTGACCGTGCCACCGTCGCGCGACCGGTAACCCTCGAGGATCTCGACTGTGGTGGTCTTCCCGGCACCGTTCGGGCCGAGAAGCGCGAAGATCTGCCCGCGCTCCACGGTGAGGTTGATCCCGCTGACCGCCCGCACGTCGCCGTAGGACTTGAACAGGCCATGTACCTCGATCGCGGCGCCGTCTTGCCGAGCCAGCTCAGCCACTGCACAATGCTCCCGCAGGAAGCCGCCGTTGACCAGAGCCAAAGGCCACCGCGAGCGCCACCGAGACGCCGGACACGAGCCGGATGCTGCCCGATCCGGACCCGGTCATGTCCTTACGGCATGCCACTGAACCCGCCGACGCCTGGCGGCGTCACCGTCGACTGACCCAGCACCAGGCTGACAAGATCGCTCACCCACGGGGAACAGCTCCACCTGCAGCCGGTAGTTGATCGGCGTGGCCGTGGCCTAAGATCACGCGTGTGCCTTGCCCGGCCGCAGCCTTGTCTGCCAACCTGAATGATTCCGCGAGGTCAGGGGCTCGACAGAGCTACCAGCCCGAGCCGCTCTCCGAGGCGGTCGACGCGAAAGGAACGGCACCCATGGCTAACGAGCGAGTAGGCGACCCTGGCAACCGGGGAAGCACGATCGCTGACCTCGCCGAGGCCGCAGGTCCCGGCTCAG
The DNA here is from genome assembly GCA_036497045.1 of Streptosporangiaceae bacterium. GTDB lineage: Bacteria > Actinomycetota > Actinomycetes > Streptosporangiales > Streptosporangiaceae > DASXKD01. Next base: position 12,013 of record DASXKD010000106.1, on the reverse strand, counting down.
TCGATAGCCGCCACCTTCTACTGGTCGGCGCGGGGCCTGGCCTTGGAATGGCCGTGGCACGTCGCTTCGCCGTGGGCGGCTACCGGGTAACCCTGGTGGCGCGCAGCACGGGCGGCCTCGGCGACCTCGCGGGCACCTTGGCCGATACCGGTGCCAAGATCAACACCATCGCGGCCGACGCCAGCGATCCCGATGGCCTGGCCGCCCGCATGAAGGAGCTCTATCTCGGAAATGGCGCACCGGGCGTCATCGTCTATAACGCCGTCATGGGAGCTCCAGAACGGCTGCTGAGCTCAAGTGTCGCCCACCTCCAGGCGGCGTATTCAGTAGATGTCATCAGCGCCATCGTCGTCGCGCAGGTGGCCGCCCCGGCCATGCGGGCCGCCGGCTTCGGGACCATCCTCGTCACCGGGGGCGGGTTCGCCGACCACCCGATCCCGGCCCTTGCGACCGTTTCCCTCGGCAAGGCGGCTCTCCGGTCGGCCGCGACAATGCTCGGCGCTGACCTGGAACCGGACGGCATCCGTGTGGCCACACTGACGATCGCAGGGCAGATAGTTGCAGGTACTTCCTTTGACCCGGAGCGCATCGCCGAGCGCTACTGGGAGGTTGTCCACGTGGACGGTCCATGGCAGGCAGAATTCCGATTTACCGGCGAGTAGGCGACGTCTTTACGGATGCGGTCAGGAAAGGCTGATCGTGTGCCCGCGATCTGGTACTCCGCCGCGTGATGCGCTAGATCCGGCCAGGTGTGCCTCGCCTGTTGGCCGGGGCACGAGCCTGAGTACCGGCCGTTACCGGTCGTCTTCGCGGTGGGGGACTTCCTGGCGCTGTTCGAGCACGTCTTCTTCGGGCTCGTCGTCGGGAATATCTTCTGGCGTTGAGGGCTGCTCGCGATCCTCGGCGTCATGGTCGGCGTACTCGTCGTCGGCGTACTCGTCCTCGGGGTTGCGGTCGGTGCTGGATGGCATGGCTGCGAGTCTTGCTTGCTGGTGCCCGGGACGCAAACAACCAGCCCGCGCCGGTGCCGGGCCGTGGGCGGCCGGCAACAGGGCCGCCTGCTTTGCCCGCGCTGTTCTGCCCGCCCGTGCGGGCAGACAAGGCGACGGTGGCCGGCAGCGGACGATCGCGGCGGCCACGAAGGTCTTCACCTGGTTAATGGCACGCTAATCGCGCGGCGATCGTGCCCTGTGGCAACCCGCGCTGTGCAGGGGACGGCCCGCGTCCGGTCCGGGCAGGCTCCCGGCCTGGCCGTTGGTCTTTGGCCGGAGTGCCCCGCACAGGTCTGCGGGATCAAGGGTGACCTTGCGTGTGCGTCCTGCGGCCTTGCCCGGCCCTGGCCCGGCAAGGCAGGGTGGACGGGTGATCGAGGCGGTCGTGTTCGACCTGGATGGGGTGCTGGTCGATTCCGAGCCGGTATGGGAGCAGGTGCGCCGGCAGGTGGTGGCCGAGCATGGCGGTCACTGGGCCCCGGACGCACAGCAGCGGCTGATGGGCATGAGCACCGGGGAATGGGCCCGCTACCTCAGCCACGACCTGGGCACCGGCCTGCCGCCGGAGGAAGTCGCGGCGCAGGTGATCGGGCAGATGGCCGCCCGGTACCGGGAACAGGTCCCGTTCCTGCCCGGCGCCGTGGCCGCGGTCCGGCGGATGGCGGCGCGGTGGCCGCTGGGGCTGGCGAGCTCCTCCCCGCCCGTCCTGATCGACGCCGTCATGGACGCCGCGGGCCTGCGGGACTGCTTCGCTGCCGCGATGTCCACCGAACAGGTCCCGCGCGGCAAGCCAGCGCCGGACATCTACCTGGCGGTGGCGGGCCGGCTGGGCCGCGCCCCGCCGCGGTGCGCGGCCGTGGAGGATTCCGCGAACGGGCTCCGCTCGGCGGCAGCCGCCGGATTGCAGGTGATCGCCGTCCCGCACCCGCAATACCCGCCCGGGCCCGCCGCGCTCGCAGCGGCCAAGCTGGTGCTGGCCGGGCTGGACGACCTTACCGTCCAGGCCATCTCGGGACTGGCCGCCTCCTGACCTCCGCTCACCCCGAAGCGGAACAGGCCGCCACGCATCGAACTGGAGAATCTGCGCGTGCCCGTCCATCAAGCCGTCACGACCCCGGCACACCGAGCCGGCGCCCGGGAAGCCGGTGACCTGAAGGTCTGCTCACGCTACGTGATCGATCCAGTCGTACGCTTACAGCCCGCACAGCCACCACCCGATCTGGTCACCGTCGCAGACGTCATGCGGCCGCCGCCGACGGCGGCGGAGGACAATGACCACGTGGCCGCAGCCGGCGGGACACCTTGCCGGACGGTGCGCGCCTGCCGAGTTCTTACTGGAGCGACCATGACCGATGTGACCGTCCCGAGCCGCCTTCCCATCGGCGCGACGGGGGAAGGCGACGGGATAATGATCGGGCGCGGCCCGGTCCGCGTCGATGCTTTTGTCGACTTCCTGTGCCCGTTCTGCCGGCGGTTTGAGCTGTCGGCAGGGCCGACGCTTTCCGACCTGGTGTCCGGCGGGCACGTCAGCCTGGTCTACCATCCCATGAATTTCCTGGATGAGGCATCGACGACGAACTACTCCACGCGCGCGGCCGCGGCGTCGGGCTGCGCCGCTGACCGGGGACGGTTCGCCGAGTACGCGCACGCGCTGTTCGTCAGCCAGCCCCCCGAGGGCGGGCCCGGGCTGAGCGATGCCGAGCTGGCCGACCTGGGCCGGGCCGTGGGGCTGGACGGCCCGGCGTTCACCGCGTGCGTGTCTGATGCGCCGTATCTAGACTGGCCGCCGTATGTGACCGCGCGCGCCGCCGCGCTGGGAGTGGACGCGACGCCGACCGTCCTGGTCGCAGGCGCGCTCGTCAGGCCCGAGCCTGGGCCGATCAGCGTCGCGGTTGCTGCGGCAGGCGGTGGGCGCTGACTCGCAGAGGCGGCCGCTGCGCCCGCCACCAGTGGCGACTTTGCGCTGCTGCTACATCGCGATTCCGCTGCCGAATAGGGACGGCCGATTCATTTGTTAACTAGGCGCAAACCTTGGTGCGGATTGTCCAGTTCTGTGCGCACGCGGGTGGAAGCGGAGGGCTCTCCTGGCGGCATGGTGCGCGCTTGTATCTGAGCTCTGGGCCGGTTTGTCAGCTGGGCCGCAGCAGCGTGGCGGCGAGGCTGTCCGACAGCCATCGGGTGAACACGGCGGCTGTCCACCCGCGCTCGGTGACGAGCAACTGGTAGAGATGGCCATCCATGAGCGCCCAGCACAGATCGGCGGCTTGCTGCTCGTTGATGCCCGTGGCCAGGGCGCCCAGCGATGCCAGGTAGCTGACAAATGCCGTAGCGCCGGACATCCTGGTCCGGGCCTGGTCCGCCAGGAGTTCTGCGGCGTCCGGATCGCCGTCGGCTGCGGCATACAGGACCGCGCTGATCGGGGCCACCCGGGCGGCTACGCCGACCACGTTATTTGCCCAGAGAGTTAGGGCCTTGCGGGGATCGCGCTCGGCCTGGATCGCCTTGACCACCGGGCGGTCCGCCATGGCGATCGGCTCGTCATCGCCGACGATGGCCCACTCAAGCGCCAGCTTGAGGAGCACGACCTTGCCCCCCACGGCATTGAAGACGGTGCGCCGGCTGACGTGCGCGGCCTCGGCGATCGCGTCGATCGTCGTGGCGGCGTAGCCCTGGGCAAGGAACAGGTCGCGGGCCGCGGTGACGATGGCCCGCCGCGTGCGGCGGGCCTGCTCGTCGCGCACCTCGGACACATAGCGCCGGGCCGGCTGGCTCACCGGGCGTCCGTCCGCATCTTGACGGCTCCTCAAGTTAGTTGCACTATTGATGCAATCAAGGCATCACTAGTATACCGAATGGAGTGGTCATTGTGCGAGTAGCCGTCATCGGATTGGGCCCCGCCGGCTTGCTCATGGGCGCCGCGCTGGCGCGCCGGGGTCACCAGGTGGTCGCGGTGGAGCGCGATCCCGGGCCGGCGGCTGACGGCAACTGGCCACGGCGCGGAGTCATGCAGTTCCACCACGCCCACGCCTTCCGGGATCAGGTCGTGCAGACGCTGGCGCAGGAACTTCCCGAGGCTCTGCCACGGTGGCTGGCCGCCGGTGCCGAGCCGGTCCAGCTGTCGTTGCCCGGCGGAAGCCAGGTCCCCATGGGGATGCGCTCCCGCCGCGCCACGTTCGAGCGCGCGCTGCGGGCGGCCGCGCTCGGCCAGCCCGGCCTGCAGGCTCATCGTGGCCACGTCGATAGCGTGATATGCCGGCGCGGGCGGGCCGGCGGCATCCGCGTCGGCGGATCCGAACTGGCCGCCGACCTCGTGATCGACGCCTCAGGACGGGCCGGGCGGGTGACCCGATCCCTGCGCCCCGCCGCCATCAGCGGCGGGCCTTGCGGGATCGCCTACGTCGACCGGCAGTACCAGCTGCACCCCGGCGCCGCGCCCGGCCCGCTCGTGAACCCCATCGCGTGGCAGGCCGACCTCGACGGCTACCAGGCCATCGTCTTCATGCACGAAGGCGGCGCCTTCTCCGTCCTGCTCGTCCGTCCCGCCGCTGACCCGGTCCTATCCGAGCTCCGCCACGAGGCAGCCTTCACCGCCGCGTGCCAGGCCATCCCCGGCCTGGCCGACTGGGTCGACCCCGGCCGCGCCCGGCCCATCACGCCGGTGCTCCCCGGCGGCCCGCTGCTCAACGCCTACCGCGGCCAGGCCGGGCACGACGCGAAGCTCGCGCTGCCCGGACTCGTCTTCGTCGGCGACGCGGTGGCCACGACCACGCCGACGTTCGGCCGGGGCATCACCACCACTCTGCTGCAGGCCCGGCAACTGCTACAGCTCATCGACGAGCACGGCACCGACGCAGCCGCTGTCGGTGAAAGCTTCGACACCTGGTGCACCGAGCAGATCAAGCCATGGGTCGACGACCACGTCCGCATGGACGAGTCCACCCGGCGCCGCTGGGCGGGCCAGGATATCGACTTGAATCAGCCCCTGCCGTCCGACCTCATCCTCGCCGCGGCCCAGGCCGACCCCAGCATCCTCGGCGCCACCCTCGGCTACCTGCGCATGACCGCGCTTCCCGCATCACTGCGAGCCGCCGAACCCCGCGCACGCATGCTCTACTCAACCGGGTGGCGCCCCACCCCCGCGCCAGGACCAACCCGCGACGAACTCGCCGACATCATCCAGACAGCGCTGCGCCCGTCACCCGTATTCGCCACCGTGTAGCCCACACACAGCACAGCGCTGAGCGCAGACCGCCGATACCAGATCCCCCCCGCCCGCAGAGCCGGGCACCGGTCAGCCACGCCGATCAAGCGCATGACCGCACAGATCACCCATTCCGGCGACGCATAGGCGCGGCACACCGACGGCCAGGCAGACCCCGCCAATCAGGCGGCTATTCGCGTGGCTGGCGGTATGTGCCCAGGTCACGCTGCGTGAGGCGGCGGGCCGTGAAGGCCGCTTGCCGAGCGGGGGGGTTCTGCCGGTTCGGAGATTACCGGGGGACCGGTGGTGGCCGTTGGCTGCCGGGTGTCAGCGGGCCGGTACGGCCAGCTCGCGGCCCCGGTAGTATGCCTGTTGCTCGCTGAGGATGTAGCCGGCCATGGCTTGTCGCCGGCGCGCTTCAGCGTCTGAGGCTCGCCAGTCTTCGCACAACTGTTGGGAAGCCCAGAACGAGACTCCGATGATTTCCCGTTCGTCTTCAGACCAGTACGCGTAGGCGCGCAGCATCCCTTCGGGATGGGTGCCCGGCCGCCAGGCGTTCTCAAAGTCAGCCAGCGTTCCCGGCTTGATCTGGCGTGTGGTCATCCAGACGAAATATTCCTCCATCGCGGCCTCCTTCGGGGACCGGCGCGGCCGTGGCCACCCGCACCGTGGCCAGGCGGCGCTTGCTTCTGCGATTATCTCTTGTCCCGGGCAGGCCACCGGCGCGATGGCCGCAGCGGGTGCGGACCTGCCCGCCGGGTGCGGCGCGGACCCTGAGCTGCCCGTCACCGGCGCGGGCCGGCAGCCAGCCGACGCGTTACCTCGGAGCGCTGCTGCCAGGGGGTGAGCCGGCTGGGCCAGCGCCGGCCGGCGGGTGCATCGCCGCGTACAGGGCGGTGCTGGGCGGGGACGGCTGGTCGGGCAGGCCCTGGGTACGGCGCAGCAGGCCGTCGTGCAGGTCGTAGTGGCCGATCCCCGGGACCGGTGGCGAGTACACGTGGATCGTGATTGCTCCGGCCTGGTGATCCATGCGGTGGACGCCGTCGCCGGGGAACCAGAACGTGTCACCCGGGCCATACTCACGCACCGCAGGCGGCGTGCCCAGGGTGAGCGGCTCGTGCCAGACGCGGCCGGTGATCACGTGGACGCCGACACACGAACCGCTGTGGTCGTGGTACCCGGTGTCGCGGGACTGCCACCACAGGTTGAGCCACGCTTCAGAGTGTTCATCGCGCCACAGCAGCACCGCCTCACCCGAGCCGGCCCGGTCGAACTGGCCAGGCGCGATCAGCACGCCCGCCCGCCGGGCCCGTTCCGCGCATTCGTGCGGCGCCAGCGGCCTGCTGCTGGCGCCGATCGCCCGCAGCCGTGCCTTGTCAAGATCCCGCGATGGGGTGCCCATTGACGGTGATCGTACCGGCGCCCTAGACAGCCGCACCAGCGGCCTACCCCATGCCAGGAGTTCTTCGGGGGACAACCGCAGGGCCCAGGCTGCCGGGACACGCCGGCGCGTGTCACAACACGCAGATCACCCCGTTCCGGCCATCATCGGTGGCCTCCCATGACGGCTCATCCTGGCGGGCAGAACGAAGGCGGATCTGGCACGTCAAGCCGACGAAATGTTCGTGACCGAATGGATGACCCGGGTGATTCCCACCGCGGCGGCGGGCCGCACTGCGGGCTCAGCGCCAGGTGCCCGGCGCCAGCCCGGGCTTGCTGGGGGTGTTACCTACTGTTGGCTGGTGAGCGGGCCGGTGCGCCGGTGATTGTGGCCTGCGCGGGCCGGCATTGGTGGTGGGGTGGCGGCGGGTGGCAGGATTCGGGGTGTGGAGAGACAAGGTTGTGGGTGTGCGGCGCGCCGGTGCGCGGGCGGGCCGCGGGGGGAGCAAGCGTGCCGCACCGGTTTCCGGCGCTGATCGCGGCGCCCGCGCCGGGGGCGGGCCGGCTGTGGCTGACCGGGGCGCGGCTGTTCGACGGCACCGGCGGCCCGGTGCGTGAGGGTGTTGCCGTCCTGGTTGAGGATGGCGTCATCCGGCGGGTCGCGGCCGCGGAAGAGCCGCGCCCTGCGGGGGCGCGGCTGATTGACGCCGGGCGGCGGGTGCTGCTGCCCGGGCTGATCGACGCGCATACGCACGCCGCGGGCCGCGTCCCGCGGGTGCTGCGGGGGGCGGAGGAGGTGCTGCCCGGGGCGGCGGCGCATTTCCTGCAGGCCGAGTTGCGGGGCTATCTGCGCCGGGGGGTGACCACGATCCGGGTTACCGGGTCGCAGGGGCTGGCGCCGCAGGAGGCCCGGCAGGCGATGCGTTACGGTGCGTTCCGCGGCCCGCGGGTCCTGACCTGCGGGAAGATCATCTCGGCGACTGCGCCGGGCGGCCGTTTCTACGGGGACATGTACCGCGAAGCCGACGGGCCCGGCGAGATGCGGCGGGCGGTGCGCGAGCAGATCCGGGCCGGGGCGGATTTCATTAAGGTCATGACCACCGGTGCCCGGTCCAACGAACTGGAAGATCCCGGCCCGCTCCAGCTGACCGAGGCCGAGCTTGGGGCGGTGACCGGCGAGGCGCACCGGATGGGGTTCAAGGTCGCCGCGCATGCCGAGGGGCTGGCCGGGTGCGAGGCGGCGATCGCGGCGGGCGCGGACACCATTGAGCACGGCATGTACCTGCACCGGCGGCCCGGCCTGCTGGCGGCGATGGCCGAGGGCGGCCAGGTGCTGGTTCCGACGCTGTCGGGCTATTACTGGATGGCCGGGCTTGGCGGCGCCGACGCCGCGGAGGCCGAGCCTGCCGCGGAGATGACACCGATGCTGGCCGGCTTGGCCCGCCGCAACATCGACGAGGGCGCCGCCACCCTGCGGGCCGCCAGGGACGCGGGTGTCAAGATCGCGCTTGGCAGCGACATCTCCCTCGGCACCGGGGCAGAAATCCAGCAGATGATCCGCCACGGGCTCACCCCGACCGAGGCGCTGGTGGCCGCCACCAGCACCGCCGCCCAGGCACTGGGCCTGGCCGAACACATCGGCACCGTGGCCGAGGGCAAGCTCGCCGACCTGCTGATAGTCGACGGAGACCCGCTGGAGGAACCGCGGCTGCTCACCGACCCCAGCAGGATCTGGCTCGTGCTGCAACTCGGCGTCCCGGTCGCCGGCCAGGCCCTCGAGCGGGACCTAGGCGAGGAGGCGAGTGAGCCGGTGAACAAGGGACACCCGTGAGGAGCGCAAGACATGGGGGACGCCGACTATGCCTTCAGCCGCAGCCGCGGCGAGTATGAGCGGCTGATCGACCAGGCCGAGATATTCAGGCCGCTGACCGAACGGCTGCTGCGCAGCGCCGGAATCCGCGCAGGCATGCACGTTCTTGACATCGGCTGCGGAGCCGGAGACGTCAGTTTCTTGGTCAGCGCCCTCGTCGGCCCCGAAGGTTCGGTCACCGGGGTCGATATTGACAGCGACGCCATCGCCCTCGCCGAGCAACGGCGCGCCGCGCACGGAGTCACCAACGTCTCGTTCCGCCAGGCCGACGCCCGGTCCCTCGATCCGGGACGGCTGTTCGACGCCGCCGTCGGCCGGTTCGTCCTGATGTTCATGCGCGACCCGACCGAGGCGCTGCGCCTGTTCGCCGAGCGCGTCCGCCCCGCCGGGATCCTCGCGTTTTGCGAGCAGGCGGCCTCAGTCACGGCCACGTCCGAAAACAGTCAGCCGGCACTCGCGGCGCTGCTGGCCCTCTTTACCTCGGCGTTCGAACGATCCGGCGCCCGGCCCGACATCGGCGCCGAGTTGTACTCACGGATGCTCGACGCCGGACTCCAGCCCGACCCCAGGCCGCTGGCGGAGTTCGTGCTCTACCCCGCTCGCGATACCGTCGCATACCGCCGCTGGGCACTGTTCGCCCACAGCATGCTCCCCAAGATCGTCGAGTACGGCCTAGGCGCTGAGGAAGAGATCCTGCACAGCGTCGAGCACGACCTGCACGAGGAACTACTCGCCGCAACCGGCCTGGTGCCCCTGTCCTGGCTCATGATCGGCCAATCGGCACGCGTCCCAGCACAGTGACCGTCCGCGTATAGCGGTTTCGCGAATCACGGGCAACCCGCGCCTCAAACAATCAGCCCGAACACCCCGTTATGCACGGCCGCAACCGCCAGGAGCTCACGCTCGCGAGCCGAGCAGATCGGCCGCGTGGCTCCGGACTGCTTGCAGGGCCGAGCGGCCCTCACGTTCAGTAACGGCCGGCGACCGTGGAAGGCCATGTCCGCAGCGTCGTGGCCAAGCTCGGATACTCGGCGCGCACTGAAATCGCTACGCCGTCGCTGTGTCACCCCACCCATAGCGATCCCGCCGATCACAGAACATCGCCGGTAACCTGCTGATCATGGACAAGCCGGACGAGGTCAATGCGGCTATTTGGCAGGCCGAGGAGATCGTGCAGACTTGGGCGGCAGAAGCCAAGGCGCGCGAGCGCGCGGACGGTGCGCGGCGGCGGTTCATGGCCGCTATCCTCCCGTTCGCGGAACAAGATGCGTTTACGTTCCTGGACCTGGGAGCGGGGACGGGCGCTGCGTCCCGGCCGATCCTCGACGTGTACCCCCGGAGCACCGCGATACTCGCTGACTTCTCGGCTGCCATGCGGGGCGTCGGCGAACAGGAGATGGAGCCATACGCCGGGCGTTACCGGTATGTCGAATACGACATGACCGCCAGCGACTGGCCCACCACGATTCCCGCGGCCCTCGACGCGGTGGTGACGTCGCTGTGCGTGCACCACCTGCCCGATGGACGCAAGCAGGGGCTGTTCACCGAGATCTTCAGCCACCTCGCCCCCGGCGGCTGGTATCTCAATTACGACCCGGTGCGCGCCGCGGACCCGGTTGTCACCGCCACCTGGGAGCGGGTCAACGACGCCCGCGATCGGGAAGCGGCGGCTAAGCGACTGCACCGCTCGCCCGGGGAGCAGGCCCGCTGGGACAATCATGTCCGTTTCATAAGCCCTCTCCCCCGGCAGTTGGAATACCTCCGGCTAGCGGGTTTCCAGGGCATTGATGTGTATTGGAAACAACTGGACTATGTGATTTACGGTGGCTGCCGCCCTGGCTGAGCCGGATTGCGGCGCCTGGTTGCCTCGGTGACCAGCCGAAGGTCAACGGGGTGGTCTGGCGATGCATAAGGGGACCCGGGTGCGCTGACGTCGAACCGGCCGCTGTCGGGCACGTAGTCGCGGCCCCGGGCGATAACCCGGCGCAGGTCGCGCAGGGCCGCGATATCGGCCTGCGGGTCACCGTGCACGACGATGAGATCCGCGTCGTATCCAGGGGCGAGGCGGCCGGTGGTGGCACCAAGGCCAAGGGCGGCCGCCGCCTCGGTGGTGGCCATCGCGAGCACCTGCGCGGGCTGGAAACCCAGGGTCACCAGGTATTCCAGCCCGCCGACGTACTGGTGATGGGGGTTGTTGTCGATGCCCGCGTCGGTTCCTGCGATGATCCGCACCCCCATGTCGTGCATCGCCTTGACGTGGGCGCCGACCTCAATGCCGGCGAGTTCGGCGATGTACGGCGCGCTTGCGCTGATGGTGGGGCAGACGAACATGCCCCGCTCGGCAATCCTGGCGGCCAGGGACTCGCTGAAGCGCCGCTCGTTGGTCTCGGTGACGAAGGAACAGTGCTCGATCGTGGTGACCCCGGCCTCGACCGCGCGGCGGATGCCCTCGGTGCCGTGAGCGTGCGCGGCGACCGGCTTATCGACCCGGGCCGCTTCCTCGACGATGACGGCGAGCTGTGCGGTGGTGAACTGGGCGTACCAGGGCGCCGATCCGGTCGTCATGAATCCGCCGGTCGACATGACCTTGATCAGGTCGGCGCCGTGCTTGTGGTGGGTGCGGACAAGGCGGCGCAGGTCGTCCTCGCTGTCGGCCTCGCCGCCCATGAACCAGCAGTGCCCGCCGGTGACGGTGATCGGGCACGCCGCCACGATCAGCCGCGGGCCGCGGGCCAGGCCCGCGGCGATGGCGTCGCGCACCGCCACGGCCAGATAGGCGCGAGAGCCCAGGTCCCGCGCCGTGGTCACGCCGATGCCGAGCAGTTCCCGCGCGCTGCGCAGCATAAGCATCAGTTGCTGCTCGCCGGTCTCGGCGCGCATCCGCGCGGCGGGATTCGGCCCGCCATCAAAGGCGAGATGAACATGGCTGTCGATCAGGCCCGGCATGATCGTCGAGCCCAGGTAGTCCGCCCGCGGCAAAGACAGGTACCCGGCGGGCAGCGCGCCGGCCGGGCCAGCCCAGTCCACGGTGCGGTCGCCGATGACGACCGCACCGTCGGTCACGGTCTGGTCGCCGGTCATCACTCGAGACGCGGTGAGTACCTCCGGCACGCCATCACCTCGCCCAAGTCGTCATAAGCATGATGCGGCCGGCGGCGCCGACGGCGGAAGACCCGCTGTTCCCGCTCCGAAGGAGCATGTCCGGATCGCCGGCGAGCACCAGGGCCGTTTACCTGGCGAAGACGCCCCGGTGCAGGATGGCGGTGTGCCAGGAAACCTCAGACAGGCCATCGACACCACGACCGCGGCGACGCTTCGTGCCCGCGGCAGCTTCAAGTGGACCGCCCCCGGCCCCGGCGGGTTCGGCGCGGCCGTTGCGGAAATGGACTTCGGTGCCGCGCCCGCGATCCTCGACGCCCTCGCCCGGCTGTCCGCCGACGCGAAGTTCGGCTACCTGCCGCCGTACCTGGCCGAGGAGCTGGCCGCCGCGTGCGCCGATTTCACGCTGCGCCGCTTCGGCTGGGGCCCCGATCCTGCCCTCATTCATCCCGTCCCCGACGTGATCAAGGC
>DASXKD010000105.1:0-17013 GCA_036497045.1 Streptosporangiaceae bacterium | reverse complement strand
TCAGTGAGTACGTCAGCGGGCCATCGCTGGTGGAGGTCATCCAGCAGCACGGGCCTCGCAGCGGCGGAGTGCTGGAACGCATCGCTGTCGCGACACTGACCGCGCTAGGCGCGGTGCATGCCGTCGGGATGGTGCACCGGGACTTCAAGCCCGGCAATGTCCTCCTCGGGCCGGATGGACCGGTGGTGATCGACTTCGGGCTGGCGGCTGTTCCCGGCATGACCACCACGGGGCTTTCCGGTCAGGTCGCCGTGGGGACACCTGCGTTCATGGCTCCTGAGCAGCTCGCCGGGGCGCGCGTGACCGCGGCGGCCGACATGTGGGCGTGGGCCGTGACAATCGCGTTCGCGGGCACCGGGGACCTGCCCTTCAGGGGCGAGTCGTTGACGGCCACGGCGTACGCCATCCTTCATGCCGAGCCCACTGTGGGCCAGCTTCCCGAACCACTGGGCTCCATCGTCCGTCGCTGTCTCAGCAAGAACCCCGCCTTCAGGCCCTCCGCCCGTGGCGCGCTGAGCCAACTGGTGGCCGCCGGAGCGCGGTCCGAGGGCCCGCTCCCGCCGGAGGCTCCCGCTGCCCCCGTCGACGAGGACGCATACACCCCACAGCCTGCGCCTGCCGTGGTGCCGGAACCCCGACACGCCAGTGACGACGGCCCGCTCGGCGTCCGGCCAGCACCTGCCGGGCCGCAGGCAGCGCAGCCCCGCACCGGTCGCGCCCGATGGCACTGGCGGGCGGCCGCTGTTCTGGCCTCGGTCCTGCTGCTTGCCGGACTCGGCGGAGCAGCACTCGCCCTTGTCCGGCATGGCACACCACCAGCGCGGCCAACAGGCCGCCACACTGGCACAAGCCCGCCCCTCAACCCTGAGGCGGTGGCTAGAACCCAGGCCGTCACCTGGATACTGCGCCAGGCCAGCCGGTCCGCACTTGTGTCTTGCGATGCCCTGGTGTGCGCTGATCTGTCCAGGAGAGGGTTCCCGAACCTGTTGACGCTCGGGCCCCAGTCGATCGATCCGCTCCCCTCTAACCTGGTGGTAGCTACCGCCGCCATCCGGGCCCAGTTCCGTGACCGGCTTGCCTCTGTCTACGCCCCCGTGATCATCGCGGCATTCGGCTCAGGGAACGCTAAGATCGAAATCCGGGAGGTCTTTCCGGGCGGCACCGCCAAGTACCGCGAAGTTCAACAGGCGGATGCACGCGCCAGGAAAAGAGCGGACGCCCAGTTGCTCGCCAACAACCGCATCACGTTCTCGGCCACGGCAGCGGCACAGCTCCGTAGCGGCGAGATTGACCCGCGACTGCCGGTGCTGATCGCCGAAATGATCTACAGCCATCCGGTGCAGATCGTGGACTTCGGTGGCCGGTCGCCCGGTGGCGGCCCTGCCAGCCTCCTGCGGGTGGTCGACCTGACAGCGGCAGACACGGCGGCGCATCTCACGCGCGCCGCATACCTCAGCTGGCTACATGGGCTCGTCAAAGTGCAGCGAGCCCAACTCCGCCCTGCGTTGAGCCAGGTCACGCTGCGTACCGGCCAGACCGTGATGAGGATCTGGTACGGCGCGCCAAGCCCTCTCAGCCTCCAGGGATCCGGCTGAACGCCGGGCGGGACAGCGCGTCCGGGCCATTTCTGCGGCACACCGCGCCGGAACCCGCTGGGCTAGCATTCGGCCATGAATGGCAAGGTTTGCGTAGTCACCGGCGCGACCTCCGGGATCGGGAAGGCGGCAGCGACCGCGCTCGCCAGGATGGGCGGCCAGGTCGTGCTGGTCGGGCGCGACCGCGGCCGCACCGAGGCAGCCGCCGCCGAGATCGGCGCGACCGGCACCGTGCCACCGAAGGTGGAGATCGCCGATCTCGCCTCGATGGAGCAGGTGCGCGCGCTGGCCGGGCGCCTGGCCTCGCTGGAGCGTATCGACGTTCTCATCAACAACGCCGGCCTGGTGCTAGGCGAGCGCCGGGTGACCAAGGACGGCTTCGAGCACGTCTTCGCCGTCAATCATCTGGCCCCGTTCCTGCTGACCAACCTGCTGCTGCCGAAACTGACCGGGTCCGCGCCCGCGCGGGTGGTCACGGTCACCTCTGACGCGCACTCCGCTGCCAGCCTCGATCTCGATGACCCCAGCCTGGAGCACGACTGGAACAGCTGGCGTTCGTATGCCAACAGCAAACTGGCGAACATCCTGTTCACGCGCGAGCTGGCCCGCAGGCTCGCCGGCACCGGGGTGACCGCCAATTGCGCGCACCCGGGGGTCGTGCGGACCGGGTTCGGCCGGGAAGGCAAGCTGCTGCTGCGGCTCGGCACGACGATCGCCCGGCCGCTCTTCCTTTCGCCCGAGCGCGGCGCGGACACCATCGTCTACCTGGCCAGTTCGCCGGATGTGGCGGAAGAGACCGGCGGTTACTACGTCAAGCGCCAGCGGCGTGAACCGTCGGCCGCCGCCCGCGACGATGCGGCGGCGCGGAAGCTGTGGGATATCAGCGAGAAGATGACCGGCCTCACTCCGGCCCAGCCCGCCGGGACCTGAGACACCACGGATACCCGATCCCCGCGCCCTCCTCTCTCACGGGGGTGCTCAGGTACGCGCCGATGCCCCGGGTAGGCGGTGATATGCCTCCCGCCATGAGCCGCCGTACCATGGCCTCCCGTGGCCGTGGCTGCGGCCGAGGCAAGGGAGCATGCGGGCTTGACGGGCTATATGAGGGACTGGCTGGAGCGGCCGGGTGAGCCAGCATCCGACCTTGACGTCGTGGTGCTGCTGCTCAACTCGCTTGATCTGCTCGAAGATCCGCCGGACCGGCTGGCCGACCTGAGCTGGCTGGGTGAGGTGCTGGCCGCGGTAGGCCGTGACGACATCGGTGGTGCGCTGACCTCCGGGGATCTGCCGGGGCTCCGGCAGCTACGCGAATCACTGCGGGCTGTTTTCGAGGCCAGGTCGCCCGCTGAAGCGGCGTCGCTGCTGAACCCCATGCTCGTCCACGCGTCCGCGGTGCCGCAACTGGTGGCATCCGACAATGGTCTGCGCCTTCAGGTGGCTCCACAGGCGCGGGGGCTCGCGGCGTTGTCGGCACGACTTCCGGCGGCCCTGGCTGAGTACATCGCGCACCGGGGCACTGGCAGGCTCGGCACCTGCGCGGCGCTGCCGTGCCAGTGCGTGTTCCTTGACCGCACGCGAGCGCAGACACGCAGGTTCTGTTGCGCTGCCTGCAATGACCGGGCGGCCGCCCTGCTCTACCGCCGCCGCAAGCGCGCCGCCGCCAGCTAACGCTAACCCGCCGCCAGCGAAGCAGGCAGGCCCCGTCCTTGCACGGCGGCGGCCGGTTCGCAAGGACGGGGCGGCTTACCTGCCCAGGCAACCTTTCGGTATACCTTCACGTCAGTTCCTTGACGACTTATACCACCCACGCTAGCTTCGTCAGCACCAACGCGCCTTATTCAACTGACGGAAGTAGGGTTCATGGTGCGCCCGCTGATCGGCAAGGCCGCCCTCGCAGTTGCGGTGGCAGGCGCCCTGGCAACGGTGGCGGCCGCGTCGCCATCGCCCGGGAGAACACCCACGTCGCCGCCAGTTACCCAGGTGAGCGTCCAGGATATCCGGGTGCCGGTGCCCGGCCAGCAGCCGGTCGCTGCCTACCTGGTCCGGTCCGCCGGCACCCTCAAACCTGGCAGCCAGGCCGGCATACTCTTCCTGCACTGGCTCGGGCAGATTCACAGCGACCGGACCGAATTCCTCGCCGAGGCAATTCAGCTGGCCCCGCGCGGTGCGGTGTCCCTCCTGCCCCAGGGCGTCTTCCCCTGGCGAATGGCGCCCAGCGGGAAACCGGGCGATGTGACGGCCATCAAACAGCAACTCGCGGTCTTCCAGGCCTGCCTCAACTGGCTCATATCGAAGAGCTACGTCAGCGGATCACGGATTGCCGTCGCCGGGCACGACTACGGGGCGATGTACGGAGCGCTGCTCGCCAACTCCGACCCCCGTGTGCACACCGCCGTGCTCGCGACTCCGGACGCGACCTGGGGCCATTGGTTCGTCAAGTACTGGCTGGGCTTCACCGGCAGCCGCGCAGCGCGATACAAGGCACTGTTCACCGGCCTGCAGCCGGTACGGCACGTCTCGCGGCTGGGCAGCCACGAACTGTTCCAGTGGGCGGGGCAGGACATCTTCGTCAGCGCCAGCGTGCGCAAGCGGTTCGCCGCTGCCGCGCCGCTGTCGCCGGCTGACTTCTATCCCGCCGCTGACCACCAGCTGACCACAGCCGCCCAGATCGCCCGCGACAAGTTCCTCGCGGCCGAACTGGGCCTGTCCGGCTGACCGCTGCGGCGAGTTCATCGCACCCGTCACAGCCGCGGCAGGCTGGGCTACAAACGACACCCCGCTGCTGGTACCGGACTCGACCCTGGCCCTCTGCAACTAGCCAGCTAGCAGCTAGCCGGCGGCTAGGACAAGGCTGGTCCCCGGCACATAGCGGACCTAAGGTGGCAACCAAGGTCACCATCGGTCTGCGCTGGTCGTGACGTGGACGCGGCCCCGACGCACTATGCGCCCGGGGCCGCGCCGCGGCCATCGGCCGGTCCGGCAAACAGGAGAGATCCATGAAGACCAAGGCCGCGGTCGTGCGCGGAACAGGCCAGGACTTTGAGGTCACCGAACTGGAACTCGATCCCCCCAAGGCCGCTGAGGTGCTCATCCGGTACGTGGCCGCCGGTCTGTGCCACTCGGACGAGCATCTGCGTCGTGGCGACCTCGTGCCGCGCTTCCCGATCGTCGGCGGTCACGAGGGCGCGGGGATCATCGAGGAAGTCGGGCCTGGCGTCACTCGGCTCGCTCCCGGTGATCACGTCATCTGCTCGTTCCTGCCGGTCTGCGGCCACTGCCGGTGGTGCGCCACTGGCAAGTCGAACCTGTGTGACCTGGGCATCAGCCTCCTGGACGGGTGCCTGCCCGACGGCACCTACCGGTTCCACGGCGGCGGCGAGGACTTCGGCGGCATGTGCATGCTCGGCACGTTCTCGCAGTACTCGGTCATCTCCGAGCACTCCGCGGTCAAGGTGGACCCGGACCTGCCGCTGGACAAGGTCGTGCTCATCGGCTGCGGGGTGCCGACGGGCTTCGGCTCGGCGGTGCACGCCGCGGCTACCGAGCCGGGCGACACCATCGCCATCTACGGCATCGGCGGCATCGGCATCAACGCCGTCCAGGGGGCCGCGCTGGCCGGCGCACGGAACGTGGTCGCGATCGACCCGTTGGCCAACAAGCGCGAGGCGGCCGAGCAGTTCGGCGCCACGCACAGCTGCGAGACCGCCGAGCAGGCGCAGGAACTGATCACCCAACTGACCCGCGGCGTGGGCGCTGACAAGGCGATCGTCACGGTGGGGGTCGTGACCTCCGAGGTGGTCACGCACGCGTTCAACGCGATCCGCAAGGGCGGCACGGTGGTGGTGACCGGGCTGGCCGACCCGATGAAGAACACGATCGAGCTCTCGGGAGCGATCCTGACCCTGTTCGAGAAGCGCATCCAGGGGAGCCTGTTCGGCTCTGGCGACCCGTTCCACGACATCCCGCGGATGGTGGAGCTCTACCAGGCCGGCGACCTGAAGCTGGACGAATTGATCACCACGACCTATACCCTCGACCAGGTCAACCAGGGGTACCAGGACCTGATCGACGGCAAGAACATCCGCGGCGTGATCCTGCATGACAGCGCCTGAGCCCAGCGAGCCATCCGGGTCGCCGGGCCGCGCGCCGCCCATCGTCGGGCTCCGGCGGGAGCGCGAGGTCCTTACGGTCGCACTGGAAACCGGCCGGCACGTGGTGATCGAGGGCCCGCCGGGCACCGGCAAGTCCACGTTGCTGCGGGACATTGCCCGGCATGCGGGCAAGGCTGTGGTGTTCGCGGAGGGCAACGCCGAACTCACGCCAGCACGGTTGATTGGACAGTACGATCCTGCCCAGGTACTGGCCGGCGGGTACGTACCCGCCGCCTTCACTGACGGCCCGCTGCTGCGGGCAATGCGGTCCGGCGCATTGTTGTACCTGGAGGAGTTCAACCGGGTCCCGGAGGAGACGCTCAACGTCCTGATCACCGTACTTGCCGAGGGTGAGATCGCGGTGCCCCGGCTCGGCATGGTGCACGCCGGCACCGGATTCCGTCTGGTCGCGGCCATGAACCCGTTCGACGCGATCGGGACCGCGCGGGTGAGCCACGCCATCGCCGACCGGATCTGCCGGGTCGTCCTCGGTTACCAGGACGCCGCCGCCGAACGCGCAATCACCACCGCGGTCACGGGCGAAAACGGGGCTGTCGTGAACTTCGCGGTGACCCTGGCCCGGGCAACCCGCGAGCACCGCGACATCCGGATGGGTTCGTCCGTCCGGGGCGCTATCGACATGGTGGCGCTGCTGACCGGCCTGGCGCGGATGCGCGGCGAGCAGAGCATTGCGTGGGCGACCGCCCGCGACGCCGCGCACGCCGCGCTGTCCGGGCGGATCCGGATCGCCGACGGCTGCGACCGCACTCCGGAGTCGGTGCTCGACGAAATCCTTAGCGGGTTCTGGCCGGAGGACGCACCGATGCCCCTCCCACCGGATGACCGCATTCCCGGCGACGACGCGGTACCGGACGGCCGGGGAAAAGCTGACGGCCTGCCGCCACCGGCGGCAGGCACCGGCCAGCGCCGCGCGTCGGCCTCGGCGGTACGCCGCGACCGCGCCGGGAGCGGCGCCCGGCGGACCATCTCCCGCGCCGAACTCGCTGCCAGGCACGAAGCCTTCGGTGCCCTGTCACCTGAGGTCGGCCAGCTCGACGAGGAGGCGCTCGCGGAATTGCTGGCCACCGACCCGGACGCCGCGGTGACCCTCCTGGCCGACCTGGCCCGTGCCACCGACGGTGAGTTGCGCGGCGCCGCACAGCGGATCGCCGCACAGATCTTCTTCCGGCTGGGCGCGGCCGGGCAGAAACCGGCCCGGGGCACCCGCCGGCTGGGCGCTGGCCGGGCCGAGGGGGACCTGGACCTGGAGAAGACCCTCGATCGCTGGTCCGGATTGTGGCCCCCGGATACGAGCGATCTGGTGACCAGGTCTTGGCAGGCACGCAGCCGCACGCTGTGCCTGCTCATCGACCGCAGCGGCTCCATGTCAGGTCTTGCGGTGGCTATCGCGACCGTGGCCGCGGCCAGCGTGGTCCTTGCCGCCGACGGACGCCTCAGGCCGGCGATCATCGCGTTCAGCGGCGACGTCACCGTGCTGCAAGCTCAGGGCACCCGCCGCGATCCCGCCGAACTCGTCGGCGATCTGGTGGCGCTGCGCGGGCACGGGATGACCGACCTAGCGGCCGCGCTGCGCGCCGCCGCTGCCCAGATGGCCGGCGCCGCTGCCGACGACCGGACGGCGGTGCTGCTGTCCGACTGCATGCCGACCGCGGGCGGCGACCCGGCGCTGGCGCTGGCCGGGATCGGCCGGCTGCACGTGCTCTGCCCGCTGCCGACCCCGGAAGCCGAGCAGGCCGCTGCAACCCTGGCCCGCAAGGGCGGCGGCGTGAGCCAGCCGGTACGCAAGCTCACCGAGGTGGCCCCCGCCCTGACCCGCGTCCTCTCCTGAAGCGCCCCCGGCCCGTGGCGACTCCCGACCGCTACCAGGATCGTGACCATGTGCAATGGCCGCTATAGCTCGACGGCTACCAGACCGCAACTCCGTTCGTGATCATGACTTAGGTGTTGCTGCCGGTGGGCCATATCCCCATGATCACGAACGGGAGGCGGCCGTTTCGGGGTGAGGGCGGCGGTTCTGCGGTTAGCACTGCGCCCCTCAGGCCTCATTGGCCTCGGCAGCATCATGGCCGGGCGGCACACGGTCCGCGGAGCGGTTTGCCGGGCCGACGCGGAACGGGTGCCAGGCGATGACCGGGCGGACCGGGGCCGTGCTGCGCGCGCGCAGCGCGCCCGCCCACACCCCGGTTCCGTAGGCGACGTCGTCGGCCAGGTGACCGAGCACATACCGGACGGGGTCAAGTGACTGTCGGCGGGCGGACCAGGCGGTCAACGGCGGCCCGAGCAGCAGCGACGCGACCGCGGCCCGCCGGGCCCAGCGCCGCACCGGGGCAGCCCCGCCCGGCGCCACAAGCGCCGCAGCCAGCACGGGCATGCCGTACTGGCAGGCATATCGGCCCACGCCCAGCCAGGTCTGCCGGGTCGCGGTGAGCATCGCGGGCACCACGCCCCGGGCCGGAATCCCGGCCCGGTGCACCGCCCGGCGCATGGCCAGCACCGACCCGGTGAAGCTGGCGCCGGCCATGGCGGGGCTGCCAGCAAGCAGGCCGGCGACGGTCAGCGCCGGCCACGGGTGCAGCACCAGCGGCGGCACCTGGCCGGGGTGCCGCAACGCCAGCGGCGCCGCCGAGGAGCCGTAGCGGAACCGCCGCGCGAGCAGTGCCGCCCAGCCGTTGGGCTCGTGGTGGGAAACCCGGACCGCAGGGTCGTAGCGGATCCGCCAGCCCGCGGCGTGCAGCCGCCAGACCAGGTCGACGTCCTCACCCCAGCGCAGCGCAGGGTCGAAGACGCTGCCAGCTCCGGCGCCCAGGACGAGGGCGGCACGCCGGACCACGAGCGCCGCCGTGGGCACATAAGCCACCCGGGTCCCGGGCACCACCCGTGCCTCGACGTCACCGAGGTCCAGGCAACAGGCTGCCGTGGTGTAGCGGCCGGCCCAGCTGGGCCCGGCCGGCACCGCCACCATCCGCGGGGCCGCGGCCGCCACCACCGGATCGGCCAGGTGCGCGGCGAGCCGCTCGATCCAGCCCGGCTCGGGCACGCAATCGCTGTCCAGGAACGCCACCAGGTCGGTGGCCACACTGAGCAGGCCGGTGTTGCGGGCGGCGCCGGGGCCGCCGTTGACCGGCCGCCGAGCCAGGGCCGCGCCGTGCGCTGCGGCGACATCCGCGACCGCACCCGGATCCTCCGATCCGTCGTCCACCACCAGCACCGGATAGCTGTCCCCCAAGGCGGACAGGCAGCGATCGAGCAGGACAGCGCGGTCCCGGACCGGGATCAGGACCGTCACGCCGCGGCGAGAGGCCAGCTCGGGGGGCCGCGGATGGGCCAGGCCGGTGTCGGTCAGCTTGCGCGCCAGCCTGCCCGCGGCCTCGCTGCGCACCGGACCGGACCGCAGTTCTGCCAGCGCCGCAAGGCCAGTCCTCGACAGCCGCAGCACGCGGGCGGGCGCACCGCCGAACAGGATGTCCTCCGCGAGTTGCTTGGTGCCGGAGTCGAAGACCACACCGAAGCCCGCGGGCAGCGGCGGGGCAGCGGCGCCGTTGCCAGCCGCACCGCCACCGGCCGCACCGCCGTGGGCCGCACGGTGCCGAGACGGCCCGGCGCGGCTCATAGTGCGAGGCCCCCGTCCACCGGCACGATGGCGCCGGTCATCCCGCTGCTCGCCGGGCTGGCGAGGAAGACCAGGACGGCGGCCACCTCGGCGGGGTCGAGCAGCCGCCGGACGGGCTGCTGTCTGGCGAACGCCTGGGCCCCGGGCAGCGCATACAGCCGGGCGCTCTGGTCAAGGATCGGGGTGGCAGTGGAGCCCGGGCTGACCGCGTTCGCGGTGACGCCGCTGGCGGCCAGTTCAGCGGCGAGGGCACGGATCAGCCCGGCGACGCCCGCCTTGGCCGCACAGTACGCGGCGAGCATCGGCAGCCCGCGGGTAGCCGCCGCAGAGGCGACAGCCAGGAACCGCCCGGACCTGGGGGCGGGACGGCGCAGCAACGCGGGGACCGCGGCCCGGGCGAGCGACAGTACCCCGCCGAGGTCGACGTCGAGCACCGCCTGTTGCTGGGCCAGCGGGACTTCCCAGAGCGGGACCCCGCCAGCGATAACTCCCGCCACCGCGATCGCCGCGTCCAGGCCGCCCCAGCGCTGCTCGGCCTCGGCCACGGCAGCCGTGACGGCATCGAAGTCGCGCACGTCGGCGACGAATGACTGCACCCGACCAGGGACCCCGGTGCTCTCGTTCGCCTGGCTGATGACCCCGGCCAGGTCAGCGGGGGTGGCCATCGGGTAAGGGAGCGCGGGGTCATCGGCCGCACTGTCCACCGCGAGGACGGACCAGCCGGCATCGGCCAGCGCCACCACTGTTGCGGCCCCGATGCCGCGCGCTGCCCCAGTGACGACCGCGACCCGGCCGGTCATCTCATTGCCTCCCGCGCGGGACGTGGTGCCGGAAGTGCGCCGGCGAACACCCCGCTTGGCCTGCGGGAGGGCGCGAAACCGACAGCGTGAGACCCATCCGGTGGTTCCGAGGGTGTCGGCGCGGCGGAGGCTCCCCGTCGGTACCGGCGCGCCAGCCAGCACCGTGGCTCCCGGGCTGCCGCGTCGCGTCGGAGGCGCGCCAGCCAGCACTATGCCGACGGCACACCGGATCGCGCCGCCGCAGGCGAGTCGGCCGGCAGTGCGGCGTTCGGCACGGCGGCTGCGGCGCGACATTGCCTGTAGCTGGCGCAGAGTGCTTCACCTGAGCGGTCCCCGGGTGCCGCATATCGGCTAGGGCCAACTCAGCGCTCCGGGATGAACCCGGCCAGCGGGTTCACGTTGCAGGCGGACACCGGCGGGCGGCCGGACACCGGCGGGTGGGCGGACACCGGCGGGCGTACCGACAGCGTGAGCGGGACCGGCTGGCGCTCCCCCGTCCGGTAGGGGGCTGTCCGGTGGGAGTGGTCGGGTGACGGCCGCGGTGCCGGGGCAGAGGCAGCCGCCGCGAGCGCCTGCTCGCCGTGGCCCCTGACGCATTCGGGGTCCGGGCCGTCCCGCGGCAGGCCGGTGAAGAACTTCGCGGCCATGCACCCGCCGCGGCAGCTTCCGAACGCCGAGCAGGACTCGCAGGCTCCCCCGGCCTGCGGGCGGCGCAGGTCGCTGAACAGCTCCGAGTGCTGCCATACCCCGGCGAACCCGCCCGGATCCCGCACGTTCCCCGCCAGGAAGCTGGGGTGGATGGCGAAGGGGCAGGCGTACACGTCGCCGACCGGGTCGATGAGGCACACCACCCGCCCGGCGCCGCACAGGTTAAGCCCGGGCAGCGCGGCTCCGTAGCCGCTGAGGTGGAAGAACGAATCGCCGGTGAGCACGTCGGTGCCGTGGGCGACCAGCCAGTCGTACAGTTCGCGCTGCTGGCCGACGGTGGGGTGTAGCTCGTTCCACGAGTCGGCGCCACGCCCTGACGGCCGCAGCCTGGTAACCCGGAGCTGCGCGCCGAACCGGTCGGCGATGGCCTTGAACACATCGAGCTGGCCGACGTTGTGCCGGGTCATCACCACCGAGATCTTGAACCCGGCGAATCCGGCATCCGCCAGGTTCCGCATGGCGCGAAGCGCGACCTCGTAGGAGCCGCGGCCGCGCACCGCGTCGTTCACCTCGGGGGTCGCCCCGTCCAGCGAGATCTGCACGTCCACGTAGTCCCGGCCGGCCAGCCTGCGGGCGACCTCCGGTGTGATCTTCACGCCGTTGGTGGAGAACTTGACGCCGACGTCATGGCCGGTCGCGTGGTCGACGAGGGCCCAGAAGTCCGGCCGTACGGTCGGCTCGCCGCCCCCGATGTTGACGTAGAAGACCTGCATCCGCTGCAGCTCATCGATGACCGCCATGCACTCGGCGGTCGTCAGCTCCCGCGGGTCCCGTCGCCCGGAACTGGACAGGCAGTGCACGCAGGACAGGTTGCAGGCATAGGTCAGTTCCCAGGTCAGGCAGATCGGCGCCTGCAACCCGTGCTGGAACTGTTCGGCCAGTGGCAGCGGCGCCGTGGTCATCGGGTCTCCCGCTCGCAGATCATCCGTGACGCCGCCAGGGTCTGCAGGGCATGTGCGTAACGCATCAAATCCTCGGCCTGCACACCGGCAGCCGTGCACGCGGCGCGGGCGCTCGGCTGCGCGCCGAGCGACCG
Source organism: Streptosporangiaceae bacterium (assembly GCA_036497045.1). GTDB lineage: Bacteria > Actinomycetota > Actinomycetes > Streptosporangiales > Streptosporangiaceae > DASXKD01. The sequence continues at coordinate 5,092 of DASXKD010000105.1, read as the reverse complement.
CACCACCGCGAGCAGGGCCGGGCTCTTCAGGAACGACAGCTGCCGCGTGCCGAAATGGTAGAGCAGCGCGCCGAACGCTTCGGGACGGACCCGTACCTGGGCGTCGAGCTGCCAGGGCGCGTCCAGGTCGAACTGCCCCACGGGCTTAGTAGACGCCGCACATGCCATCGATGGAGACCTCCTCGACGAGGACATCGCCGGCAAGATCGGCGGCAAGGTCGTCGTCGGGGCCGGTGACGGCCGTCTCGTCGGTCAGCTCGGCGGGGGCGTCGGCCATGGTGGCTCCGTTGTGGGCCATGGTGGCTCCGTTGTGGGCCATGGTGGCTCCTTTGCGACGTGGATACGGCCTATATTCGTCACAGTGTGCCGAATATAGGCAGGCTAACAGGCGGCGTGCTGGGATGGCATCAGGGAGAGGGGAACCGGCCGATGAGCGTGGCTGCGCCTCCCGCCGGGAGCGGGCGCCGTGGGCGCCCGCCCGGTACCAGCCGGCGCAAGCTGGAGCTGATCGCGCTGCGGCTGTTCACGGCGCAGGGGTTCGAGGAAACGACCATCGACCAGATCGCCGCCGAGGCGGGGGTCAGCCGGCGCGCGTTCTTCCGCTACTTCAGCTCGAAACCGGATGTGCTGTGGGGCGAGTTCGACTCCGAGATCGCCACCATCCGCGCCCTGCTCGATGAGGTCCCGGCCGGTCTGCCGGTGATGGCGGCGGTGCGGCAGGCGGTGCTCGCGGCCAACCACTACCGGGCGGCCGACGTGCCCGAATTGCGCGCCCGGATGGCGCTGATCGGGTCCGTGCCCGCGCTGATGGCCAGCGCCGCGGTGCACTACGACGCGTGGGAGCGGGCCATCAGCGATTTCGTGGCGCGCCGCGCCGGGCAGCCGGCCGGCTCGCTGTACCCGCTGGCCGTGGGCCGCGCCACGCTCGCGGCGTGCCGGGCCGGCTACGACCGGTGGGTCGTGCACGCCGACGCCGACCTCACCGTGTACCTCGATGCCGCCCTCCGCGCGCTCGCCGCCGGTTTCGCCGACGACGCCCTCACCGGGGAGCCCCGCGGCGCGGGCCGCGCCGTCACGGCCGCCCGTGGCCACCGCTAAGTCAGGAGACCCCGAGATGGCAAGCACCAGAGACTGGTTCGAGACGGTCGCCGAGGCGCAGCGCCGTGCCAGGCGGCGGCTGCCCAGGTCGGTGTACCTGGCGGTGGTGGCCGGCGCCGAGGCCGGCGTGACGATGCACGACAACGTCAGGGCGTTCTCCGAACTCCGCTTCCGGCCGCACGTGGCCGGGCTGCCCACCGAACGCCAGCTTGGCACCACCGTCATGGGCCAGGAGGTCAGCCTTCCGGTGCTGATCTCCCCCACCGGGGTGCAGGCCGTCCATCCAGATGGTGAGGTCGCGGTGGCGCGGGCGGCGGCCGCCGCCGGAACGGTCATGGGCCTGTCCTCGTTCGCGTCCAAGCCGGTCGAGGAGATCGGGAAGGCCACGGACAAGCTGCTTTTCCAGTGTTACTGGGCGGGCAGCCGCGACGACATCCTGGCCCGGGCGCAGCGGGCCCGGGAGGCCGGCGCCAAGGGCCTCATCGTCACGCTCGACTGGGTGTTCGACTCCCGCCGCGACTGGGGCAGCCCCTGGATCCCGGAGCGCCTCGATATTCAGGCGATGCTGCGGCACGCCCCGCAGGTCGCCGTCCGGCCCGGCTACCTGGCCCGCTGGATCCGCAGCGGCTCCCTGCCCGATCTGGGCGTGCCCAACTCCGCCGCCCGTGACGCGCAGATCCCCAGCTTCTTCGGGGCCTACGGCCAGTGGATGGGCTCGGCCCCGGCCACCTGGGAGGACCTCGCCTGGCTGCGGGAGCAGTGGGACGGCCCATTCATGATCAAGGGCATCACCCGGCCGGATGACGCGCGCCACGCCGTCGACATCGGCGCCACGGCGATCTCGGTCTCCAACCACGGCGGCAACAACCTCGACTCGACCCCGGCGACGATCCGCTGCCTGCCGGCCGTGGCCGACGCCGTCGGGGACCAACTCGAAGTGCTGCTCGACGGCGGCATCCGGCGCGGCAGCGACGTGGTCAAGGCCGTTGCCCTCGGTGCGCGCGCGGTCATGATCGGCCGCCCCTACCTGTGGGGCCTGGCCGCGAACGGGGAACGCGGTGTCAGCAACGTGCTGGAGATCCTGCGCCAGGGCATCAGCGAGACGCTCTACGGGCTGGGCAAGGCCTCCATTCACGACCTGACCCGCGACGACGTGATCGTGCCCGACGGGTTCACGCTCGGCCACGAACCCTGACGTGGAGCACCCACAACGCTCAGTCGCGGAGTTTGCGGAGAATCCGGGCCAGCTGGGTACGGTCTGTGGCGCTGAGTCGCTCGAAGACCCGCTCGGTCTCGGTCCCGCGGGCCGCGCGGATCGCGTCGAGGACGTATGAGCCGTGCTCGGTCAGCTCGACCAGCGTGGCCCGGCGGTCGGCCGGGTCAGGCCGGCGCTCGGCCAGGCCGCGGGACTCAAGGGTGTCGGCCACCTCCGTGACCGAACGCGGGGCGATGCGCAGGTGCTCCGACAGTTCCGACAGCCGCATGGCCCCGTGGCGCCCGAGGACGCGCAGCGCCCGGAAGGCAGAAGGCGTGATGTCCCAGGGAGCCAGAGCCTCGTGCGAGGTTTCCCGCAGCCGCCGCGCCACCGACCAGAACGCCTCCGACAACGACTCGTCGGCGCCCGGATCACGCCCGGCCCCGGCCGCATCCGTCGCGTCCTGACTCATCGGAATATCATAGCAAAGGTTGCTGTTGTAGCCTCACATTGAGGTAACCTCAGTAATTGAGGGCCTGACCCGTGAGAATCGAGGAGCTTCTTTGGCAGCACCATCCACGAACCGGGACATCGGCAGCTCCGCGCGGGTTCGCGGCGGGCGGACCGTGACCGCCGCCGAGAAGGCGCAGGCACATGAGGTGTCGCTGCGCCGCATCGGTGCACTGTTCACTCCCTATCGCTGGCAGCTCGCTGTCGTCACCGCGATCATCGTCGCCTCCTCCATCGTCGGGCTGGCCTCGCCGTTCCTGCTCCGCGCGGTCATCGACACCGCGCTGCCGGAGAAGAACGTGCGGCTGCTCGTCTGGCTGGTGGTCGGCATGGTCGCCGTGGCCGCTATCACCTCGGCCTTCGGCGTGGTCCAGACCTGGATCAGCACCAAGGTGGGCCAGCAGGTGATGCACGGACTGCGCACCAGGGTCTTCGGCCACCTGCAGCGCCAGTCCGTCGCGTTCTTCACCCGCACCCGCACCGGCGAGGTCCAGTCCCGCATCACCAACGACATCGGCGGCATGGAATCCGTCGTGACGTCGACCGCGACCTCCATCGCCGCCAACTTCACCACCGCGATAGCCACCGCCGTGGCCATGGTCGCCCTGTCCTGGCGGTTGTCGCTCATCTCGCTGCTCGTCATGCCACCTGCGGTCTACCTGACCCGCAAGGTCGCCCGGATGCGCCGGGCCATCACCACCCAGCAGCAGCGGGAACTGGCCGACCTCAACGTCACCATCGAGGAAGGCCTGTCGATCAACGCCATCCAGCTGGCCAAGACGATGGGCACCGGGCCGTCCCTGATCGCGCGGTTCACGCAGTCCTCGGCCCGCCTGATCGACCTGGAACTGCGCTCCCAGCTGGCCGGGCGCTGGCGGATGGCCTCGCTGAGCGTCATCTTCGCCGCGATCCCCGCGATCATCTACCTTGCCGCCGGCCTGCCGGTAACGGCGGGCACGATCACCATCGGCACCCTGATCGCCTTCACCACGCTGCAGAACAGCCTGTTCCGCCCGATCACCGGCCTGCTCAACACCAGCGTCTCGGTCATCAGCTCGCTGGCGCTGTTCGCGCGGATCTTCGAGTACCTGGACCTGCCGGTCGAGGTCGCCGATCCGGCGGAGCCCGTGGAGCTTGACCCGGCCCAGGTCACCGGGCACGTCCGCGTCGAGGGCGTCGACTTCACCTACCCCGGCGCCGACCGCGCCGCCCTCTCCGGCGTCGACCTGGACATCCCGGCCGGCAGCACGCTCGCGCTCGTGGGCGAGACCGGGTCTGGCAAGACCACCCTCGGCTCGCTGATCGCCCGGCTGTATGACCCCAGCGGCGGCAGCGTCCGCATCGACGGCGTGGACATCCGCGACATGCGCCTGACCGACCTGGCCGCGGTGGTCGGTGTGGTCAGCCAGGAGACTTACCTGCTCCACACCACAGTCCGGGAGAATTTGCGTTACGCCAGGCCGGGCGCGACCGACGCCGAGATCGAGGACGCCGCCCGTGCGGCCCAGATTCACGACCTGATCGCGGGGCTGCCCGACGGCTACGACACGATGGTGGGCTCCCGTGGCCATCGGTTCTCCGGCGGGGAGAAGCAGCGCATCGCCATCGCCCGGACTCTGCTCCGCGACCCGCGCGTGCTGGTGCTCGACGAGGCGACCAGTGCCCTGGACACAGAGACCGAGCGCGCCGTCCAGCATGCGTTCGACGCCCTCGCCAGGGGCCGCACCACCATCACCATCGCCCACCGGCTGTCCACCGTGCGCGACGCCGACCAGATCGTGGTGCTGGACCACGGCCGTATCGCCGAGGCGGGCACGCACACCAGCCTCGTCTCCGGCAACGGCCGGTACGCGCTGCTCGCCGCCTGACGCCGGGCGCGCTCGGCCCTGGGCCAGCGCGCTTCAGGATGGCGCAGCGCGAAATACTTTCCTGGGGTGTCGATTCCGGCGGCCGGCGTTCGTGACCACAGTGAGCTCGCCGGTCAGGACGCGGGCCGCAGGATAAGGAGATCATCATGGGCAAGCTGGTCGTGACCGAGTTCATCTCCCTCGACGGGATCATCGAAGACCCGGGTGGCGTCGAGGGCACCGAGCACGGCGGCTGGAGCTTCCTGCACCCGGCCGACGAGGGCCAGGCGTACAAGGGCGAGGAACTGGAGCGCGCCGACGCCCAGCTGCTCGGCCGGGTCACCTACGAAGGGTTCGCCGCCGCGTGGCCGGCGATGGAGGACACCGCGGGCGAGTTCGGCAAGAAGATGAACGCGATGCCGAAGGTGGTCGTCTCGACCAC
>DASXKD010000104.1:0-14264 GCA_036497045.1 Streptosporangiaceae bacterium | reverse complement strand
TATCCGGCCCGGCCGCGGGCGCGCCGCTCAGCCGCTCGCGGGTCAGCCGCTCGCGGGTCAGCCGCTCGCGGGCAGGCTGACCGCCGCCTCGGCGGTGAGGGTCAGGAACGTCAGCGTCTCCTGCAGGTACAGCTCGACCTGGGTGCCGGTGTGTGACAGGTAGCCAATCGAGGCTTCCTGCCCAAGCTGGAGGCTGAAGTCGCCGCCCCTGGTGGTCAGCGCGACGGCGCCGGAGATTGCGGGCGCCCAGATGATGTCGCCGTTGACCAGCCGCCGCAGATGCTCGAGTACCGGGTAGCCGTGGTCGCTGGTCTCGCTGACCGCGACGTAGGCGTCGGCGCTGAGCAGCACGGAATACGGGCCGTCGACGCCACTCTCGCGAAGCTGGCCGATCGCCCGGGCGATCGCCGCCGGGTACTCGCGCACGTCCGCGGGCAGGCTCACCGGGGGATTGCTTGAGCCCGGCCTGATGCCCTGGATGCTGGCGGCCGGATAGCCGTCGAAGATCGCGCGGTCCTCGGCGAAGGCGATCTGGCGGGCGGCGTCCTTGACCGGCTGCCAGTCGGAGTCCTCCGCGCCGCGCTCCACGTCGTCGATCTCTTCGCGGTTCAAGGTGAACGGGACGCGCAGTTCCACCAGTGCCGCGGCCAGGCGCTGCCGGGCGCGCACCCCGTCGGCCGGCGCGTCGATGTCGCGCACCCGGCCGGTGCCCACCGCGGACAGCCCGTAGCCCGCCGGTCCCTCCACGTCCACCACCCGCCGTCCGGCGAGATGGCGCTTGAGGGTGCGGGTGGCCTCCTCCTCGATCTGCGTCCAGGCCGCCTCGGAGAGTGGTGCGAGCTCGCGGTGCAGGTTATCCATCGCCAGGTGCCCCTTTCAGGCTGCCGATATTGAGGGAGCCCGGAGATCCGGGCCAAGCGGGCGCGGCGGCTTCTGCCACGCCCGCGGCGGATTCGCGCGCGGGCGCGGGAGCGCCGAGGTTTTCCAGCAGTGGCACCGCGGGCACAAAGAACAGGTTCCCGGTGATCGCCGTGCTGAAGTCAAGCAGCCGGTCGTAGTTCCCCTCGGGAGAGCCGACGAACATGTTGGTGAGCATCTGCTCGATCGTGGCCGGCGAGCGGGCGTAGCCGATGAAGTAGGTGCCGTAGCGCCCGTCGCCGACCGAGCCGAACGGCATGTTGTCCCGGAGGATCTGCACTTCCTCGCCGTCGGCGCCGGTGATGACGTTCAGCGCATTGTGCGCGTAACTGGGCTTCACGTCGTCGGCCAGTTCGATGTCGGACAGCTTCGTGCGCCCGATGATCTTCTCCTGCTCCTCGACGGGCTGCGCGTTCCACCCGGCCACATCGTGCAGGTACTGCTGCACAATCACGTAGCTGCCGCCCGCGAAGGCGGGATCCTCGTCCCCGATCAAGGCCGCCCGCGCGGCAGCCAGGCCGGTGGGGTTCTCCGTACCGTCAACAAAGCCGATCAGGTCGCGGTCGTCGAAATAGCGGAAGCCGTGCACCTCGGAGACAACGGTCACCGCGCGGCCAAGCCGGGCCATGATCTGGCTGGCCAGTTCGAAACACAGGTCCATCCGCACGGCACGGATATGGAACAGCAGGTCACCTGCGGTAGCCACGGCATGCCGCGGTCCCGCTTCTATTTCTCTGAACGGATGAAGCTCGGCTGGCTTATCCGTACCGGCGATCCGGTCCCACGCTGCCGCACCAAAACCGGTGACGCAGGTCAGGTGCCCGTCCAGATCCCGGAATCCCACGGCACGGACCAGGCCGGCCAGGTCCGCGCAGAGAGCGTGCACCATGGCGACGCTTTCTTCGCCCGGGGCGAGCACGACCACCAGGAAGATCGCCGCACCGGTCAGCGGCGCGATGACGGCCTGCGGTTCGGGGCCGGTGTCCTCGGGGTCCGTTGTCACCCGTCCATCCTCTACCGTCCGCAGATCAAGTACCGAACCACCCCGGCACGTCGAGGCGGAACCTGCCCTGCGGGACCATCGTCCGCAGGTCGGCCTCGAGCACGGCCAGCCGCTCCGATCCTAGGTGGCTGGCCCACTGCGCGCGCTGGAGGCCTTCCTTGGTCACGGGTACACCGCCCGCAACGCCCTGGATGTGGTGCTCGGCATCGGCGCCTACACCATGTCGACGCTGGCCAACCGCATGACCAAGGCACCGCTGGACGAGCAGTTCAGCGCGTTCGCCTGGGAGGAGCCCGCGGCTTGATTGCACGCCAGTAGCCTGAGCAGGCACGCCCGCAGCGAGGGGAGCCAACTGTGCCGGAAGGACGCAAGGGCCATCCACTGTTCGCGCGGTTCTACGCCAGGATCAGCCCCGGCATGGATGCGGAGGGGATGGCGGGCTACCGCCAGCGCGCGCTTGCGGGCCTGGCTGGCTCGGTGATCGAGGTCGGTGCGGGCAACGGGCTGAACTTCGCGCACTACCCGGCCGGGGTCACCGGCGTCCTGGCGGTGGAGCCGGATCCGTACCTGCGCCGGATCGCGGTGGAGCACGCCGGGCAGGCCCCGGTCGCCGTGGAGATCCGTGACGGGGTGGCCGAACGGCTCCCAGCCGCGGACGGCTCCTTCGACGCGGCCGTGGTGACGCTGATGCTGTGTTCGGTGGCCGATCAGCGGGCCGCCCTGGCCGAGGTGCGCCGGGTGCTGCGCCCGGGCGGCGAGTTGCGGTTTCTCGAGCATGTCCGGGCGGACACCCCCGGCCTGCGCCGGGTGCAGCGCGTGCTGGACGCCACGGTCTGGCCGCCATTGGGTGGCGGGTGCCACGTGAGCCGGGACACCCTGGCGACGATCGCCGGGGCCGGGTTCACGGTGGTCCAGTCCGAGGCGTTCCGTTTCCCGCGGAGCCGGATCCCCCCGCCCGCCGCCCCGCACGTGTGGGGGATCGCGACCCGGGATCCCTGACACTTCGCGGCGCGGTTCTGCCGTGGTGTAAAGCTAGCTTGACATCTTCGAGCGGCCTGGATATCTTCGAGGTGTCAAACAGGCTTTACATAGCGGAGGTGGATGACGATGAGAACATGGACTCGCTGGATCGTGGCGGCCGGGACGTTTGCCTTGTCCGCGATCATCCTCGGTGCGGCCATCGCGCAGGCGATCAGGCAGCACAGCCTGGACCCGGTCTGGATGGTCGGCTGGCTGCCCGCCGTGCTGGTCGCGGTGTACCCGTCAATGACCGGGCGCGGACCGGCGCACCGGCGCTGCCTGCCCCGGCAGCGGCGGTCGGCAGGCTCCTGAGCAGCGGGGGAGGTGGCCAGGGGGCAACCGGCGGATGCCAGTAAGCAGCCGGGGATCCGGCGAGCAGTCGGGGATGCTGGTGAGTAACCGGGGCCGGTGAGGAACCCGGAGGATGGCGGTGAGCGACCGGGGAGCTAGATCGACTGGTGGAGGGAGGCTAGATCCTGGCGATGCCTGTGCTGATCGGCACCTCAGGCTGGCAGTATCGCGACTGGCGGGGAGTGCTCTACCCGCCAGGTCTGGCCGAGCGCGGCTGGCTGGAGTATTACGCCAGCCGGTACGGCACCGTCGAGAACAACGGTACGTTCTACCGGCTCCCCACCGCGGACACGTTCGCCGCGTGGCGGGCCAAGGTACCCAACGGTTTTGTCATGACGGTCAAAGCGAGCCGCTACCTGACCCATGTCCGACGGTTGCGGGATCCAGCGGAACCGGTGGCGCGGCTCATGCGGGCGGCGGCGGGCCTCGGTGACCGGCTTGGCCCGGTGCTGCTCCAGTTGCCGCCGAACCTGCGGGCCGACTCTGCCGCGCTGAATGCCTGCCTGGCTGAGTTCGCGCGGTTCCCCGGCCCCACGGCCTCTGAGGGCCGGGTCCGGGTCGCAGTGGAGTTCCGTCACGAGTCCTGGTGGACCGACGAAACCCGGCAGCTTCTTGCCAGCCACAACGCCGCCCTGTGCTGGGTAGACCGGCTCGGCCGGCCGATGGCACCACTGTGGCGCACCGCGGACTGGGGTTATCTGCGCTTCCACGAGGGTGCGGCAGAGCCCTGGCCGCGGTACGGCGCCCAGGCCCTGGGCAGCTGGGTGCAGCGGGCCAGGGAGGCGTGGCCGGACGCTGCGGACGTCTTCGTCTACTTCAACAACGATCAGCATGCCGCCGCGCTGTACGACGCGGCCGCGTTCGCCGCGATCGTCAGGCGCTCGGGCCGCCAGGTGAGCGCGGCGCCGCAGCCCGGAGCCTGACGGCCAGGCGCGGCCACACCGCACAGTGCGCGAGTTGGGCCGTCCAGCAGCGCGAGTTGGGCCGTCCAGCAGCGCGAGGTCCGCCGTCCAGCAGCGCGAGATCGGCCGTCCAGCAGCGCGAGGCCCGGTCACCCGGCAACGGGCGAGGCCCAGCCATAACGCCACGGGCGTGCTACCTGCGGCGATGACGCAAGTCAACCGGGATAGACGGTTGGTTCGGTGGTGTAACTGCGCCCGCTCGGGGTGGTCCAGGTCAGGACGCCGGGCCGAAGGTGCTCCAGGTGCCAGCCCGGCGCTTGCTTGGCCTCGTGGTGCTTGCGGCACAGCGGCGCGATATTGCACTCGCAGGTCAGTCCACCGCGCTGGAATGGTGTGGTGTGGTCAAGGTCGCACTGGCTCGCGGGCCGACGGCAGCCAGGGAAGGCGCAAACTTGCTGCCTGACCCCGATCAAATGCCGCAGCGCCGGGGGCGGCCGGTAAGCCGCGGACTGGCGCTGATGAGTGCACTCGGTGGACTCGAACCACCTCATGGGGACACTGGCCAGCCAAGCGGCAACGCGTGCTCCACCCCTGACGCTGCCCGTTCGGCGAGCGCTTTCGGCCGTAGCGGCGGTCCCCGATCCTGATGGGGCCGGGTGCCTGGCCGCCGGTTCGTGGCCCAACCCGGGTGAGTCGGAGCCGTGCCCGGGCGGGATGGAGCCGTGCTCGGACCAGCAGCCAGGGCGGTGCTCGGGCAGGTCAGGGGGGTGCTCGGACCAGTCAAGGTGGCGCTCGGGCAGGTCAGGGCGGTGCTCGGACGGCGTGGAACCGCGGGCCGGAGGTGCGGGCCCAGGCACCGGTGGCGGGGGGCTGTCCACCGGTGGCGGGGGGCTGTGCATCGGTGGCGGTGGGCCGGGCACTGGTGGCGGTGGGCCGGGCACTGGTGGCGGGGAGTCATTCACCGGTGGCGGGGGGCCGTGCGCCGGGCGGGCGCAGCCATGGGCCACCGGGCGGCCGTCTGCGCTGGTCAAGGTCACGCACCATCGCGTGTGCGGGTGCGCCATCATGGCCGTGCCAAGGTGACGGCTGTCATCGGCGGTCAGCGGCCCGAACCCGGTTACCTCGCCGGGCGAGTTCAGTATGCCGAGCCAGGCGCTCAAGGGCATGGTCAGGTTGACCATGCCCGCCACGGCCGGGATACCAGGCCAGTCAGCGGTTGCCGAGGCAGAGGCAGCGGCGCGTGGCCCCGGTCCGGTTGCCGTGGCCGGCCAGTTTGGACTACCCGGGCCGCCTCCAGTGACCGGCCCGCCGGGCATACCCGCGCCGTGGCGCGTGCCCGGTTCGGGGCGCATGCCCGGTTCGTGGCGCATCCCCGGGTCGCCGGCCATTCTCGGGTGACCGGGTGTACCTGGGTCGGGCGAATTGCCATAGTCGCTGGCTGACGGGTCTGGCTGGTACTGACCGGTCGGCAGCAACGAGGCAGCCGACACGCCACTGAGCAGTGCGAGGAAGACCTGGGCGCGGAGCTGGTCGGCGGTGCCAACCAGCCCTGCGGTCCGCAGCCCGCGGGCAAGAGCGGAAATGTGCTGGTCGGCAGCGATGACAGCGGCCGGGGGGAGGTCACGGCCCGCGAGTGCCGCCGTGCCCGCGTGCTCGTCCCAGCGCTCGACGCGGGCTTCTCGCTGCGCCTGCTCCTGCCGCTTGCGGGCGGCACGCGGATCGGCGGCGAGTACCGCCCGGCGGGCCGCCGCTCGCACCTGCGAGGTGGTCTGTCCCGGTGCGCGAACCAGGACATGGTCTTCGACAGCAGCCGCGTGGTCATCGTCGAGCCCGGTCGTCTCATCGGCGATGACGGCGGCGCGGTGCACATCGATCACGCCGGCGGCCAGTGCCCTGGTGGTTAGCGGTAGCCGCCGCAGGGCCATTGCCAGATCCAGCACACGCCCGGCGCCGCGACCGGTCAGCGTTAACAGGGCAGCGATCTCGGCATCGACGTGCTCTGCGGCATGCGGGTGCCCGGCCGCCTCCTGCTGTTCCCGGCGCCGCATCAGATCACTTACCGCCGCCAGTTCCAGCGCGCTGGCCCAAGACGACAGCCGGCGCCCGGCGCGGATCACCCCCGCAAGTTCATCCTCGGTCAGCCTGCTCAGCCCTGCATGATGGGCATCTTCGGCAAAACCGGCCAGCGCCGCCCCAGGTGACAACAGATCGGCGCCCCCGCCCTGCACGAATCCAACTGCCCTATCCCTGACGCGGTCGCGGCCCCCTGTCCGCGGCATGTTGGGGCCGGTGGCATCCGCTGTGGTCGCGAGGCACTCATCGAACGATGAGGCGGACATGTCGGCCAGCCACTCAAGCAGCCGGTGCGGCGGGACGCCATCCGGGTCGAGAGCCTGGCCTGGATGCTCCTCCTCGGCGGGAACAGTGAGTACGCCGCCCGTTTCTAAGGCGGCGATCTCGGCGTCGAGCTCCGCATCCTGGGCAGCCCACGCCTCTGCCACCACCGCCTCTGCCCGGCGCAGCAGGGCCCCCCGCGCCGGATCGCGATCCAGGGGAGAGGGCGGCTCACGGCGATCCAGGGCTGGCGGCAGCCCCGTGCGATCCAGGGGTGATGGCAGCTTCGCCGTCGCGCCTGCTGTGGGCATCTGCCTCACCTCCCTAGGAACAGAGCCAACCTGTTGGTATCGATGCTACCGACCAGGTCCGACAATCGTGCGCCGCCACACCAAGAATTCGAATAAATTTCCGACCCAGATGGGCCCGGGGCTGGGCCTGCCCGGGCCAGAAGAGCCGGGGAGTGCCGGGCTTGCCCGGGCCGGAAGAGCGGGGGGGCAGGGCCTGCTCGGGCCGGAAGAGCCGGGGGCTGGGCCTGCTCGGGCCGGCGGAGCCGGGGCGCTGGGCTTGCCCAGGCCAGAAGAGCAGGGACATTGGGCCTGCTCGGAACAGTTATGCCCTGCTGCCGGGGGCAGGGAACGTGGGGAGTGCCCGTGTCCCGGTAGGTCAGGGCGTACCCGGACCGAGGGTGCCGGGGAGGCCGAAGGCCGGGAACAGATTGGCCCCAAACGTCGTGATCTCGGCGATCACCCCGTCACCCGTGCGCAGCACGTCGAGCTTGAAGGCGCGGAACTCCGAGTCGCCCGGCCGGCGCAGGTAGTTGGCTGCGGCCGGCATCCGGTTGGCCGCGGTTGGTACGAGCCGCCAGTCGCCGTCCCGGTCCGGCCCGAATGCGCGTTCCAGGAGCGGCCCGATCGCGCCGACCCCGTCGTAGCACATCGGGTACGGGGGCATCGTGATCCGGATGTCCTGGGCGGCGATCGCCACGGCAGCCGCGGCGTCGCAGCGCTGGTGCGCGTCGATGAACCGGTCGAGCAGGTCCCGCTCGGCGTCGCTCAGCTGCCCGGCAGACCGGCCTGACCAGTCAGAACGGTGAGCCGGCAGGTGCTCGCGCATCGTCGCTCGGGCCCGCTGGAGGGCGCTGTTCGCCGCCGCCACGCTCATTTCCAGCAGGACGGCCGTCTGGCTGGCGGGCCAGCCGAGCACATCGCGGGCGATCAGCGTGGCGCGCTGCCGCGGCGGCAGGACCTGGAGCGCGGCCACGAACGCCAGCTCGATGGTCTCCCGCTCGATCACGGTCGCGTCGGGCTGCTCGCCTGGCGCGGCCGCCTCGTCAAGCAGCCGATCCGGATATGGCTGGAGCCAGGGCACCTCGGCGAACGAGCGCAGCGCGCTGGCCCGGTGCGCGCGGCGGCGGAGCATGTCCAGGCACACGTTGGTCGCGATGCGGTACAGCCAGGCGCGGAACATCGTGCTGCCGTCGAAGCCGTCCCGGCCGCGCCAGGCGCGCAGGAAGGTCTCCTGCACCGCGTCCTCGGCATCGTCGAACGACGCGAGCATGCGGTAGCAGTGCACATGCAGTTCGCGCCGGTACCGCTGGGTGAGGGCGGCGAACGCGGACTGATCGCCCGCGACCACCGCTGCCACCAACTCCCCGGTCACCGGCTCTCCGGTCGTCGGCTGTCTGGCTGTGGGCTCCCCGGCCGTCGGCCCCCCGGGCGCCAGTTCCCCAGGCGCCAGTTGCCCGGTCGCGGCCGGCTCCCCGGTCATCCTGGGTGCCACCGGCTCCCGGCTCTGCCCGTGGTTTCCATGGCCTGGCACGCGATCAGCCTCCTCTTCTCACGCGGTCGGCTCGGCCCTGTTCACCTCTTGCAGCACCCACACGTTGCCGTCTGGGTCGGAGAAATCGGCGAACGACTCGTAGTTCCCGCGCTGCGGGTCAGGGCCTGGCACCCAGCTGCCGGACTCCAGGTGCCGGATCTCGCTGACCTCGACCCCGCGCTTCACCAGGTCGGCGCGCGCGGCCACGATGTCGGAGACGACCAGGTGCAGCCCCTGCGCCGAGCCAGGCGGAGCGGTCGTGATGCCCACGCCGAACCCCACCGAACAGGCCGAACCCGGCGGCGTCACCTGGACCACCCGCATGTCCTCACCCACCGGGGTGTCAACCTCCAGGCCGAAGCCGGCCTGGACGGTGTAGAACGACTTGGCGCGGTCCACGTCCGTGACCGGGACCAGGACCAGCTCAAGCTTGAACTCCATGGCGAACCCTCCTCGTGCCGGGGCCTGCCAGGCCGGGCGCGGGGCACGGCGGCGGCATCAGCCCGTCGCTTTACCGGTGTAACGTTCCTTGCGGGCAAAGCTCATCGGTGACCCGATGAACAGGCTACGAGCAGGGCGGACAGTGGAATACCGCACAGCCGCCCCGGTCCGGCTCAGGCACGCAGGCCAGCCGCTGGCAGAACGTCGTGACACCGTTATCCAGGTGCCCGGCAGCTAAGGCATGGGGCCAACTATGCTTACTCAACCGCACACCTTGCCAGTGAGGGATGGAACGCCCACGAAAGCCATGAACAGGGCCGGACGGTGACTCGGGACGCCGCGCAGGCCAGGGTCCCGGCCCCCGCGGCCGTGCCAGGTCAGGTGCAGGTGCTGCTCATCGAGGACGACGATGGGGACGCTCTTCTCGTCCAGGAATACCTGGTGGAGGCGGGGGCCCCGGTCGCGCTCGACCGGGTGCGGTCGATCACCGAGGCAAAGCCACTGCTGCCTGCGGCGGCATGCGTGCTGCTCGACCTTGACCTCCCCGATGCGCACCAGTTGCAGGGTGTGCACTGGCTCCAGGAGAACGTGCCCCAGGTCGCCGTGGTCGTGCTGACCGGGCTGGCCGACGAGCATCTCGGTGCCGAGGCGGTCCGCGCGGGCGCGCAGGATTACCTGGTCAAGGGCCAGGTGGACGGGAAACTGCTGAACCGGGTCATCCGCTACGCGGTAGAACGCCGCCGGTTCGAGGAAATGCAGCAGCAGTTGCGCGAGGCGCAGATCTACGCGCGGGAGAACGCCCGGCTGGAGCGCGGCCTGCTGCCGTCGCCGCTGATTTCCGACTCCCGGCTGACCGTGGCCACGCGATACCGTCCCGGCGGTGGCCAGATGCTGGTCGGCGGTGACTTCTTCGACCTGGTCGAGGCCGCCGACGGCTGGATACACGTGGTGATCGGCGACGTCTGCGGGCGCGGCCCGGAAGAGGCGGCGCTAGGCGTGTGCCTGCGCGTCGCGTGGCGCACCATGGTGCTTGCTGGCCGGCCGATGACAGAGGTGCTGTCCGCGGTGCAGCAGGTGCTGGAGCATGAGCGGCACGAGGAGCGGCTGTTCGCCACGTTGTGCATGATGTCGGTCGCGCCGGACCGGGCGCACGCGCGGCTGCACCTGGCCGGGCACCCGCCGCCGCTGCTGCTCACCCCGGACGGGGTGAGCGAGCTGAGGGCCCCGGTCAGCGCGCCCCCAGGCATCACGCACGTGCAGGACTGGCCGGTCAGCGAGGTGGCCTTGGGGCACAACTGGACCCTGCTCATGTACACCGACGGCCTGATCGAGGGGCGGATCGGCACCGGCCCGGAGCGGCTGGGCAGCGACGGGCTGACCGAGATCATCGAGACGTACCTGCGCGCCGCGCTCCCGGCTGGGCGGGAACGCGAACCGCGGGACGAGCGCCTGCTGGACAGGCTGATCGACCGGGTGCGTGAACTCAACGGCGGGGACCTGGACGACGATCTGGCCGTGCTTGCACTCGGATTTCCTGCCGTGGTCGGCACATGACCGACCTGCCGCCGGATGCCGGGGAGGCCGCACCAGATTTTGATGCAATACGCTCCCCGGTGCCCGCCGCCGCCCCAGGCGAGGAACCGGATCCTGGCAACCCTGCGGCCGGCAGCCCGCGTGGCGGGGCCGGCGGCCTGGCCCGGCTGCGCGCCGTGGCGGCCCGGCTCACCCGGCCGGGGCGGACCGGCGCCGCGCCAGGCACCGGGGCACCTGATGCGGAAGCGGAATCAGCGGTACCCGAAACCGGCCCTGTCCCCGGGCAGCCCGCGGCAGCGCTGGCCAACGAACCCGCCTCACCCGCACCGGACCGTGATCCGGGGCCGGCCGGAACGATGCCCGCCCCTCCGGGGCCGGCCGGAACGATGCCCGCCCCGCGAACCGTCGTGCCCGCCGCGGAACCCGGTCCGGGGCCAGCCGGCGCGCCGCCCGCCCCAGGATCTGCGACGCCCCGCCCGGCGCCCGGCCCCGGACCAGTCGGCGCGGTGCCAGGCCCGGAAACCGTGGCGCCCGGCCCAGAACGGGATCCGGGGCTGGCCGGGACACCGGGAGCCATGGACGTGCTGCCAGGCGCGGGGCCGATCACCGAGCCCGCGGCGCCGGAGCCGCCCGGCACCCGGGGCTGGCCGCGGCCCCCGAGGCAGCCGGGCGGCATGCGCGGGCCTGACGGCGCGCGCCGTCCCAGCGGCATGGCTCGGCCCAGCGGCATGGCTCGGCCCGATGGCCTGAGCCGGCCAACCGCGTCGGAGCGGGCCAGCGCCATGGCGGCCAGGTTCTCCGGTGGCTGGCCGTTCGGCCGGATAATCGGCCTCGGTGTCCTCATCGTCGGGCTGTTCTCGCTGCTCGCGATCGGGGTGGGCGGCACGGCGCTGGCCGACCTGACGACCGCCCGTAACCGGGTGGTGAACACGCTCGACCCCGCCGCGTTTCACGCCTCGCAACTGGAAGTCGAACTACTGAACCAGGAGACCGGCGTGCGCGGCTACGCGCTCAGCGCGCAGCTCCCGTTCCTGGTGCCGTACCACGACGGACTGTCCGGGCAGCAACAGCAGGTCGCCAGGTTGCGGCCGTTGCTGGCCGGCATGCCGGCCGCCCAGGCCGAGCTCAACCAGGTGCTGCAGCGGACCGCCAACTGGCGTGTCACCTACGCCCTGCCCACGATCCAGCAGGTAGCCGTGTTGGGGAAAGCCCCACCCACGGGCCCTTCGGTCAACCAGGGCAAGGTGGATTTCGACCAGATCCGGGCCGCGCTTGCCCGCCTGCAGACCAACCTCGCTGTGCAGCGGCAACAAGCAACCGGGACGTTGCATGACGCGGCCTCGGTGCTCCAGGCGACCCTCATCGTGATCGCCGTCGCACTGCTGGCCACCGTGCTCGTGCTGGCGTTCGGCTTGTGGCGGTCGGCGATCCTGCCACTGCGCCGGCTCGCCTCCGATGCCAGCCAGGTGGCCGAGGGCGACTTCGAGCACCAGGTGGAACCAGGCGGCCCGGCCGAGATGCGGGCCGTGGGGCTGGATGTGAACCGGATGCGGGAACGCATCCTGGCCGAACTGTCGGCGGTGCAGGCCGCGCACGCGAGCCTGGAGGCCAGGACGGAGGACCTGCAACGGTCCAACTCGGAACTGGAGCAGTTCGCCTACGTCGCCTCGCACGACCTGCAGGAGCCGCTGCGCAAGGTGGCCAGCTTCTGCCAGTTGCTGCAGCGCCGCTACGCAGGCCAGCTGGATGCCAAGGCGGACGAGTACATCGAGCACGCGGTCGATGGCGCCAAGCGGATGCAGGCGCTGATCAACGACCTGCTCGCGTTCAGCCGGGTGGGGCGGACCGCGCAGCGCCGTGAGCCGGTGTCCTGCGCGGTGCTGCTCGCCCAGGCATGGGCCAACCTCGCGGCCGACGTGCGGCGCACGCACGCGACGATCGAGGTGGGCGAACTGCCGGTGGTGCTCGGCGAGGCATCCCTGCTGACCGCCGTGTTCCAGAACCTGATCGGCAACGCGCTGAAGTTCCGCGCGGATGAGCCGCCCCGGGTCACGGTCTCGGTCCGCAGGGACGGGGAGTTCTGGTTGTTCTCCTTTAGCGACAATGGAATCGGCATTGAGCCGGAATACGCCGAGCGGATATTCGTGATTTTCCAGCGGCTGCACGACAAGGCGTCCTATCCAGGCACCGGAATAGGCCTGGCCATGGTAAGGAAGATCATCGAGTATCACGGCGGCCGGATCTGGCTCGACACGACGATCACGGCCGGAGCCCGTTTCTGGTTCACCCTGCCAGCGCTCCCGGAGGACGAGAATGCCAGTGACTGAAGGCGGCAGCACCAAGATGGTCGACGTGCTGCTGGTCGAGGACGATCCTGGCGATGTGCTGATGACCCGGGAAGCATTCGAGCACCACAAGATACGAAACCAGTTGCACGTGGTAAACGACGGCGAGCAGGCAATGCAATTCCTGCATCAGACCGGCGAGTACGCCAGCGCGCCGCGGCCGGGCCTGATCCTGCTCGATCTCAACCTGCCCCGCCGGGACGGCCTGGAAGTGCTCGCCGAACTGAAGGAAGATCCACGGCTGCGGGTTATCCCGGTGGTGATCTTGACCACATCCCAGGCCGAAGAGGACATCCTGCGCAGCTACGCCCTGCACGCCAACGCGTATGTCAGCAAGCCCGTGGATTTCGAGCAGTTCATGGACGTGATCCGGCAGATCGACAACTTCTTCATCACCGTGGTGGAACTGCCCCGCTGACGCGGATGCCCGCGGCATTCCGGGGTAGCCACCGGGCATGCCACTCGCTGATTGGTTTCTGACCGCCGCGGAGCGGGGTAACCCGGCGACGCGGCTGGACAGCAGGCACCCGGACGGAGCGGCGTGGACCACGGGCAACGAGGTGCGCCCACTGATCCACGGCAGGCCCTACTTCGCCGAGTTGCTGTCCCGGGTCCGCGGCCTGCAGACCGGCGACCTTCTGCTGTTCACCGACTGGCGCGGGGACCCCGACCAATGGCTGGCGGACGCGGGCCCGGAGGTGGCGGCCGCGTTCTGCGGCGCGGCCCGGCGCGGCGTGCTCGTCCGCGGCCTGGTCTGGCGGTCGCACTTGGACCGGTTCCAGTTCAGCGAGCAGGAGAACCGGCACCTGGGCGAGGAAATCGACGCCGCCGGCGGCCAGTGCCTGCTGGACATGCGGGTGCGCCCCGGAGGCTCGCACCACATGAAGCTCGTGGTGCTGCGGCACGCCGGCCGCCCGGAAATTGATGTGGCCTTCGTCGGCGGCATCGACCTGTGCCACAGCCGCCGCGACGACGCGGCACATCACGGGGACCCGCAGCGCCAGCCGATGGCCGCGGTATACGGCGACCGTCCCCCGTGGCACGACATCCAGCTGATGATCTCCGGTCCCGCGGTGGGTGACCTGGAGACCGTGTTCCGGGAGCGCTGGGAGGACCCGGCCCCGCTCACCCGCAACCCGCTGGCCCGGATCCACGACCTGCTCGGCCACGTGGATGACGACGCCAGGCGGCTCCCGCCGCAGCAGCCGGATCCCCCCAGGTGCGGCCATCACGCGGTCCAGGTGCTGCGTACCTACCCCTACCGGCGGCGCGGCTACAGTTTCGCGCCGCACGGGGAGCGCAGCATCGCCCGCGCCTACCTCAAGGTGCTGCCGCGCGGCCGCTCCCTGATCTACCTGGAAGACCAGTACCTGTGGTCCACCACGGTCGCGGACGTGCTGGCCAGGGCCCTCGCCGCAAACCCGGCGCTGCATGTGATAGCCGTCCTGCCCGCCTTCCCCGACCAGGACGGCAGGCTGTCGCTGCCACCGAACCTGCTCGGCCGGGCCGCCGCGCTTGCGGTGCTGCGGGCAGCCGGGGGAGACCGGGTGGCGGCGTACAGCCTGGAGAACGAGGCGGGCGTCCCGATCTACGTGC
>DASXKD010000103.1:0-9541 GCA_036497045.1 Streptosporangiaceae bacterium | reverse complement strand
GGATCTTGCTGGCCGTACTGGTCGGAGGCGCCGGCGCCTGGCTGTGGCTGCGGGACGCCCGCAAGCGCCGCGCCGGCCTGGAGACTCCGCCGCGCAGCCTCACCGCGATCAAGATCGCCCTCATGGCGGTGGCGGGAATCGCGCTCGTCGCCATTTGCAACGTCAACCGAGCCCACTCCGGGACGATCGAGGGGGTCCCCTACATCATTCCGATCGTCCTGGTCGTGCTCGCGGCCTCGACGGTCCTGCTGCAGCGGACCCGCTTCGGCCGCTACGTGTATGCCATCGGCGGCAATGCGGAGGCGGCGCGGCGAGCCGGGGTCAGCCTGCCCGCCGTCCGAACCTGGGGCTTCGTCCTCGCCGCCCTGACCTCTGGGATCGCCGGCGTGCTGTTCGCCTCGTGGCAGGTCTCGCTGACCACCAACATCATCAAGACCGCCAACAGCTACGTGCTGCTCGCGGTGGCCGCGGCGGTCATCGGCGGCACCAGCCTCTTCGGCGGCCGGGGCAAGACCATCCACGGCGTACTGGGCGGCCTCGTCATCGGTGGCATCTACAACGGCCTTTACCTGCTAGGCGTGTCGAGCCAGTGGATTGACGTCGTCGTCGCCGCGGTGCTACTCGTGGCGGCGGCCGTCGATGTCCTCTCCCGCCGAGGCGCGGCGCGGGGAGCGTGACCTCAGCGGGAGCCATCGGTGGCCGCAACAGCCGCCCGGCCCCGGAGCAGTTGCTCGCAGCCAGGGACACGACGATTCCGGACGTGGTGGCGCCGGGGCTGCGGGTGCTGTTCTCCGGGATCAACCCGGGGCTGTACTCGGCGGCCACCGGGTACCACTTCGCCCGGCCCGGCAACCGGTTCTGGCCCGCGCTGCATGCCTCGGGGTTCACCCCGCGCCTGCTCCGCCCGGCCGAGCAGCGGGAGCTGCTGCCACTGGGCCTCGGCATTACCAACGTCGTCGCCCGCGCGACCGCCAGCGCCGCCGAACTGACCCCGGCCGAGATCCGCGACGGTGGCGCGGCACTGGCCGCCAAGGTGGCCCGGCTGCGCCCCCACTGGGTGGCGGTCGTGGGGATCACGGTGTACCGGACGGCGTTCGGCCGACCCGGCGCACAGACCGGCCGCCAGGAGGAGACCTTGGCCGGTGCGCGGGTATGGGTCCTGCCCAACCCCAGTGGGCTCAACGCTCACTACGTTGGATCCAGCCTCGTGGCCGCGTTCCGTGAGTTTCAGCAGGTCGTGGCGTTGTCAGCCCGATCTTGAAGCGGGCGCAGTACACCCGGTAAGCCTAATGGAATATAACCCCAGGTAACATTCGGCTTACCGGCCCTCTTAGGTTTGACGTGGGCCGAGCTGGGGTTCCACCGGGCACGGGCGAAGAACCAGTGCGCCCGGTCATGGCTCCAGCAGCGGGCAAGGCCCGGCCCGGCCAGGGCCCATCGCCTAAGGTGCCGAACATGATGACCTCGATCCCTTCCAGCACAAGGGGCCGAGGTCATCCTCCCTCCACACCGGGCACGATCACAGACCACGGCCCCGGGTTCTTCAGGTCGAAGTAGCTAGATCATGCGCTGGTTGTTGCCGGGGATGGCGGTGGCGCGAGGCCGTTGCCGTCCGGCGGCCCGGCGGCTCCTCAGTTGCCGCCCCGCCCAGTCCGCACCGACCGCGCATACCACCGCGAGGACAAGCAGCACCCAGAGAAGGCGATGCAGTCGTTCATCGGCATTACCACCAACCACGAAGACGGAAATGCCGCTGACGCCGATGCCGACCGCTATACCTTTCAGCAGCGTGCGACGGTTTTCTAGTTCCGCTGGCGGCTCTGGCTGGCGCATACCCGCGACGCGCACGTCAACGCGGGCGGCTACTTCCCTGTCGACTTTTTCAAGGAACGATGCCACTACTGCGTCGCTGTACTCAGGACCCAGCTCATCGTGCGCCGCGGCGGCGGCGCGGATTTCCTGGGGGGACAACAGGGGGTCACTCATGCGGACAGCGTAACTCCGGTAGCCGCAGGCAGCGGGTGCTCGACGGGTCGCTGGTCTCGTGGCTGAACCATCTCAAGAACGCAGCCGAGGCAGCCGGGTAGCACCTTGAGCCACCGACCTCATCCTGATCAGGCATGCTCGCGTTAGAACGTGGCACGGCCCGAATCGGTAGCGTGACGATGCAGAACTGTAGGCTCACGCCCATGTCCAGCCCATCGACAGCCGGTCCCGAAGACCTCCGAGTCGTCTCTGTGGTCCCCATCCTGCGGATGTTTGACGTTGCAGCGACCATCCGCTTCTATATCGACTACCTCGGATGCTCGCTGGACTGGCAGGCCGGCGAAGGCGACCGGCCGGTGTACCTGCAAGTCTCGCGCGACGGCATGAAGCTCCACCTGTCCTCGCATCACGACGACGGAACGCCAGGGACGGCCGTGCTCGTCGAAGTACGCAACATCGACGCATTGCACACCGAACTCGACAAGCGCGGGTATCCGTTCTTCAATCCGGGCATCGGCCCAGGTCCCGGGAACGTCAGAGAGATGCAGCTCATCGACCCTGCCTCCAACCGGATTCGCTTCTACGAGCCCGCATCAACCAGCTAAGGCCACGTCCCCGGTGAGCGAGTACCGCCGGACTATCAGCTAGCGCGAGCGACGCACCGGCGACAGTCGCGCCCAAACAACTCCGAATTTGGCAACGCTCATTCCGGTGAGTGCGCCGTCGGGCGCGGAAACGCCGATCCCGTGCGGCCGGAGGCGGACGGTTGCGGGTCTATGCGTAATGTTCAGGGGTAAAAGCAAGGGCGGCCCGCGACCCGCTGGCCGCGCTCGGACGGCCACAAGCCCCGGGGAGATCTCCGATGACATCCACGAAGGACGGACAGGCGACCGCTGACCTCAAGCCAACGCTGGCCGTGCTCGTAGCCAAGCACTCCGAACGGCTCGATGCGGCGCTGGCCGCGATCGCCGGGCGCGGCTACTGGTCGGCCTACCCCGAGTCGCCGAGCCCGCGGGTGTACGGGGAGGGCACTGCCGAGGCCGGGAAGGCCGCGTTCGAGGCGCACCTGGGCAAGCCGTTCCCGCTGGGCCAGCCGGGGGCGGACGGGCAGGCCGGCGACGAGGTCTCGCCCTACGGCCTGGACCTGGGCGTCAGCTACGAGCACCTGGGCGCGGACGCGCTGATCGCCGCGGCCACCGCGGCGCTGCCCGGCTGGCGGGCGGCGGGCCCGCAGGTCCGCGCGGCGGTGTGCCTGGAGATTCTCGATCGGATCAACGCCCGCAGCTTCGAGATCGCGCACGCGGTCATGCACACCAGCGGCCAGGCGTTCGTTATGTCGTTCCAGGCCGGCGGCACGCACGCGCAGGACCGGGCGCTGGAGGCGGTCGCCTACGCCTATGCCGAGCAGACCCGGCACGCCGACACCGCGGTATGGGAGAAGCCGCAGGGCAAGCGGCCCGCGCTGCGGATGGAGAAGACGTTCACCCCGGTCCCGCGGGGCATCGCCCTGGTCGTGGGCTGCACCACGTTCCCGACCTGGAATGCCTACCCAGGTCTGTTCGCCAGCCTCGCCACCGGAAACGCGGTGATCGTCAAGCCGCACCCGGGCGCGGTGCTCCCGCTGGCGATCACGGTGTCCGTGGTGCGCGAGGTGCTCGGCGAATACGGTTTCGACCCGAACCTGGCCCTGCTCGCGCCCGAGGCGCCGGGCGAGGGCCTGGCCAAGGTCCTGGCCGTCCGGCCGGAGATCAAGATCGTCGACTTCACCGGGTCCACCGCGTTCGGTGACTGGCTGGAGGAGCACGCCCGCCAGGCCCGGGTGTACACCGAGAAGGCCGGCGTGAACATGGTGCTGATCGAGTCCACGTCCGACTATGCGGGCATGCTCGCCAACCTGGCGTTCTCGCTGGTGCTTTACAGCGGCCAGATGTGCACCACGCCGCAGGACCTGCTGGTGCCCACCGAAGGCATCGACACCGACCAGGGCCACAAGGACGTACCGGAACTGGCCGCCGACCTGGGCGCGGCGATCGACGCCACGATGGGGCCGGACGCCCAGGCGGTCGAACTGCTCGGCGCGATCGTCAACGACGGGGTGCTCAGCAGGCTGGACGCCGCCGCCGCGCGGGCCACCGGCGCCGGCCGGGTCGCGGTGCCAAGCAGAGCCATCGGGCACCCGGGGTTCCCCGATGCCCGGGTGCGCACCCCGCTGGTGGTGCACGCCTCGGCCGATTCGCCGGAGATCGCGGGCGAATGCTTCGGGCCGGTCTCCTACCTGGTGTCCACCCCGGGCGCGGCGGCTTCCGTGGCCCTGTTCCGCCAGGTTGCCGCGGCTAAGGGCGCGCTGACCGCCAGCGTCTACTCGACCGACGAGTGGTACCTGGGCCAGGTGCGGGACGCGGCGCTCGATGTCGGCGTGGCCCTGTCGGAGAACCTCACCGGCGGGGTGTACGTGAACCAGTCGGCCGCGTTCTCCGACTTCCACGCGACCGGGGCGAACCCGGCGGCGAACGCCGCCTACACCGACGGCGACTTCGTAGCGGGCCGGTTCCGCGTCATCGGCTCCCGCCGCCACCTGCCCGGATAGCCGCGATGCGCTCCGCTGTCACCGTGATGGCCCTGGCCACGGCGGCGGTCCTGGCCACCGGCCCGGCCACGGCGGCACCGGCCGGGGCCACGACGCGGACCTGGACCGTGCGCCCGGGCGGGGGCGTCATAGCCAAGGCGGGCGCGACCACGCTGAAGGACACGACGACCGGCAGTGTCGTGAACTGCCAGTCGTCGGACATGTCCGGCACGGTGAAGCCGGGCAGCGGGCTGCCAGGCGCCGGCATCGGCTCGGTCACCGCGGCGTCCTATCGGTGCTTCGGACCGACCGGCGCTCCCCGTCTGATGCCCAGCGGCTTGCCGTGGCAGCTCAACCTCACCTCCTACGACGCGGGCACCGGGGTGAGCCGCGGCACGATCAGCCACGTCCGGCTCGCCTTCTCGATCTTCAACTGCAGCGCGGTGGTCGGCGGCGCCGGCGCCACGTCCGGCGGGGAGGTGACGGTCACCTATGCCAACAAGACAGGCAAGCTGAAGCTCCTGGCTAACGGCGGCACCCTGCACTGGTACCGCGTGCACAAGTGCGCCGGGCTCCTCGCCAGCGGCGATCCCGCATCGCTCACCGGGAGTTACGTTCTCACCCCGAAGCAGGTCATCACCAGCCCGTAGCGGCGCACCGGGGCCCGGCGGGTCAGCCGCGGCGGGCCAGCAGGGTGAGCAGGTCGTAGACGACGGTCGCGGCGGCGATCGAGGTGATCTCCGCGTGGTCGTAGGCCGGCGCGACCTCGACGACGTCGGCGCCGACCAGGTGCAGCCCGGTCAGGCCGCGCAGCACGGACAGCAGTTCCCGGCTGGTCAGGCCGCCGGCCTCGGGGGTGCCGGTGCCGGGCGCGAACGCCGGGTCGAGCACGTCGATGTCCAGGGACAGGTACACCGGCAGGCCGGCGGTCCGCCCGGTGATCGTCCCGATCGTCTCGCGCACGCCCATGACGTCCACGTCGCTGGCCCGGATGGTGCGGAAGCCGAACCCGGCGTCGTCGGCCAGGTCGGCCCGGTCGTACAGCGGGCCGCGGATGCCGATGTGCACCGAGTGGTCCTCGACCAGGAGTTTCTCCTCGAAGGCGCGGCGGAAGATGGTGCCGTGCGTGATCGGCGCGTCGAAGTAGGTGTCCCAGGTGTCCAGGTGCGCGTCGAAGTGGACGAGCGCGACCGGCCCGTGTTCCCTGGCCACAGAGCGCAGCATCGGCAGGGCGATCGTGTGGTCCCCACCGATCGCGATCACGGTGCGGCCGCCGGTGACCAGTTCCGCCGCGTGGGCGCCGATCTGCTCCACCGCGGCGTCGATGGAGAATGGGGTGACCGGGACGTCCCCGGCGTCCACCACCTGGATCTCACGGAACGGGCTGCAGTCAAGCTCGACGTGATGCCCCGGCCGCAGATGCCGTGATGCCTGGCGGACGGCCATCGGGCCGAACCTGGCCCCCGGCCGGTACGACGTCCCGTTGTCGAACGGGACACCGAGGATCGCGACGTCGTACCCGGAGACCCGGTCGATCTCCGGCAGCCGGGCGAACGTGCCCGCGCCCGCGAACCTGGGCACCAGGCGGCCGTCCACCGGCCCGACCGGCGGCCGTGGCACGGCGGAGTCGTGGTTCTGCTCTGGCATGGGAGGCCCTCCTGTGCGTGGGGTAGCCGGGCGCCGGGACGGGCCTCAGGCCCTGGTGCGGGTGACGCCGCCGTTGGGCTGGAGCACCTGGCCGATCACCGCGCTGCCTCCCGGCCCGGCCAGGAACGCGACGGCGCCGGCGATGTCCTCGGGGGCGGCGAGGCGGCGCACCGGGATCTGTTCGCGGTACCGCTGGCGCATCTCCTCCAGTGTGATCCCGGCGTCGTCGGCGTCCACCCGCAACTGCTCGGTGTCGATGAAGGACGGCGCGATGGCGTTGGTGAGGATTCCCTGCGGCCCCAGTTCCCGGCCAAGTCCCTTGGTCAGCGCGATCAGCCCGGCCTTGGACGCGGCGTAGGCGGTGGCGTTCGGGTGCCCGATCACGCCCCACCCGGACGCGATAAGGCCTCCGGCGATCACGATGGTCAGGCCGATCGCGTACCGGACCGAGCACCTGGCGGAATGGTGGTTCGCCCTGCGCGCCCACGACCTCCTCGACAGTGGCCAAGCGGTACACGAACGGCGGTGAGCCCGGTGTTTTCAACGTTGACGTTCTACAAGGCGGTATTTTACGCTCGCTTTACTAGTAGATCCCGCCGTGATCTGCGCTGCAGGACCCTGGGGATCAAGAAGATGCCGGCCCCCAGATGGTGAGAACTGAGCCTGTAGCCACGAGTGGCGCTGTTTGCTGCACCAGGGGAGAATCCTTGATAGGGGGCGGGGGGTTGGCCGATGGAGCTGCTTGAGCGGTCGTCGTTCCTGGATGCGCTGGCTGGATATGCGGCCGAGGCCAGGGCTGGTAGCGGGCGGCTTGTGCTGGTGTCGGGCGAGTCGGGGATCGGCAAGACGGCCCTGGTAGAGGCGTTCCAGGCGCAGCTGGGCGGGGCGCGGTGGCTCTGGGGCGGGTGCGATGGGCTGCTGACGCCGCGACCACTGGGCCCGTTGTTTGATATCGCCGCGCAGGCGGGCGGCGAGCTTGCGGAGCTATGCGGGCAGGGCGCGGGGCCGGATCGGCTGTTCGGGGCGTTCCTTGCCGAGCTCGATTCGCCGGCGGTGCTGACCGTCGCGGTGATCGAGGACGTGCACTGGGCGGATGAGGCAACGATCGACCTGCTGAGGTTCGCCGGGCGGCGGCTGGGCCGGATGAAGGCGCTGGTCCTGGTCACCTACCGGGACGACGAGCTTGGTGACGACCGGTTGCGGCTGCTGCTCGGTGACCTCGCCACCCACCGTGCGACCCGGCGGATGGGCTTGCCACCACTGTCCGATGATGCCGTCCGGGCACTGGCCGGGCAGCGCGACGTGGACGCTGCTGAGTTGTGCCGGGTGACCGGCGGCAACCCGTTCCTGGTCTGCGAGGCCATCGAGGCAGGCTGGCCCGCGATGCCGCCGACGGTGCGCGACGTAGTGGGCGCCCGCCTGGCCCGTGCCAGTGCCCCGGTCCGCGAAGCCGTGCAGGCAGCCGCCGTCATCGGAACCAGTATTGACCCCGAAGTTATCGCGTCGGTTCTCGGTGGATCGGCAGCACCGCTGGATGACTGCCTGCGGACCGGCCTCCTCACGGCTGACGCGGGCGGCCTGCGGTTCCGGCACGAGCTGGCCCGGATGGCGGTGGAGGAGGCGATCGGACCGCATCGCCGGGGTGAGCTGCACGCACGGGTGCTCGCGGTGCTCGCGGACACCGGCGAGACCGACCCGGCCGTGCTGGCCCACCACGCCGAAGGCGCCGGCGATGTTGCTGCCATCGGGCGGTATGCCCTGGCGGCGGCCCGCCGGTCGGCGGCACTGGGTGCCCACCGTGAGGCGGCCGCGCAATACCAGCGGGCGCTGCGTTACGCCGACCCCGCGGACCTGCCGGGCCTGGCCGGGCTGCAGGAAGGACTCGCGGCCGAGTGCTCGCTGCTCGACCGGCTGGAGGGCGCCGAGGCAGCGCTGCGCACCGCTGTACAGCACCGCCGCGAACTGGGCGACACCCTGCAGGTGGGCGAGGACCTGAACATGCTGTCGGGCAACCTGTGGCAGCAGTGCCGGGGAGACGAGAGCATCCGGGCCGCCGAGGAGGCCCTGCGGGTTCTGCAGCCGCTGCCACCCGGCCCGCAGCTGGCAGCGGCCCAGATCAGTGCCGCCAGCATAATGTGGGACACCGGGCGGCACGCTGAGGCCCTCGACGCCATCGCCCAGACACTCGAACTCGGCAAGCGACTGGGCTGCGATGATGTCGTGAGCCAGGCCCTGCTCGCGACGGGCGCCTTCCTCGTCGACAGCGGCCAGGACGGGATCGGCTCCCTCGAGCAGGCCCTCCAGCTGGCGCTCGACGCCCACCTGGAGGAGGAAGCGGCCGACGCTTACGTTGTCCTGCAGGACTGCTGCGTCAACATGCAGCGGCTGGAGGAGGCCCAGCGCTGCTACCGCGCGGGCATGGCCTTCTGCGAACGGCGCGAGCTGCGCTGGCGCACGCGCTGCATGCGTGGTGCCCAAGCGGATACCCTGCTGCTGCTCGGGCGCTGGGACGAGGCCGTGGATCTCTGCAATGAGGTGCTCGCCATCCCGGATGTCTCATCGTCGAATCAGCTCTACCCGCTGCGGGCCCTCGGCACTATCCGCGGCCGCCGCGGCGAGCCTGGCCACGCTGAGCTGCTGGACTCCTCGGCAGCGCTGGCCGCGGGGATCGTCTCGCCAGTATGGGTCGCGCAAGTCCGGGCGGTGCGGGCGGAACTGCTGTGGGTGTCCGGCCAGCCCGATCTCGCCTGCCACGAGGCAAAGGATGCCTACGAGCAGGCGCTCGGCCACGTCGATCCATGGAAGCTCGGGTCACTGGCAATCTGGCTATGGCGACTCGGCGCGGGCGTGGAGCTGCCGGCCGGCCTGCCGGAACCGTATGCGCTGGAGTTCGCGGGCGACTGGCAGGGCAGCGCCGCCGCCTGGGAGCGGCTCGGCCGGACCTACGACGCCGCCCTGACCCGGATCATTTCCTCTCAGGACGGTGCCGCACTCCGGGCAGCCCTCACCGTTCTGGACGATCTCGGGGCCCGCGCAACCGCCGCCGCGGCCAGGCGGCGGATGAAGGAACTCGGCATGACCTCGATCCCCCGCGGGCCCCGCGCGGCCACCCGGGCCGCCCCGGCCGGGCTCACCGCCCGCGAGCAGGAGGTCCTGGCGCTGCTGTCGCAGGGCCTGCCCGATCGGGAGATCTCCCGGCAACTGTTCATCTCCGAACGGACCGTGCACCACCACGTCTCCGCGGTCCTGTCCAAGATCGGTGTCTCGTCCCGGACGGCCGCGGCCCGCGAAGCCGCCCGGCTAGGCATCGCGCCCTGACCACGGCTGGGCTGTTCAGCTGAG